>DASSSR010000062.1:0-8640 GCA_035708345.1 Gaiellaceae bacterium
GGCGAACGTCGGGATCATCCCGGCGGAGATCTTCAGCGAGGGCGCCGTCGGGCTCGTCTCGCGCAGCGGCACGCTCACCTACCAGATCGGCCACGAGCTGACGCAGCTCGGGCTCGGCAACTCGACGATCGTCGGCATCGGCGGCGATCCCGTCGTCGGCTCCTCGTTCGTCGACGTGCTGGCGAAGTTCCAGGACGACGACCAGACGGAGCTGATCGTCATGGTCGGCGAGATCGGCGGCGACGAGGAGGAGAAGGCGGCCGCCTACATCTCGGAGCACGTGACGAAGCCGGTGCTCTCCTACATCGCCGGCTTCTCGGCCCCGCCCGGCAAGACGATGGGCCACGCCGGCGCGATCATCTCCGGCTCCTCGGGGACGGCGCAGGCGAAGAAGGAAGCGCTCGAGGCGCGCGGGATCCAGGTCGGCACGACGCCGACCGAGGTCGCCCAGCTGGTCGCCGACCGGATGAAGTAGCCCCCGTGCGGGCCTTCGTCACCGGCGCCACGGGGTTCCTCGGCGGCCGGCTGACGGAGCAGCTGCGGGCGCGCGGCGACGAGGTGGTCGCGCTCGACCGCGGGACGACGCCGCTCTCGGACCGGGACGCGCTCGCCGGCGCGATGCAGGGCTGCGACGCCGTCTTCCATCTCGCCGCCGTCTACCGGGTCGGGATCCCGGCGCGGGAGCGGGCGGCGATGTTCGAGACGAACGTCCGCGGCACGGAGAACGTGCTCGACGCCGCGTGGGACGCGCGGGTGCCGCGGATCGTGCACGTGTCGACGGTGAACGTCTTCGGCAACACGCACGGCGCCGTCGTCGACGAGACGTACGAGCGGCCGCCGGGCGGGTGGCTCTCGGCGTACGACCGGACGAAGTACGAGGCGCATCGGGCGGCCGTCGACCGGAGCGAGCGCGGCGCGCCGGTCGTGATCGCGCAGCCGGGGGCGATCTACGGGCCGGGCGACCACTCGGAGCTCGGGCAGCAGCTGGCGCTGGCGCGTGCCGGCAAGCTCCGCTTCAAGGCGCTCGCGGACGTGGGCGTCAACGCGGTGCACGTCGACGACGCGGCCGCCGGGCTGCTGCTCGTCCACGCGCACGGGCGCATCGGCGAGTCGTACGTCCTCGGGGGCGAGCTGACGCGGCTCTCGGAGATGCTCGACCTCGTGGCGCCGAAACCGGTGTGGCTGACCGTGCCGACGCCGCTCGTCCGGGCGCTCGTTCCCTTCGGCCCGCTCGTCGGCCGCGTCATGGGCACCGGCCCGAACCTGCGCGAGCTGATCTCCGCGTCGGCGGGCGTGACGTACTGGGCGAGCGACGCGAAGGCGCGGCGGGAGCTCGGGTACGAGCCGCGCGGCCTCGCCGACGGCCTCGCTACGCTCGAGGCATGAGCCCGATCTCGTTCGCGCGCGGCGTCCCGGCGCCGGAGTGCCTGCCGGTCGAGGAGCTCGCCGACTGCGCGAAGGCGGCGCTCGAGCGCGACGGCACCGCCGTCCTGCTCTACGGGCCCGGCGGCGGCTACGGCCCGCTGCGCGAGTGGATCGCCGCCCGCCACGGCGTCGAGCCGTCCCGCGTCGTGGTCACGAGCGGCTCGCTGCAGGGCTTCGTCTTCCTCGCCGAGCGGCTCGTGCGGCCGGGGACGCGCGTGCTCGTCGAGGCGCCGACGTACGACCGCCCGATCAAGATCCTCCGCCGGCTCGGCGCCGAGATCGTCGGGCTGCCGATGGACGACGACGGGCTCGACCCGGACGCGCTCGAGCAGGCGCTGCGCGAGGGCGAGAAGCCGGCGTTCCTCTACACGATCGCGACCTTCCAGAACCCGAGCGGGCGGACGCTCTCCGAGGAGCGCCGCCGCCGCGTCGCCGAGCTCGCGCGCGAGCACGACCTGCTCGTGCTCGAGGACGACCCGTACGGGCTCGTCCGCTACGACGGCGAGCCGCTGCCCTCGATCTTCGAGCTGGCGGGCGGCGAGCGCGTCGCCTACGCGTCGTCGTTCTCGAAGACGGTCGCGCCGGGCGTCCGCGTCGGCTATTTCGTCCTGCCGGACGGGCTGGCACGGGAGATCGAGGCGCTCGCCGTCTCGACCTACATCTCGCCGCCGTTCCTGACGCAGGCGACGGTGCACGAGTTCTTGCGACGCGGCAACTTCGAGCCGAACCTGGTGCGGGTCAACGGCCTGCTCGGCGCGCGGCGCGACGCGATGCTGGAGGCGCTCGAGGCGCACCTGCCCGAGGGCGCGACGTGGAGCCGGCCCGAGGGCGGCTACTTCGTCTGGGTCGACCTGCCGGCGGAGGCGCCGGCGCTCGCCGAGGCGGAGGCCGCGGGCGTGACGTTCGTCCCCGGCACGGACTTCTTCGCCGACGGCAGCGGCGGCCGCTCGCTGCGGCTCGCCTTCAGCTTCGTCTCGCCCGCGGAGATCGGCGAGGGGGTCGAGCGCCTCGCCGGCGTCCTAGCCGGCGCGCCGGCGGCGCCGGCGCTCTAGCTGCGCCAGCAGGATCCCGCCGACGAGCCCGATCGCGAGGCTGAGCAGGATCAGCCAGACGAGCGAGACGCGCGCCGTCGCGAAGACGAAGTGCAGGTGCACCGGCGTCCTGTTCTCGAGGATGAACGCGATCGCGTACGCGATCAGGATCACGAGCGCGATCAGCCGCCCGTAGAGCTTCGGCTGCCAGTTCTCGTTCAGCTGCTGCGTGTCGAGATTCGGCCGGCGGCGGACCCGCATGCGCCGCAGTCTATGCGGCTGCGTACGCCGCGAGCGTCCGCGGCACGAGCCGCGGCTGCGGCGGGGGAGCGAGCTTCCCGACCGCCTGCGCGCGGAAGGTCGGACAGATCGTCTCGCCGGGAAGGGCGCAGAGCCCGGCGCGGCGGAAATAGCACTCACTGCAGGTTGCTTCAGATCGTTTGCTCACAATTCTGCTCGCTCTGGTAGGCGGGGGACGCGGACGGAGGGGATCCTAGGGCTGCAGCGGCGCGGATCCAAGCGTTGCCGGGGACGAAAACTGACGATTTTCCGGTCGTTTCGCTAGCCCTTCGGGGGGAGCGCGGCGAGCGCTCTCAGCGCCTGCTTGAAGCTCGTCACCGGGATGATGCGCAGCTTGCCCGCGTAGCGCTTCGCGGTCGCCGCGTTGCCGCCGTCGACCGGCACCAGGAACACGTCCGCCTTCGCCTCGCGGACGCCGTACGTCTTCTGCTTGACGCCGCCGATCGCGGTCACGGCGCCGTTCAGCTCGATCTGGCCGGTGGCCGCGACCTTGTAGCCGTGCGTGACGTTACGGCCGAGCTCGGCCATCACCTGCAGCGTGAAGGCGAGCCCGGCGGACGGCCCGCCGACGTTGCCGGCGTCGATCCGGACCTTCAGCGGCAGCTTCACGTCGGCCGCCTGGTCGGGTGAGAAGCCGACGATCGCGTGGCCCGTGCGCAGCGGGTCGGCGATCGTCCGGATCCGCACCGTCGTCGTCTTGTCGCCGCGCCGTACGCGCAGCGTCACCGGGTCGCCGGGCTTCAGCTTGTCGATCTGCGCCCGCAGCGACGAGATCGTCGGCGTCGAGACGCCGTCGACGGCGGTGATCACGTCGGCGGGGTGGAGGACGCCGAGCGCGTGGCTCTGCTGCTCGATCGCGTCGACGATGACGCCGGCCGGCTTCGCGACGACCCTGTAGCCGAGCTGCCGCAGCGCGACGGCGGCGGCGACGCGCTGCGAGATCTGCATCGCGCGCAGGTCGGCCTGGTGCGCCTGCCGGTCGCTGACACCGGGCGGCACGAGCAGCTTCGCCGGCACGAGCGTCGCCCCCTCGTGGATCCACGGGAAGAGCGACTCGAGCTCCGACGCCCGCCGCTCGAAGACGTCGACGAAGAAGATCTCGCCGGGCCCGGGCCGGTCGTGCCCGCCCTGCACCTCGACGAGCGGCGCGACCGGGTGCGCGCGGTCGGGCAGGAGGATGTAGTCGCTCGACGGCGACAGCCAGAGGATCCCGAGCGTGACGAGCGCGAGCACGACCAGGAGGCCGAGGACGCGCCAGGGGGAGAGGAGCCGCCGCACGACCACTCAGAAGAGGAAGCGCTGCAGGCCGCCGTCGACGACGAGCGTCTGGCCGGTGACGTAGCGCGCGCGCTCGGAGGCGAGGAAGCAGACGACGTCCCCGAACTCGCGCGGGTCGCCCCAGCGGCGCAGGGGGATCTCCTGCAGCTGGTCGTCGGTCGGCCCGTCGGGATAGAGGTGCGCGAGCCTGTCGGTGTCGATCCGGCCGGGTGCGACGCAGTTGACGGTGATCCCCTTCGGGCCGAGCTCGGCGGCGAGCGTCTTCAGCCAGCCGGTCAGGCCGGGCCGGATCATGTTCGAGAGGGCGAGGTGCCGCGTCGGCTCCTTCGCGGCGAGCGAGGTGATCGCGACGATGCGGCCGCCGCCGCTCAGCTCGAGGTGCGGCAGGCAGAGCGAGACGAGCCGCACGGCCGGTTGCAGCAGCAGCTCCACTGCCTGCTCTACGGCGTCGGGGGTCACCTCGGTTGCCGGCCCGGCCGGCGGCCCGCCCGAGTTCCAGACGAGGACGTCGAGGCCGCCGAACGCCTCGAGCGTCTTCTCCACGGCGCGCTCGAGGTCGTGCGGGAGCGTCACGTCGCCGCGGACGGCGAGCGCGCCGATCCGGTCGGCCTCGCGCTCGAGCACGTCGCGGCGGCGCGCGAACATCGTCACGTTCGCACCCTCCTCCGCGAGCGCCTCGGCACTCGCGAGCGCGAGCCCCGAGGACGCGCCGCAGACGAGCGCCGTGCGGCCTTTCAGCCCGAGATCCACGCGCGCACGTTAACGCTCGCGCGGATCCGCTCGCGCGCGGGCGCGCTCGCGGTGAAGCGGAACTTCGGCCCGCCGAGAGCGCGGTCTCGGCGGGCCTTCGTGCTGCCACCCTGATCGGGAAGCTCGTCTCGGGCGGCCGCGTCGGCCTCGGTCTCCCCCGGTGCCGCTTCGCGGCAGCGGTCGAGACCCGTTCGTGTCGCCAACGCCGTCGGCGTTGGCTCCACGCCCGCTACCCGAGCGTTCCGCCCGAGGGCGTTTGAGCGCCGACGACCTCGCACCGCAAGTAACAGGCTGCAACTTGCTGATCGGATCGCGGCCGTTCGTGGCCGCGCTGAGGCCGGCCGAGACCCTGCTCTCGGCCGGCCGGAGCTCCCGAGCTAGGTCGTGAGGACGCCGACGACCTCTCGCACGGCGCTGCTGCTCTTCTCGAGCGCGGCCTTCTCGTCGTCGGAGAGGTCGAGCTCGACGATCTGCTCGATCCCCTTCGGGCCGAGCTTGCAGGGCACGCCCATGTAGAGCCCGTCGATCCCGTACTCGCCCTCGAGGTACGCGGTGCACGGGAGCACGCGCTTCTCGTCGAGCATGATCGAGTCGACCATCTGCGCGGCCGCCGCGCCCGGCGCGTACCAGGCGGAGGTGCCCATCAGGTTGACGAGCTCGCCGCCGCCCTTCGCCGTCCGCTCGACCATCTTCTGGATCGCGTCCTCGGCCACGAGCTTGCGCAGCGGGATGCCGCCGACGGTCGTCGCCGAGACGACCGGGACCATCTGGTCGCCGTGGCCGCCGAGCACCATCGCCTGCACGTCCTTCACCGACGAGCCGGTCTCCCAGGCGATGAAGGTGGAGAACCGCGCCGTGTCGAGGATGCCGGCCATCCCGAACACGCGCTCCTTCGGCCACCCCGAGACGTTCTTCGCGACGTGGCACATCGCGTCGAGCGGGTTGGAGACGACGATCAGGATCGCCTCCGGGCTCTGCGCGACCACCTTCTCGGTCACGTCCTTGACGATCTTCTCGTTCGTCTGCACGAGGTCGTCGCGCGACATCCCCGGGGAGCGCGGCAGGCCGGCGGTGACGACGACCACGGACGAGCCGGCCGTCGACTCGTAGCCGTTGTCGCCGACGACGTTCGGCTCGTAGCCGAGCACGGCCCCCATCTGGTTGATGTCGAGCGCCTTGCCCTGCGGCAGGCCCTCCTTGATGTCGACGAGCACGACGTCGGCGTAGTCGCGCGTCGCGAGCACCTGCGCGCAGGTGGCGCCGACGTTCCCCGCGCCGACGACGGTGACCTTCCTTCTTTCGCTCATGCGGGAACTCCGGTCTCCAGCTTCTCGATGATCGCGTCGGCGACCTGGCTCGTGCCGACCGCAGTCGGGTCGTCGCGCGTGGGCTTCATGTCGTACGTGACGCTCTTCCCCTCGGCGATCACGGCCGCGATCGCGCGCTCGAGGCGGTCGGCCGCCTCGCGCTCCTCGAGATGGCGGAGCATCAGCATCCCCGACAGCATCTCCGCCATCGGGTTGACCTTGTTCTGGCCGGTGTACTTCGGCGCCGAGCCGTGCGTCGGCTCGAAGACGGCGACGTCCTCGCCGTAGTTCGCGCCCGGCGCGAGCCCGAGGCCGCCGATCATGCCGGCGCAGAGGTCGGAGAGCACGTCGCCGTACAGGTTCGGCAGGACGAGCACGTCGTATTCCTCCGGCCGCTGCACCAGCTGCATGCACATGTTGTCGACGATGCGGTCGTCGAACTCGATGTCGGAGTTCTCGGTCGCGACCTCGCGCGCGACGTGCAGCCACAGGCCGTCGCTGAACTTCATGATGTTGGCCTTGTGCACGCAGGTGACCTTCCTGCGGCCGTTCTTGCGCGCGTAGTCGAACGCGAACTCGAAGATCTTGCGCGTGCCGGTGATCGAGATCGGCTTGATCGAGATGCCGGCGTCGTCGTGGCGGAGCTTGCCGCCCTTCGACTCGATCCAGGCGATCAGCTCCTTCGCGTCGTCGGTGCCCTGCTGGTACTCGATGCCGGCGTAGAGGTCCTCGGTGTTCTCGCGGACGATGATCAGGTCGACGTCCTCGAAGCGCGTGCGCACGCCTGGATACGTCTTGCAGGGGCGTACCTGCGCGTACATGTCGAGCTCCTTGCGGAGCGCGACGTTGACGGAGCGGAAGCCGCCGCCGACGGGCGTCGTGATCGGCCCCTTCAGCGCGACTCCGGCCTCGCGGATCGCGTCGAGCACGTCGGACGGCAGCGGGTTGCCGCCGTGGCGCTCCATGACGTCCGCGCCGGCCTCGCGGACGTCCCACTCGAATTCGACGCCCGTCGCCTCGAGGACGCGGCGCGTGGCCTCCGTCAGCTCGGGGCCCGTGCCGTCGCCGGGAATGAGAACGACGTTGTGTGCCATGCGATTGAATCTAGCGGCGTCACAAGTAGAGTCGCGCAGGTGGGCGAGCGCGAGCTGCTCCGGCAGACGGCCGACTACGCGGCGGACTTCCTCGAGGCGCTCGACGGCCGGCCGGTGCGGGCGGAGGCGTCGGTCGAGGCGCTGACCGCGCGGCTCGGCGGGCCGCTGCCGCGGCAGGGCCTCGACGCGCGTGCGGTGGTCGCCTCGCTCGTCGAGGCGGCCGAGCCGGGCGTCGTCGGCATCCCTTCCGGACGCTACTTCGGCTTCGTGATCGGCGGCGCCCTGCCGGCGCCGCTCGCCGCCGACTGGCTGACCTCGACCTGGGATCAGAACGCCGGCCTGTACGCCGCCGGCCCGGCGGCGTCGGTCGTCGAGGAGGTCGCGCGCGGCTGGCTCGCCGAGCTGCTCGGGCTGCCGGCGGACGTCTCGGCCGCGTTCACGACCGGCTGCCAGATGGCCCACGTGACCGCGCTCGCCGCCGCCCGGCACGCGGTGCTCGCCCGCGCCGGTCGGGACGTCGCCCGCGACGGGCTCGCCGGCGCGCCGCCGATCCGCGTCGTCGTCGGCGCGAAGCGGCACGTGACGATCGACCGCGCGCTCCGCCTGCTCGGGATCGGCGCCGCGGCGCTCGTCGTCGTGCCGGCCGACGACCAGGGGCGCATGCGCGTCGAGGCGCTCCCGCCGCTCGACGACGGCCCGACGATCGTCTGCGCGCAGGCGGGAGAGGTGAACACCGGCGCCTTCGACGACCTCGACTCGATCGCCGACGCGGTCGAGGGCACGGGCGCATGGCTGCACGTCGACGGCGCGTTCGGCCTCTGGGCTGCCGCCTCGCCGACGCTGCGGCACCTCGTGCGCGGCAGCGGGCGTGCGGACTCCTGGGCGACGGACGCGCACAAGTGGCTGAACGTCCCCTACGACTCGGGGCTCGCCTTCTGCGCGCATCCCGACGCGCACCGCGCGGCCATGCGCGTGACCGCGGACTACCTCGTCCAGCCCGACGACGAGCGGCGCGACGAGGTCGACTGGACGCCGGAGTTCTCGCGCCGCGCCCGCGGCTTCGCCGTCTACGCCGCGATCCGGCAGCTCGGCGCGGAGGGGGTCGCCGCGCTCGTCGAGCGCTGCTGCGCGCACGCCCGCCGGTTCGCGGAGCTGCTGCAGGCGTCGGGGCTCGAGGTCCTGAACGACGTCGTGCTCAACCAGGTGCTCGTGCGGGTCGACGCGGAGACGGTCGCGCGCGTGCAGGCGGACGGGACGTGCTGGCTCGCCGGCACGCAGTGGGACGGCGCGCACGCGATGCGGATCTCCGTCTCGAACTGGCGGACGACGGAGCAGGACGTCGAGCGGTCTGCCGCCGCGATCGTCGCGGCCGCTCGCGTACAGTCACGCGCGTGACGCTGGCGGAAGCGGCGGTGCGGGCGGACGAGCTCGCGCAGGCGGGGTCGGAGCGGGAGC
>DASSSR010000063.1:0-38329 GCA_035708345.1 Gaiellaceae bacterium
TCAGCCGGCACGCGCGAGCGTGCGCTCGGCCGCGGCGACGAAGGCGTCGCAGAGCGCGAGCCCGAGCTCGTTCCAGCGTCCGATCTTCGCCGCCGTCTCGGCGCGCAGCGCGTCCGGGTCGACGGGCGGGTCGGCCCCGGGACCGCGGAGGGCGGGCCTGTCTTCCGGCCGGACAACGGCGGCCTTGCCGGCGGCGTTTCCAGCCTCCTCGTCGATCCACTCGAGCACCTGCTCGTGCGTGACCTCCGGGTGGAATTGCACCCCCCAGCACGCGTCCCCGAGGCGGAACGCCTGCGTCGCCCGCCCGCTCCGCGCGAGCTCCACCGCGGCCGCCGGCACGCCGTACGTGTAGTGGTGCCACTCGAACGCCTCGAACCGCTCCGGCAGCGAGTCGAGGAGGGGGTCGGCGCCGCGGCGGCGCTCGACCTCGTGCCAGCCGATCTCCGGCCCGCCCTCGAGCCGCCCGACGGCCGCGCCGGCCGCGCGCGCGAGCATCTGGGCGCCGAGGCAGACGCCGAGCAGCGGCGCGCCGCGCTCGAGCAGCCCTCGCAGCCACGCCGTCTCGTCGGCGAGCCAGGGATGGAGCGTGTCCTGGTCGGCGTGCATCGAGCCGCCGAAGACCATGTACGCGTCCCACTCGTCCGGCGGCGTCCCGCGCGCCGCGAACGACCACTCCTCGAGCTCGTGGCCCGGCGGCCGGAAGAGCGACGTGCGGGCGTGCTCCGAGTGGACGACCGAGAGGATCCGCACCTCAGCCGCCGCCCGTCGCCGCCACGCCGTTCACGTCGAGCAGCTTACGCAGCCGGCGCGCGCCGTCGGCCGCCTGCGAGATGCGCCCGAGCGGGTTCTCCGGGTCGGCGGACGAGGCGTTGTTGTTGAAGAACGCGTACGCCTCCTTCGCCTCGCCCGCGAGCTCGCGCAGCGGCGGCACCCACTCGGCGAGCTCCTCGTCCGAGTAGAGGTAGTCGAAGCGCTCGGCCGCCGAGCCGCCGCGCCTGTTCCACGTGCCGAGGTTGCGGCCGTGGAAGCGGACGTAGGCGACGTCGGCGGTGACCGCCGGCACCGTCGGGATCAGGTTCTTCGCCGACTCCGAGCGCGGCGCGTCGACGGTGACGTAGGCGGCGCCGATCCGCTCGAGGAACGCGAGCGTCTCGGCCCGGTTGTCCTCCTCGAGCCAGGAGCGGTGGCGGAGCTCGACGAGCATCGCGTCGCCGCCGAGCTGCGCACGCGCCCACTCGAGGTACTCGAGCGACTGCGGCTTGAAGACGACGTACGGCGGCAGCTGGAAGAGGATGCCGCCGAGCTTGCCGGCGGCGCGCAGCGGCTCGAGCGCCTCGAGGAAGCGGCGGAACACCTCGCCGCGCAGCTCGCGCGGCGGCCGGTCGACGCGGCCGCGCTCGTCCACCGGCATCGCGTCGCGCAGGTCCTCCGGCAGCACCTCGACCCTCACCGGATGCCGCGTCATCAGCCCGAAGGCCTTCACGTGCATCGTGAAGCCGTCGGGCGTGCGCTCCGCCCAGCCCTGCACCATCGAGTCGGACGGGAGCCGGTAGTACGTCGAGTCGACCTCGACCGTGTCGAAGTGCTGCGCGTACCAGGCGAGCCGCTCCTTCGCGGGCAGCTTCGGCGGGTAGAAGAACTTCGAGAGGGCCTCGTCTGCCCAGGAGCAGGTTCCGATGCGGACGGGAGCGGTCACGACTGGTGCCTACTCTGCAGCAGGCACCAGTCGCGTGCGTCCACCGGAGCTACTTCTTGTGCTTCTTCGCCTTCGGCACCTTCAGGGCGACGACGGCGCTCTTGACGCTCCACGACGACAGCTTCGCGCTGACGCAGCCGGCCGGCGCGACCGTCGCCGGCGCCGGGTTCTGGCAGCCGGCGGCGAAGTCGTGCTCCGGCATCGACGCGTTGATGCGGAAGTACGTCGTCTTGCGCGGCTTCAGGTGCCCCGCCGTCGTGTACGAGCCGGACGAGCCGGTCCGCGTCGACGACTGCTGGGTCAGCCGGTTCGCCGCGACGCCGCGGCTGATGTGCACGGTCAGGTTCGGGACCGGCAGGCCGCCCTCGGTCACCTGGCCGCCCAGCCGGAACGTGTTCGTCTTCGACAGGTACGTCGGGTGCAGGCCGAGGATCACCGGCAGCGGCACGAACGCGCGCGCCTCGAAGGTGCCGGCCGGGTTCGCCTTGCCGGTCTTCGGCGTGTACGGCGTGAAGAGCGTGTCCCACCGGAGCAGGCTGCCCGCGTTCGGCGTCGTGAACACGCCGTTGACCGTGAAGCGGACGTCGAGCACCTGCGCGCCCTGCGCCGCGCCGCCGAGCGCCTCGGGGACGTCCCACGGCGGCAGGCAGACGGTGATCTTCTCCGCGCCCAGCACCTGCTCCGCGCCCGCGGTCGGGTTGACGTAGACCGGCAGCTGGATCGTCTGGCCGGCGACCGACAGGTTGAGCACCCAGACGGCGGCGCTCGTGGGGATGCCGGTGCACTGGGTCGACTGCTGCGTGAAGCTCGCAGGGTTCGCCGTCACGACGTTGCCCGAGAGCGGCAGCGTCAGCCCGGCGGTGTGCGAGAACGCGGTCGCGTCGACGGTGCCGATCGTCGTGCCCGCCGCCTGCGAGAGCGTGTACGAGTAGCCGCTCGGCGTGTAGATGTTGATCGCGGCGATCGGGTCGTCCGCCTGCGGCAGCGTGATGTGGATCGTCGTCGACTTCGAGCCGGCGAGCACCATCGGGTCGTGCGTCACCGAGATCGAGCCGGTGTTCGCGGCGAAGGCGCCCTGCGCGAACGCGAGCGCGGCGAACACCGAGAGGGCGGCGATGACTCTCTTCATGACCGTCGTCCTTTCGTTCAGCTGGAGGGAACCGCCAGCGGCCGCCCGAGCACGTTCCAGAAGCCGTGCTGGAAGCGCACGAGATACGTCCGCTGGATGGGGAAGTAGTTCTTCGGCGAGGTGGTGAGCTCGAGGCCCGGAAGCAGGAAGGGATTCGTCTCGTGCAGGTGCGTCGCGGCCTTCAGCAGGCTCGCCCGGGTCGGGTTGCGGCCGGCGTGCTTCAGCGCGTCGACCATCGCGTACGCGGCCATCATCCCGTAGATGTGCGCGACCGCCCTCGGGTCCTCGCCCGGCAGGTAGCGCTTCATGATCTGCAGGTAGAGCTTCACGCCCGCGGAGCCCTTCTGCGTCGGGTTCGTCGGGTCGTGCAGGAACGCGCTCGACGTCGCGCCGGCGCCGGTCTGCGCGCCCGCGTTCAGGCGGACGATCTGCATCACCGCCGGGTCGATCGACACGGAGGTGACGTACTCGAACGGCTTCCAGCCCAGCTTCGCCGCGCCGACGAACGCCTGGATCGCCTGCTTCGGCAGCGCGAAGATCACGAACGTGTCGGCGCCCGACGCCTTCAGCGACTGCACCTGCGAGATCACGTCCGTGTCGAGCAGCGCGTAGCCCTGCGTCGAGACGATCTGGCCCGCCCTCCGGCCGAGGCCGCGCTTCAGCCCGCGCAGCAGCTCCTGCCCGTACTCGTCGTTCTCGTAGAGGACGCCGATCTTCGCGTTCGGATGCTGCTTCGCGATCAGCTTCCCGTAGATCGCGCCCTCGCCGACGAAGCTCGGCAGCAGGCCGACCGTCCACGGGTACTTCGCGTGCTCCGTGCCGATCGCGGCGGCGCCGCTGCCGACGAAGAGCTGCGGCACCTTGCGCGCGTTCAGCCAGTCGCGCACGGCGAGGGCGTGCTCGGTCCCGACGGAGTTGAAGATCGCGAAGACGCCGTCCTGCTCGACCAGCTTCTGCGTCTTCTGCACGGTCTGCACCGGGTCGTACTGGTCGTCCTCGACCTTGTAGACGATCTTGCGCCCGTAGACGCCGCCGCGGGCGTTCACGTAGTCGAAGTACGCCTTCGCGCCGCTCAGCACCGGCTCGTACGCCGACTCGGAGCCCGTCAGCGGCCCGGTGCCGCCGAGCACGATCTGCGTCTTCGTGAGTCCGGGAGTCGCGTGCGCGCCCGCGAGCCGCCGTGACGCGCCGGCGCGCGAGACGGCTCTCTTCAGCACGGAGAGCGCGAGCGTCGTCCTGCCGATCGTCACGGACGCGTCGGGCTGGACGGCGTTGACGTAGAGCGCGTTCGACGGGCTCTGGGCGAGCGACGTCGAGGAGAGATAGAGGACGAGCTTCTTCCCGGCCGGCACGCGGACGACCTCGTCGAGCAGCCTGATCGTCGCCGTCCCGGACGCCGCCTTCAGCTTCGTCCCGCCGGCGCTGATCGGCGTCGAGCTCCCCTGGACGGCGAGCACGGCGACGAGGTGGTCGAAGCTCTTCGCGTTCGAGTAGCGGACGGTGACGGTCGAGTCGCCGAACGTCTCGTGCGGGCCGCCCGTGATCCGGACGCTGCGGACGACCTTGCCGGTCGCGCCGGTGATCGTCGTCGTGCCGGGAAGGTTCACGGTCACGCGCTTCGTCGGCGGCACGCCGGCGTAGGCGGTCGTCCTGCCGTCCCACGGGTCGTGCGCGAGCACGACCTTCGTCCTGTCGACGCCGTTCGGCGTCCCCTTCAGGTAGCGGTCGAACCACTTGACCGCGAGGCCGTAGAGCGTCGGCTGCTCCGCCGACGGGTTCGCCGCCGGCAGGTGGCCGACGTCGCCGAGGTAGAGCGCCTTCGGCCCGCCGAGCGAGCGGTAGGCGGCGAGCGCCTGGTCGACGTCGAAGAGGAAGTCGTGCCGGCCCTGCACGAGCAGCGTCGGCGTCGTGATCGAGCGCAGCTGCGCCGTCGTCTCGGAGCGCGCGGCGCTGAGCGCGGTCGCCGCGGTCAGGTCGGCGCTCGTCGTCAGGCCCTGCGCGGCCGCCAGCAGCTGCGGGTCCCAGCGGCTCGTCGGCACGAGCCCGGCGAGGTACTGGACGAGCCCCGACTTGGAGAGCCCCTGCGGCGCGAGCGCGCTCAGCAGGTTCGTCCAGGTGATGATCGGCACCGCCGCCTTGAACGGGACGCCGGCGGTGAGCGCGTTCCAGACGGCGCCGCCGCCGAGCGAGACGCCGAGGGCGCCGATCTGCTGCGTGCCGATCCGCGCCGCGAACCAGTCGTACAGCTCGCGGGTGTCGGCGACGTCGCGCGGCCCGTCGAGGCCGAACTGCCCCTGCGAGGCGCCGTGCCCGCGCGCGTCGCAGGCGAGCGCGGCGTAGCCGGCGGGCGCGAGGAACTGCGTCGCGATCGGCTCCATGTCCTGGTGCTTGCCGCCGAGCCCGTGGAAGAGGATCACGCCGGCGCTCGGCGTCGCCGGCGCGTCGGGCAGCGTCAGCGAGCAGGCGAGCTGCGTCCCGTCCGACATCGTCAGCGTCAGCTGCTGCGGCGTCGCCGCGTTCGCCGTCCCCGCCCACGCGAACGCCAGCGCCGCCACGACCAGAGCCCTCCTCAGCACGGCGGCAGGGTAGCCTCCCACGAATGGATCCGCGGCCGGTCGGCGTCTTCGACTCGGGGGTCGGCGGGCTCACCGTCCTCCACGAGTGCCTCGTGACGATGCCGAACGAGGACTTCGTCTATCTCGGCGACCACGCGCGGCTCCCGTACGGGCCGCGCCCGCTCGCCGAGGTGCGGGAGTTCTCGCGGGAGATCGGCGCGTTCCTCGAGCGGCAGGACGTGAAGCTGATCGTCGTCGCGTGCAACACGGCGACCTCGGCCGCGCTGCCGCAGCTGCAGGAGGAGCTTTCGGTCCCCGTGCTCGGCGTGATCACGCCGGAGGCGCACGCGGCCGTGCAGGCGACACGGAACCGCCGCGTCGGCCTGCTCGCGACGCAGGGGACGGTCGACTCCGGCCGCTACGCGGCGCTCGTGCGCGCGCTCGACGCCGGCGTCTCGTTCCATCCGGTCGCGTGCCCGCGGCTCGTGCCGCTGATCGAGAGCGACGACCCGTACGGCGAGGAGACGGAGGAGGCGGTGCGCGAGTACGCGGCGCCCCTCGAGGCCGCCGGGGTCGACACGGTCGTCCTCGGCTGCACCCACTACCCGCTGATCCGCCCGATCCTCCAGCGCGTCTTCGGCCGGGACGTGACGCTCGTCTTCTCCGCCGAGGAGACGGCGCGCGAGGTGGCCGAGACGCTCGCCCGCAAGGGGATCGAGCACGAGCGCGGCCGTCGCGGCGAGTACCGCTTCCTGACGACGGGAGACCCGGCGGCGTTCCGGGAGATGGGACGCCGCTTCCTGCAACTGCCGATCGGGGAGGTCGAGCACGTGACCCTGCAAGAGTTGAGCGCCGTATGAGCACTCGGAACGACGGGCGGCGCCCCGACGCGCTGCGGCCGCTGCAGATCGAGCCCGACTACCTCGAGAACCCGCACGGCTGCGCGCTCGTGCGCCAGGGCAAGACGACCGTCCTCTGCACGGCGATGATCGCCGAGGAGGTGCCGCGCTGGCTGCGCAACCAGGGTCGCGGCTGGATGACCGCCGAGTACTCGCTCCTGCCGGCGTCGACGGGCGACCGCGTCGAGCGGGAGGCGTCGCGCGGCAAGCAGCAGGGCCGCACGGTCGAGATCCAGCGGCTGATCGGCCGGGCGCTCCGGGCCGTCGTCGACTTCAAGGCGCTGGGCGAGCGGACGATGTGGCTCGACTGCGACGTCCTGCAGGCCGACGGCGGCACGCGCTGCGCCGCGATCTCGGGCGCCTACGTCGCGGGCAAGCGCGCGCTCGACCGCTTCGGGCTCTCGCGCGCGTTCAAGGACTCGGTGGCCGCGGTCTCGGTCGGCGTCGTCGACGGCGTGCCGCTGCTCGACCTCGACTACTCCGAGGACTCGCACGCCGACACGGACATGAACGTCGTCATGACCGGCGACGGCCGCCTCGTCGAGGTGCAGGCGACGGCGGAGCAGGATCCGTTCACGCGCGAGGCGCTCGGGGAGCTGCTCGACCTCGCCGAGCGCGGCTGCCGGCTGATCGGCCAGAAGCAGTCCGAGGCACTTGCACGCGACCTTCCTTAGCCTCGCGGCCGTCCCGCAGCTGGGGTGGCCGCACGTGCTGCTGCGGCTGGCCGTCGCCGCGGTGCTCGGCGGCGCGATCGGGATGGAGCGCGAGCTGCGCGAGCGGCAGGCCGGGCTGCGCACGCACCTCGTCGTCTGCGTCGGCTCGGCCCTCTTCACGCTCGTGTCGGCGTACGGCTTCGAGGACTTCTTCGCCGCCACCGGGACGCGCACCGACCCGACGCGGATTGCGGCGCAGATCGTCAGCGGCATCGGCTTCCTCGGCGCCGGCGCGATCATCCGCCAGGGCCTCTCGGTCCGCGGCCTGACGACGGCCGCGACGCTGTGGCTCGTCGCCGCGATCGGGATGGCGACCGGCGCCGGCTACTACGACGGCGCGGTGATCGCCACCGCGGGCGCGCTCTTCACGCTCGGGCCGCTGCGGATCCTCGCCTACCGCGCCACGCGGCGCTGGCGCAACGAGACGGAGCGGCTGCTCGTCGCGCTGCCCGCCGGCGGCAGCCCGGCGCCGGTGATCGAGGCGATCGAGCGCTTCGGCCGCGTGCTCTCGCTCGACGTCACGCAGGAGGCCGACCGCCGCGAGATGGCCGTCGACGTCCAGCTGCACGGGCAGACCTCGCCGCGCGTCGTCGCCGCCGTCGCCGACGTCGACGGCGTGCTCGAGGTGCGGTGGATGGAGTGAAGGCGACCCTCTGCAGCCGCAACGCGCACAAGGCGCGTGAGCTGGAGCTGCTGCTGCCCGGGTGGCAGATCGTCCCCCTGGACGCCGACGACTACCCGCCCGAGACCGGCGAGACGTACTACGACAACGCGCTGCTGAAGGCGCGCTTCGGGCACGAGCGCGTCGGCGGGTGGACGATCGGCGAGGACTCGGGGATCGAGGTCGCCGCGCTCGGCGGCCGGCCCGGCATCCACTCCGCCCGCTACGCGCCGGAAGGCGCGCCGGCGATCGCGAAGCTGCTCGGCGAGCTCGGCGACGGCGAGGACCGGCGCGCGCGCTACGTCAGCGAGCTCGTCGCCGTCTCCCCCGAGGGCGAGATCGTCCGCGGCACCGGCACCGTCGGGGGGCGGATCGCCGCCGCGCCGCGCGGCAGCGGCGGCTTCGGCTACGACCCGGTCTTCGTCCCCGACGGCGAGCAGCGGACGGTCGGCGAGCTCGGCGACGACTGGAAGAACGAGCACTCGCACCGGGCGCGGGCGGCGAAGGCCCTACGCGAAGCCCTCGGCAGGCTCGGGTAGCTCGCGCAGACGCGGGACGGGCGAGGGAAGCAGGAAGAGCACGGCGCAGATGCCGCC
Organism: Gaiellaceae bacterium; assembly: GCA_035708345.1. Taxonomy (GTDB): domain Bacteria; phylum Actinomycetota; class Thermoleophilia; order Gaiellales; family Gaiellaceae; genus Palsa-739. The sequence goes on from DASSSR010000063.1 coordinate 8,250, forward strand.
GACGGCGGCGATCCAGAGCGTCGGCCGCAGACCGATCGTGCTTCCGAGCAGCCCGCCGGTCAGCGAGCCGAGCGGCCGGACGCCGTAGTTGACGACGATGTAGGCGCCGGACACGCGCGCGCGGAGCCGGTCGGGGACGAGCGCCTGCTTGATCGCGCCGGCGGTGATGTCGAGCAGCATCACCCCGAAGCCGGAGCCGAACTCGGCGAGGAAGAGCAGCGCGATCACGACGGGCTTCCCGCCGCCTGCGAGCGGCACGAGCAGGAACGGTGCGGGGAAGAGGATCGAGCCGAGGATGAAGGACGGACCGACGCCGATCCGGGCTGCGATCCGACCGGTCGCGAGCGCACCGACGAGGCCGCCGATCGCGCCGGCGCCGAGGACGACGCCGAGGACTCCCGGGCGTACGTGCAACTCGCGGGTGACGTAGAGGACGAAGAGCGCGACGAAGACGAAGTTGAAGAAGTTGACGACTGCCGTCGACGCGAGCGACGCCGCCAGGATCGGCGTGCGGCGGATGAAGCGAGCGCCGGCGGCGAGGTGGCCCCGCACCGCTTGCTCGGTCGGCGGCTCCACGGCCCGGAAGCGGCTGAGGAAGAACGCCGAGACGACGAAGGAGGCCGCGTCGACGACGAGGGCGAACGGCGCCGTGATCAGCTGGACGAGGAAGCCGGCGAGGCTCTGGCCGCCGACGAAGGAGAACGCACGGCTGCCGCTCATCAGCTGGTTCCCCTCCACGTAGCGCTCGCGCGGCACGAGCGACGTGAAGAGCGTCGAGTAGGAGACGTAGAAAAGGACGCTGAGCGTGCCCTCGAGGAAGGCGACGGCGTAGAGCTGGGCGAGGGTCAGCACGCCGAGTGCGTACGCGACGGGGACCGAGCCGAGGACGGCGGCGCGGCCCAGGTCGGTCACGATCATCGTCGCGCGCCGGCGGCCGCGCCGGTCGACGAACGCCCCCGCATGCAGGGCGAAGATCAGGTTGGGCGCCAGCCCGGCGGCGAACAGATAGCCCATCGTCGCGGCGTTCGCGTCGAGGATCAACACCGCTGCGAGCGGCAGCGCCAGCAGCGTGATCTGGTCGCCGAAGAGCGAGACCGTCTGGCCGAGCCAGAACCAGCGGAAGCGCTCGCTCTGGCGGAGGAGCGCCGGGATCACCGGTCGACCCGCTGCGGAAAGAGGGCGTAGATGAACGTGACCCGGCGGTCGCCCGCGCGCGCGGGGCGTTCGTACGAGCGCGCGAGCTCCCAGATCTTCCGGCCGAGCTCGTCGGCTTCCTCGGGGCCGAGGGAGAGCGTCGTGTCGCCGAGGTGGTGGCGCTCCTGCCACGCGGGCTCCTCGGCCGGCATCCGCTCGAACCAGTCGAGCAGCTGCTCGCCGTAGCCGCGGGAGACGGTGCCCGAGAACGCGGCCGCGGCCTCGGCCTGCTCGGGCGACTGCACCTTCCAGTGCGTGAACTCGGCGGTCGCCTGCCACGGGCGCTCGCGGCCGCGACCGCCGCCTGCCTCCTCGACGAGCCCCCACTTCGCGAGCTGCCGCAGGTGGAACGAGCAGCTCGCCGGGCTCTCGCCGATCCGCTCGCCCGCCTGCGTCGCGGTGAGCGGCCCCTCGCGGCGGAGCAGGCCGACGAGGCGCAGCCGGATCGGGTGCGCGAGCGCGCGCAGCGCCCGCGGGTCGTCGAGCTCGATCGTCCGCCGGGGCTCCGCCATATCGAAAGACTACTTTCGAAAGAAGTCTTTCGCAAGTCGCGCCCGCTCAGGCGAGCCCCTCGACGGGCGGCTGCCGCCGGCCGAGTGAGCGCCGCTCGGCGCGCCACCAGTTGAGCTCGGCGCCGAGCACGATCACGTTCGCCATCAGGTACAGCCAGAGCAGCAGGATCGCCGGGCCGCCGAGCACGCGCAGCGTCGGGTTGACTCCGGCGAGGCGCACGAAGACCGGCAGGATCTGGAAGGACGCCTCGAGCACGATCGCCGCCGCGACCGCGCCGGGGAGCGCGTCGTGCACGGTCACGTCGGCCGTCGGCAGGAACCAGTAGACGGCGAGCAGGAAGAGGAAGATCCCGAGCGCCGACACGGCGATCGAGACGATGTACGCGACGATCGGGTTCGCGACGAAGCCGGGCGCCTGCCGCTTCAGCACCTCGACGCCGACGGCGCCGACGATCAGGCTGACGAACAGCGTCGTGATCGTCGCCACCATCAAGGTCGCCGCGAGCGCCTTGCCGCGCAGGAAGGAGCGGTTCGGCCGGCCGTAGACGATGTTGAACGCCGACTCGAGCGCGCTGAACAGCGAGAGCGACGACCAGATCAGCGCGACGCCGCCGATGATCCCGAGCGTCGCCGCGTTGTCCTGGACCTTGTGGACGAGGTCGATGATGCTCTGCAAGGACGTTCCTGGGAACGCGTGCGAGAGTTCCTTGACGAGGAAGTCGGACGCGTCGGCGCGCCGCGCGAGGCCGAGCAGCGCGAGCGCGAGGAACGTCAGCGGCACGAACGAGAGCAGCGCGAAGTACGCGACCATCGCGGCGAGGTGCGGCCCACGGTCCGCGAAGAACTTCAGCACGAGCTGCCGCTTGCGAAGGCGCACGGGCTGAGTTTCGCAGCCTGTTAGCCTGGGCCTCCATGGACGTGCAGCAGGCGCTCGCCGACCTGACCGAGATCTCGTCGCAGATCGAGGCCGCCGTCCTCTTCGGCTCCGGCGGCGCCGTCCAGGGCACGACGCTCGCCGACGAGGCGGCCGCGAAGGCGCTCGCGGACGCGGCCGCGTCGCTGCTCGAGCAGGCCGACGCGCTGCGCACGGGCGAGGCGGGGGTGACGCAGCTCGAGGCGGCGACCGCCGACGGCTGCCTCTTCGTCGTCCGCGACGGCGACCGCCGGATCGCGGCGACGACCGTCGCCGAGCCGACCGTCGGGCTCGTCTTCTACGACCTGAAGAGCTGCCTCCGCGACAGCGCCGGCAGCGGCGGAGGCGCCGCACCGGAGCCGGAGAAGCCGAAGCGGACGCGGAAGAAGAAAGTGGCCGAGCCGGAGGAGGCCGCCGCCGATGAAGCGTAGGCTGCTGACCGTCCTCGGCTTCGCGAGCGGCGTCGCCGCGGCGAGCGTCGTCGTCCGCCGCCAGTTCGGGCGCAAGCGCGACCGCATCGACGTCTACTACGAGGACGGCTCGATGATCTCCTACGTCGAGGGCTCGCCGGAGGCGCAGACGCTGCTCGGGCCCGTGCACGAGGCGCTCCGCGCGAGCCGGGCGTGAGCGCGCGACGCGACGAGCTCGCGAGCGCGCTCGTCGAGCACGCGTACCTCGAGGGCGACTTCGTCCTCCGCTCGGGCAAGCGCTCGAAGTACTACCTCGACAAGTACCGCTTCGAGACGCGGCCGGAGCTGCTGCGCCCGATCGGCGAGCGGATCGCCGCCACCGTCCGCGAGCACGCCGCCGACACGACGCGGCTCGCCGGCCCCGAGCTCGGCGCCGTCGCGCTCGCCGCCTCCGCCTCGCTCGCGGCCGAGCTGCCGTTCCTGATCGTCCGCAAGGCGACCAAGGAGTACGGGACGACGAACCGGATCGAGGGCGTCTACGAGCAGGGCGACCGCATCTGCCTCGTCGAGGACGTCGTCACCTCCGGCGGCGCCCTGCTCGAGTCGGTCGAGGCCCTGCGCGAGGCGGGGCTCGTCGTCCACACCGCGGTCTGCGTCGTCGACCGCGAGGAGGGCGGCGCCGACGCGCTCGCCCGGCACGCCGTCCGGCTGCGGCCGCTCTTCCGGGCGAGCCAGCTGCTGCGATAGGGTCCGGGCCATGAACCGACAGGAGTTCGTCGCGGAGATCGCGCGGCGCACGAATCTCAACCGGCACGACGCCGACCGCTCGGTGCAGGCCGTCCTCGACACGATCACCGACCAGCTCAAGCGGGGCGGCGAGGTCAGCTTCACCGGCTTCGGGAAGTTCACGGTCGCCGAGCGCGCCGCCCGCACCGGCGTCAACCCGCGCAACCCGGCCGAGAAGGTCGACATCCCCGCTGCGCGCGTGCCGAAGTTCTCCGCCGGCAGCGCGCTCAAAGCCGCCGTCAAGCAGAGCTGACGACGGAGCGCTTCTCGGATCGGCTCGCGGCGGCCGTCGAGCGCAAGCGGAGCCAGCTCGTCGTCGGCCTGGACCCGTTCCCCGACCGCGTCCCCGACCTCGACGCGTTCTGCCGGGCCGTCGTCGACGCGGTCGCGCCGTACGCGGTCGCGGTCAAGCCGCAGTCGGCCTTCTTCGAGGCGCGCGGCGCCGACGGCGTCCGCTCGTTCGAGCGCGCCTGCGCGCACGCCCGCGAGGCCGGGCTGCTCGTGATCGCCGACGTGAAGCGCGGCGACATCGCCTCCACCGCCGCCGCCTACGCGGACGCCGCCTTCGCGCACGCCGACGCGGCGACCGTCAACCCGTATCTCGGCCGCGACTCGGTCGAGCCGTTCCTCGAGCGCTGCCGCGACGGCGGCAAGGGGATCTTCGTGCTCGTGAAGACGTCGAACCCCGGCAGCGGCGACCTGCAGGACGCGGAGCTCGCCGACGGCCGCCGCGTCTGGGAGCTCGTCGCCGAGCGCGTCGCCGCGTGGGGCGAGGGCCTCGTCGGCGGCCACGGCCTCTCCGACGTCGGCGCGGTCGTCGGCGCGACGTACCCGCGGGAGGTGGCCGAGGCGCGGGAGCTGCTGCCGCGGGCCCCGTTCCTGCTCCCCGGCGTCGGCGCGCAGGGCGGGACGGCGGACGACGTCGCCGCGGCGTTCGCGGCGGGGCCGGCGTCAGGGCTCGTCTCGGCGTCGCGGTCGGTGATCTTCGCCGACTCGCCGGCCGAGGCGGCCGAGCGGCTCGCGCGGGAGGTGTGGGATGTCGCGCACGCGGCGGCGTAAGCCGTCGCCCGGCCTCGCGCGCTACGGCGCGCCGGCCGCCTTCCTCGCCGGCGTGACGATCGCGGTGCTGCTCGTCCACTCCGCGCTGCAGCACTCGACGACGACCACGACGACCGTCGCGACGACGACGCAGCCGCGCCACTCGACGACGGCGACGACGAAGAAGCAAGTGCGGCAGGGCGCGAAGAAGCGCTTCTACACCGTGCAGAGCGGCGACACGTTCGGCACGATTGCGTCCAAGGTCGGGATCTCGGTCGAGCGGCTGCAGTCGCTCAACCCCGGTGTCAGCTCGAATGCGCTCAGGGTGGGTCAAAAGCTTCGGATCGGCTAGCGCCTGCGCGCTCGCGCTGGCGGGGGCCGCGCATGCCGCCGCGACCCCGCGCATCCCGGACGCGCGCGCGTACTACGTCGTCAACGCCGCGAACGGCGACGTGCTCGTGGCGCACGACGCACGGGCGCGCGTCCCGATCGCGAGCATCACGAAGCTGATGACCGTGCTGGTCGCGCTCCGGCACCTGCGGCCGGACCAGGTGGTGACGGTGACGAAGGGCGCCGCGCAGGTGGGCGAGTCGCGCATCCCGCTCTACGCGGGGCAGCGGATCACCGTCCACGACCTGCTCGAGGGCGCGCTGATCCAGAGCGCGAACAACGCAGCCGACGCGCTCGCCGCCGCGGCCGCGGGCGGCGACGTCGCCCGCTTCGTCGGCTGGATGAACGCGCGCGCGAAGCAGCTGGGGCTGCGCGACACGCACTTCGTCCGTCCGGACGGCCTCGACGCGCCCGGCCACGTCTCGAGCGCGCGCGACGTCGCCGTGCTGGCGCAGGTCGCGATGCACCTGCCGCTCGTCCGGCAGATCGTCGCGACGTCGAGCGCGCCGATCGAGAACGGCGCCTTCACCGTGCACACGTGGAACGACCTGCTCGGCCGCTTCCCCGGCCTGATCGGCGTCAAGACCGGGCACACGAACGCCGCGGGCTGGTGCCAGGTCGCCGCGGCCAGGCGGCCCGGCTACACGATCTACGCAGTCATCCTCGGCGAGCCGACGAGGGCACAGCGGAACGCCGACCTCGCCCGGCTGCTCTCGTGGGGCGTCTCGGAGTACCGCGCGGTGACGCTGATCCGCCCCCGGACGTACGCCTGGGCGGAGCTCCCGTACGGCCGCCGGCCGCTCGCGCTCGTCGCGCCGAAGCCGCTCGTGCGCGTCGTCCGCCGCGGCCGCCCGCTCGTCGAGAAGATCGTCGCGCCCACGGCCGTGCCGCTGCCGGTGGCGGCGGGCGAGCCGCTCGGTCGGGTCGAGGTCTGGTCCGGGAAGACGCTCGTCGCCTCCCGGCCGCTGCGGGCGGCCCGGGCGGTCGCGAGACCGGGGCTCGGCGGCAGGCTCGGCTTCTACGCCGGCCGGACCGTGCATGATCTGGCCGGGCTGTTCCGGTGATCTACCTTCCGCCAACTGCCGGCCTCCGGGGCGCGACGAGACTGCGTTGATCGTCACGGTCACCCTCAACGCGGCCATCGACCGCACGCTCACCGTCCCGAACTTCCAGCCGGGGCACCGGCACCGGGCGAGCGCCAGCCTCACCTCCGCGGGCGGCAAGGGGATCAACGTCGCGCGCGCGCTGAAGCGGCTGGACACGCCGGTGATCGCCACCGGCCTCGCGGGCGGCCGGACCGGCGACCGGATCGTCGAGGCGCTCGCGGGCGAGGCCCTGCTGAACGACTTCGTCCGGATCGAGGACGAGTCGCGCACGTCGACCGCGGTCGTCGACCCGACCGCCGGGACGCTGACGGAGATCTACGAGTGGGGGCCGGCGGTGCTGCCCGACGAGCTCGAGACGCTGCGCGACAAGCTCCGCTACCTCGCGCGCGTCGCCACGTACGTCGTCTTCTCCGGCTCGCTGCCGCGCGACGTCGAGGACGACTTCTACGCGGAGGTCGTGCGCGACCTCAGCCGCCGCGGCGTCAACTGCGTCGTCGACTGCGAGGGCGAGCCGCTCCGGTACGGCACCGAGGCGGAGCCGTTCCTCGTCTCGCCGAACCAGCGCGAGGCCGAGAGCCTCGTCGGCCAGGAGTTCCAGGACGAGGAGGACTTCCGGATGGCGCTCGACGCGATCGCCGAGCTCGGCGCGCGCAACGTGATCGTCTCGCACGAGAGCGGCTGCTTCGCGCTCTTCCGGGAGGAGCGGGTGACCCGCCGCTACCAGGCGAGCGTCGGCCGGATCGACCCGGTGGCGGCCGTCGGCGCGGGCGACGTGCTGCTCGCCGGCTTCCTCGCGGCGCGCTTCAACGGCCGGCCGGTCGACGAGGCCCTGCGCGAAGGCGTCGGCTGCGCCGCCGCCTCCGTGCTCGAGCTCGGGCCGGGCCGGTTCGACCCGCGCGAGGCGTCGAAGCTCGCCTCGGGCGTCCGGCTCGAGGAGCTTCAGCCGCTGCCGCTGACGTAGAGCGCGCGGACGCGCGCCGAGCCCTTCAGGTTCTCGGCCCAGGCGACGCGGTCGCCGTCGACCGAGAGCCCGACCGGCGTCGCGGCGGCACGGGCGAGCAGGCGCGCGCGGCGCGTCGCGACGTCGACGCCGCGGATCGAGCGGCCGACGCGGAAGACGATCAGCCGGTCGGTCGCGCTCAGCGTCGGGCTCGTCGTGCCCGGCACCGGCAGCGAGCCGGCGGGTCGGCCGGTGGCGCGGTCGTACCACGCGAGCCGCAGGCCGAGCGGCGTGCGCTCGAGCGCCGCGAGCAGGTGCGGCGAGATCGCCAGCGCCAGCGGGACGCCGCGGGGCAGGACCCGCGCGATCCTGGCGCCCGTGCGGGCGTCGACGACCTCGATCGGCATGTCCGCGCTCGCGTGCGGGCGGCCGTCCTTGCCGAGCCCGCCCGTCGGCACGTACGCGATCGCGTTGCCGGAGACGGCGACCGAGACCGCCGGGCCCGTGTGCGGCACGTGCACCACCGGCACCCGGCCGCCGAGGCGGTAGACGCCGCCGCCGGCCTTGATCAGCGTGCACGGGCTCGTGCCGGCGAGGCAGCCCGCCTCGTCGGCGAAGTCGACGGTCGTCGTCGCGTACGCGAGCGTGCCGGCGTCGCCGGCGATCCCGCCCAGCCACTGGCCGACGCCGCGCGCCGTGTGGGCGAGCTCGTGGTAGCGCCGCTCCACCTGCTCCTTCGGCTCGACGCCGGCGCCGAGCAGGTAGTTCAGCTGCAGGGGGGAGGCGAGCGGCAGCGTCCAGGCGATGCGCCCGGGGTCGGCCGCGACCGCGAGGCCGACCGAGACGTGCGGGTTGCGTACGAAGCGGCAGGTGACGTTGCGCGCCGTCTGGTCGGGCAGCGTCAGCTCGAGCCCGCTCTTCAGCGAGCGCACCTGCACGGTGTTGCAGCCGGCGCCGCGCGGCGTGAACCAGGCGATCACCGGGCCGTCCTGCGCGAACGCCGCGATCGTCCCGGGCTGCGCGGGAACGAGCGTCTGCGGCTGCCGCTGCGACGCGGCGGCGTGCTGGAAGACTGCGGCCACGACCGCGACGGCGGCGAGCACCGAGCCCATGGCGGGCACCGTATCCCCGCCCTGTTAGGAGGCTGTCAGGACGCGCTGTTACCCTGGGCCGACCTTGGACGTCGAACTCGGTCAGGACGAGCTCCAGCGGCTCGTCGCCCTGGACCGGAAGTTCGCGAAAGAGGGCCTCACCTTCGACGACGTGCTGCTCGTCCCGGCGGAGTCGCACGTCCTCCCGAACGACGTCTCCACGCGCACGCGGCTGACGCGCTCGATCGAGCTCGCGATCCCCGTCGTGTCCGCCGCGATGGACACCGTCACCGAGGCGCGGCTCGCGATCGCGCTCGCCCGCGAGGGCGGCCTCGGCGTCGTCCACCGCAACCTCTCGATCGAGGACCAGGTCTCGGAGGTCGACAAGGTGAAGCGCTCCGAGGCGGGGATGATCGTCGAGCCGGTGACGCTGCCGCCCGACGCGCTCGTGCGCGACGCGCTCGAGCTGATGGCGCACTACAAGGTCTCGGGCGTGCCGATCACCGACGGCGCCGGCGTCCTCGTCGGGATCCTGACCAACCGCGACCTCCGCTTCGAGGTCGACGTCGAGCAGCCGGTGTCGGCGCTGATGACGTCGCGCAACCTCGTCACGGCGCCCGTCGGGACGACGCTGCAGGAGGCCGAGGCGATCCTGCACCGCAACAAGATCGAGAAGCTGCCGGTCGTCGACGCGGACGGGCGGCTGCGCGGGCTGATCACCGTCAAGGACATCCAGAAGAAGATCCAGTACCCGCAGGCGACCAAGGACGAGCAGGGCCGGCTGCGCGTCGGCGCCGCGGTCGGCGTCGGCCCGGACGCGGTCGAGCGCGCGCAGGCGCTCGTCGTCGCGGGCGCCGACGTGCTCGTCGTCGACACGGCGCACGGGCATTCGGCCGGCGTGCTCGAGATGGTGCGGCGGATCAAGTCGTCCGTCTCCGTCGACGTCGTCGCCGGCAACGTCTCGACCGCCGCGGGCGCCGAGGCGCTCGTGGCCGCCGGCGCCGACGCGGTGAAGCTCGGGCAGGGGCCGGGCAGCATCTGCACGACCCGCGTCGTCGCGGGAGTCGGCGTCCCGCAGATCACGGCGATCCACGACGCCGCGGGCGTCGTCGACGTGCCGCTGATCGCGGACGGCGGCATGACGACGTCGGGCGACATCGCGAAGGCGATCGGCGCCGGCGCCGACACGGTCATGGTCGGCTCGCTGCTCGCGGGCACCGACGAGGCGCCGGGCGACGTGATCGTCGTCCAGGGCGAGCGGTTCAAGGAGTACCGCGGCATGGGCTCGCTCGGCGCGATGCGCGCGCGCTCGTTCTCGAAGGACCGCTACTTCCAGGGCGACGTCGAGGACGTCGAGAAGCTCGTCCCGGAGGGGATCGAGGGCAGGGTTGCGTACAAGGGCCCGCTCTCGCCGATCGTCTACCAGCTCGTCGGCGGCCTCCGGCAGGCGATGGGCTACTGCGGCGCAGCGACGATCGCCGAGATGAAGGACGCGCAGTTCATCCGCATCACCGGCGCCGGCCTGCGCGAGTCGCATCCGCACGACGTGACGATCACGAAGGAAGCGCCGAACTATCGCCGCTGAGCCGTCGAACGTCGTCCAGTTCCCGGCGGCGGAGGAGCGGCCGGTGCTGGTGCTCGACTTCGGCGGCCAGTACGCGCAGCTGATCGCGCGCCGCGTGCGCGAGTGCCGCGTCTACTCCGAGCTCGTGGGGCACTCGATCTCGCCCGAAGCGATCCGCGCGCGCAACCCGTACGCGCTCGTGCTGAGCGGCGGGCCCGCGTCGGTCTACTCCGAAGGGGCGCCGCAGGTCGATCCCCGCATCTTCGAGCTCGGGATCCCGACGCTCGGCATCTGCTACGGCGCGCAGCTGATGGCGCGCGACCTCGGCGGCCGCGTCGACCGCACCGACGCCTCCGAGTATGGGAAGACGTCGCTGCAGGCGTCCGACTCGACGCTGCTGAAGGACACGCCGGCGCACCAGACCGTCTGGATGTCGCACCGCGACACGGTCGTGGCGGCGCCGGAGGGAGCGCACGTGGTCGCCACGTCGACGTCGACGCCGGTCGCCGCGTTCGAGTCGCGCGAGCGGGGCCTGTACGGCGTCCAGTTCCATCCCGAGGTCGTGCACACGCCGCACGGGATCGACGTGCTGAAGAACTTCCTCTACGAGCTCGCGGGGGCGCCGCCCGCGTGGACGCCGGCGGCGGTGATCGAGGAGCAGGTCGAGCGCATCCGCGCCCAGGTCGGCCGCGAGCGCGTGCTCTGCGCGCTCTCCGGCGGCGTCGACTCCGCCGTCGCGGCGCTGCTCGTGCACAAGGCGGTCGGCGACCAGCTGACGTGCGTCTTCGTCGACCACGGGCTGCTGCGCAAGAGCGAGGCCGAGCAGGTGGTGGAGACGTTCGGCGACCACTTCCACGTGCCGCTCGTGCACGTGCAGGCGCAGGACCGCTTTCTCGAGCTGCTCGCCGGCGTCGAGGACCCGGAGCAGAAGCGCAAGCTCATCGGCCGCGAGTTCATCCGCGTCTTCGAGGAGGAGGCGCGGCGGCTCGGCGACGTGCGCTGGCTCGTGCAGGGGACGCTCTACTCCGACGTGATCGAGTCCGGCGGCACCGAGGGCGTCGCGGCGACGATCAAGTCGCACCACAACGTCGGCGGGCTGCCGGACGACATGGAGATGCAGCTGGTCGAGCCGTTGCGGCTGCTCTTCAAGGACGAGGTGCGCCGCGTCGGCGAGGAGCTCGGGATGCCGGAGCGGATGGTGTGGCGGCAGCCGTTCCCGGGGCCGGGGCTCGCGATCCGCATCATCGGCGACGTCACGCGCGAACGGCTCGAGATCCTGCGCGAGGCCGACGCGGTGCTGCAGGAGGAGGTGCGGAAGGCCGGGCTCTACCGCGAGCTGTGGCAGTCGTTCGCGGTGCTGCCCGCGATCCGCTCCGTCGGCGTGCAGGGCGACGAGCGGACATACGGCTATCCGGTCGTCGTCCGCGCCGTCACGAGCGACGACGCGATGACCGCCGACTGGGCGCGCCTCCCGTACGACCTGCTCGAGACGATCTCGAGCCGGATCGTCAACGAGATCCCGGGCGTCAACCGCGTCGTGCTCGACGTGACGTCCAAGCCGCCCGCCACGATCGAGTGGGAATGAGCACTCAGAGCGCGCGCACGCGCGCGTAGGCGTCCACCGGGAGCAGCGGCACGACCGGCTCCCGTTCGATCAGCTCGAGCAGCGAAGCGAGCTCCGGGTCGTACGGCGGGCGGACGCCCTCCTCCCGCTCGTAGTACGCGCGCACGAATCTGCTCAGGAGGCCCGACGGGACGCCGTCACCGAGCCCGGCATCGGCGGCGACGTGGAAGGCGAGGAGCAGGAAGCCGTCGATGCGCGGCCGCCCCGGGCCGAGCGCCGGCTGCACGAAGGGGACGTCGAGCAGCCGGGCGCCGACCTGGGCGTACAGCCGCAGCCGGCCGGCGGCGGCGTCGCCCTCCTCGGGCCAGCGGCCCGGGTCGTGCACCTCGCCGACCGCGAGCGCGACGCCGGGGCCGTACCACGACGCGGCCGCCCGGTGCAGGAGTGCCGTGCCGATCCCGCGCCCGCGCAGGTCGGGGCGGACGGCGAGGTAGGCGAGCAGAAGCACCCGCTCGGGCTCGTAGAGCTCGCCGACGACGCCGCCGAGGACGTCGCCGGACGGGCCGACGGCGACGAGCGCCGACGTCCGCGTGGGGCCGGTCGCGCGCAGCCCTTCTGCGATCACGTCGAGGGGGTCGAGCTCCGCCGGCTCGAACGAGGGCGCGAGCACGTCGCGGTGGAACCGCTCGAGCACCGCCGCGTCCGGCTCGGCCCGCAGGTCGCGGAAGGCGAAGGGCCTCGAGCTCACTCGGAGCGCCGCAGGCGGAAGATCAGCCCGACGACGACGGCGGCGATCGCGAGCTGCACGCCCGCCTCGCCCCACGCCCAGCTCCGGCCGTTCACCGAGAAGGCCTCCATGAACCAGAGGACGACGCCGGAGACCGCCGCGGCGGCGAGGAACGCGAGAACCATCTCGACGCGGGCGCCCTGACGCCGACGCCGGCGCTCGTCCAGCACCGACACCATCGCCGCGATCCGCCGCTCGCGGTCGGAGAGCAGCGCCAGCCGGCTCTCGAGCTGCGCCTCGAGGGCGTCGAGGCCGGCCGCCGTCCAGAGCTGGTCGAGGAAGCGGCGCTGCGCGCGCGTGCGGCACAGCGCCTGCGAGTGCAGGAACGCGAGCCTGCCGCGGATCAGCCGCTCGAGCTCGAGGATCCGGCGCCGGTGCTGGTGCAGCACCTCGATCGGCGGCTCGTCGTCGAGCGCCTGCTCCAGGTCGCGGTCGCGCTCCGAGACGATCCGCTCCCACAGATTCATGAGCGAGGGGATCGAGGCCATGAAGTCGATCATCTCCTCGTACTCGTCGATCAGCCACTCCGGCGACGACGGCATGAAGAGCACGGTCGTGTTGTCCGTGCGCGCGACGAGGTCGCCGGCGAACCCTTCACCGGCGACGAGGTTCGCGACCGACGGCTCCGGATAGCGCGCCCACTCCTCGAGGGCCGTCGCGAGGTGCTGGACGGGGTGGAGGAGCAGCGTCGAGCCGACGCACCGCTCGAGATCGGCGAGGGCCGCGGGGCGCGCTCGGCCGGTCTCGTCGACGACCGACATCGCCCGGGCGCCGAGCACGACGTGGAAACGGGACGCGAGGTCGACGACCGCGGTGCTCTCGAGCCCGTCGGCGACGGCTCGCACGACGTCCTCGACGTACGCCGACAGCGTGTCCCACGTCCGGCTGCCGGAGCGGATCTCCTCCGCGCCCATCGCGTACGAGCCGCGGCGCAGGGCCTGGTTGACCTCGTGCAGGCCGGCGTCGGCGAGGCGGCTCTCGATCCGCACCTCGTGGTTGCCGAGGCGGCTCAACCGGATCTGCACCGTGAACGGCTCGAGCCAGTAGCCGGCGGTCGTCCTCACCGCGAGCTCGGGCAGCATGATCGACGCGCCGCCGAAGCCCGGCTCGGGCGACTCGGGCACGACCCAGAGGTCGTTGAGCTCGAGCTCCTCCGCCGGCGCGGCGTCGAACCCGCGCTCGGCGAGGAACGACGCCAGCTCGCCGCGGCGGACGCGCGCGACGACGGCGTCGTCCGTGTCGGCGCCCGGCTCGTGCCCCTTCGCCCGGAGCGCGAACGGCCAGAGGTAGAGCACACGCGCCTCGGCGACGTGGAGGCGCGGCTTCGCCGACGAGCCCCGCAGCGACTCGAGGCACGCGGCGTGCGCGCGCAGCTCGCTCTCGTAGACGTCGCCCTTCGCCACGCCGTCGAGAGCGGCGAGCACGTCGTCGAAGTAGTCGACCGCGCGCGGCACCTCTTCCTGCACGAAGGTGAGGACGACGTCGGCGATCCGCTCGATCGCCTGGAAGTAGCGGAGCGTCGTCTCGGCGTCGGTGCGGACGACGTCCCGGAGCTCGCCCAGGCCCTCGCCGAGCGCGAGCTCGTCGGCGAGCACGCGCTCGACGGCGTCGACCACGGCCCGCGACCGGCTGCCCACCGCCACCGGGCAGGAGCAGCGAAGGCCGTCCTCGACGCTCATCGCGGCCGTCACGGCCTGCGCCTGGCGCACGACCAGGTCGAGCATCCGGGCGGAGACCGGGTCGGCGGCCCAGTCCGGCACGCCGGTGCCGGCCGCCTCCGCGAGCGCGGCGAGCACGGCCCCGATCCGGGCGTAGTCCTCCGTCCGCTCCCACTTCTCGAGGCAGCGGCCGTGGACGTAGAGCGCGAGCAGCAGCGGCCCGTCCGCGGACGCCGCCGCGGCGGCGAACGCCGCGTGTAGCACTTCCCTGGCCCGCTCGGCCGCCCCTGCGTCCGCCCCGAAGAGGAGGTCGTCGACCGCGTCGACCGCGTCGCCTTCGAGCGCCGCGACGGCCCGGCGCAGCGTCGTGTAGTTCCGGTCGCGCCATTCGTCCTGGATCTGGCGCCAGTCGCCGGGCACGTCCTCCGCGGCGAGGGCGGGCACGGGCGGCTTCGCGTGGGTGTCTGCCTCGGTACTCATCCTCCGAAGTGCGCCGAGCTTTGCGCGCTGCAAACCGCCGGTCAAGGGCTCGTAGACTCCGCGCATGAGCCTCTACGAGCTGCTCGAGCGGCGGCGGGCGATCCGCAGCTACACGGGCGAGCGCGTGTCGCGCGAGACGCTCGAGCGGATCGCGCGCGCCGCGCGCCGCGCGCCGAGCGCCGGCTACAGCCAGGGGCTGCGGCTGCTCGTCGTCGACGACGCCGAGCTGATCGCCCGGCTCGCCGCGCGGCAGGACGACGAGCGCTCGCAGCGGTGGTTCGCGAACGCGGCCGCCCACATCCTCGTGCTCGTCCGCGAGCAGGATTACCACGACCGGTACAACCAGCCCGACAAGCTCGCGGCCACCGGCGGCGTCGAGGTGCTCTGGCCGGTGCCGTTCTGGCACGTCGACGCGGGCGCGGCCCTGATGCTCGTCCTGCTGGCGGCGATCGAGGAAGGGCTCGGCGCCGGCGTCTACGGCGTCCCGGTCGAGGAGGACCGGGAGTGGCGCGGGCTGCTCGGGCTGCCCGCCGACCTGACGATCGTGTCGGGCGTCACCGTCGGCCACCCTGCCGCGGACCCCGACTGGGACCGCGCGACGAGCGTCTTCTCGCAGCGGCGGCGCGCGAACGACGAGGTCGTGAGGTGGAACCGCTGGCAGTGACCGGGCTCGACCACGTCGTCGTCGGCGTCTCCGACTGGGAGCGGTCGAACACCTTCTACCGCGAGGTGCTCGGGGCCGAGGTGGTCGAGATCGACAAGGGCCGGTACGCGTACGCGCTGCCGGACGGGAGGCGGCTGAACGTGCACGGCCCCGGCTCGACGCCGCACCCGCGCGCCGCCGACCCCGTGCGCCCCGGCAACAGCGACCTCTGTCTCG
Source organism: Gaiellaceae bacterium (assembly GCA_035708345.1). Lineage (GTDB taxonomy): Bacteria > Actinomycetota > Thermoleophilia > Gaiellales > Gaiellaceae > Palsa-739. Next base: position 23,563 of record DASSSR010000063.1, read on the forward strand.
TCTGGGACGGCGACGCGGCGAGCGCCGTCGGCCACCTCGAGCGCCTGGGCGTCGAGGTCGTGCTCGGGCCGGTGGAGCGGACCGGCGCCCGCGGCGCGGGGACGAGCGTCTACTTCCGCGATCCGGACGGGACGCTGCTCGAGCTGATCTCCTACGTTGACTAGCGATTCAACCGAGGAGTAGCGTCGGACCATCCCGGCCGACGGAGGGCCGGGCGCGAGGAGGGAGACGCCGCATGTCGTTCGTCCGCACCGCGCTCGCCGCGCTTGCGGCGGCGTTCGTCCTGCCGGGAGGCGCGCTCGCCGCCACGAGCGTCGGGCAGCTCTTCCCGTCGAACCTCTACACGGTCCCCGACGCGGCGCAGATCACCGGCCTGCACGTCGCCCTGCCCACCCCCGACTGCACGACGCACCCGAGCGACTGCCTCGACGTCGCGTCGCTCGACCGGCTGGACGGCTTCGACCTGCAGGCGCGCCTGACGATTCCGTTCTCGGGGCCGATCGATCTCTCGACCGTCTCGAGCTCCACCGTCTTCCTCGTCGGCCCCGGCGACCGCAAGGTCGGCATCAACCAGGTCGTCTGGGAGCCGGCGGCGAACACGCTCTACGCCGAGAGCGACCAGCAGCTCGCACAGGACGCGACGTATCTCCTCGTCGTCACGCGCGGGGTCCACGACGCGAGCGGCGCGCCGCTCGACGCGACGACGTTCAGGCACGACCTGAACTTCGGCCGGACGAAGGACGCGGCCGACAAGGCGTACCGCAAGGCGCTGCTCGACGCGCTGCCGATGGCGATGGCCGGGGGCGCGCAGCCGAGCGACATCGCGGGTGCGAGCCTCTTCACGACGCAGAGCATCACCGCGATCTCCGCGAAGATCCGCGCGCAGCTGCACGGCGGCCCCGTCGACTTCGCGCTCGGCAGCCACGGCGAGCGGACGGTCTTCCCGGCGGCGACGACGCCGCTGATCACCGTCTCGCATCAGACCGGCACCGCGACGTTCGCGCCGCCGGCGCCGGTGTTCGCCCCGTCGTCGCCGCTCTTCGCCGGCATCGGCACGGTGGCGTTCGGCACGTTCGCCTCGCCCGACTACGAGAACGCCGACGGCGTCATCCCGGCGGTCGGGACGAAGACGGGCACGCCCGCCGTCCAGTCGGTCAACCGGCTCGAGTTCACGCTCTGGGAGCCGGCGGGGACGCCGCCGGCCGGCGGCTGGCCGACCGTGATCTTCGGCCACGGCTTCACCGACTCGAAGGACGGCGCGCCGGCCGCCGTCGCCGGGACGTTCGCCCGCAGCGGCCTCGCGACGATCGCGATCAACGTCGTCGGCCACGGCGGCGGCCCGGCCGGGGCGTACACGGCGACGACGACGCACGGCCTCGTGACGCTGCCGGACGGCGGGCGCGCCGTCGACCAGGACGGCAACGGCGTCTTCGACAGCACCGAAGGCGTCAACGCGATCGGCGCCGCCAACGAGCTGATCAGCGACCGCGACGGGCTGCGGCAGACGACGATCGACCTGATGCAGCTCGTCAAGGTGCTCCAGGCCGGCGTCGACGTCGACGGCGACGGCACGCCCGACCTGAGCACGTCGCGCATCTACTACGCCGGGCAGTCGTTCGGCGGCATCTACGGCGTGCAGCTGCTCGGGCTCGACCCGGACATCCGCGCCGGCGTCCCCAACGTCCCCGGCGGGCCGATCGTCGAGATCGCGCGCCTGAGCCCGTCGTTCCGCCAGCTCGTCACGCTCTCGCTCGCGACGCGCGTGCCGAGCCTGCTCAACGGCCCGTTCCCGATCGCTGCGCCGCAGTTCGGCTTCACCGAGAACATGCCGCTGCGCAACCTGCCGCCCGTGATCGCGACGCCCGACCAGGTCGCGATCCAGCAGGTGCTCGAGAACAGCACGTGGGAGCAGCAGACCGCCAACCCGGCGGCCTACGCGCCGTACATCTCGCAGCCGGTGATCATCCAGTTCGCCCGCGGCGACGAGACCGTGCCGAACCCGACGACGAGCGCGATCCTCCGCGCGGGCAACCTCGCCTCACGGGCGACGCTGTTCCGCAACGATCTCGCGTTCGCCGACATCCCGGGCTACAACATCAAGAACCCGCACACGTTCCTGACCAACATCGACCCGACGAAGACGCCGGCGGCCGTGCCGTTCGCCTTCGCGGCGCAGCAGCAGATGGCGACGTTCCTCGCCAGCGACGGAACGGTGACGATCGACCCCGACGGCGCCGGGCCGTACTTCGAGACGCCGACCTCGATGGTGCCGGAGGACCTCGCCTACCTGCCGTGAGCGACCTGGTCGGCCGGCTCGCCCGAGCGCGGATCGGCGCGACCCACAACCAGTACGCGCGCAGCGCGCTCCTCCGGGAGCGGCTGCGCGCGTACCTCGAGGCGCGCGCGGACGCTCCCGTCGTGCTCGTCGGCGAGGCGGCCGGCTACCGCGGCGCGCGCGTCAGCGGAATCGCGTTCACGTCGGAGCGGCAGCTGACGGGCACCGGCCCTGCCGAGGCGAGCGCGACGATCGTGCACCGCACGCTCGCGGCGCTCGGCGTCGAGGACGACGTCCTGCTCTGGAACGTCGTCCCGACGCACCCGGGCACCGCGACGTCCAATCGCGTGCCGACCCGCGCGGAGATCGCGGCTGCACGCCCGTTCCTCGACGCCGTCACGCGCGGGCGCCTCGTCGTCGCGGTCGGACGCGTCGCCGCGGCCGCGCTCCGCGCGCCGTACGTCCGGCATCCGTCGCACGGCGGCGCGGCCGCCTTCGCGGACGGCGTGCGCGGGCAGCTGCGGGCGCACGGCTTCGACTGCGCGGCACCGCCGGCCCGGTGACGGTCCGGGGGCGGCCCTCCGGCGTCACCGTCTGCGGAGCTTCCGCTGCAGCGTGACGGCGTCGCTGAGGAAGCCGCTGCCGTCGACCCGTTTCGCCGGCCCCGCCGCGTGCCTGCTCAGGAGCGCCGCGAGCCGTTTCCGCACGGCGGGCGCGTCCGACACCGCGAGCGCGAGCAGGCCGCTCATCGCGGCCGCCGCGGCGGAGCTGCCGCAGAACTCCTGAAGCTCATGTTCGCGACCGCGGGGCCGTGGACGACGGCCCAGTCGATCCCGGCGGCGATCTCGGGACCGGAGCCGTGGCCGCCGGCGTCCAGCACCTTCACCGGCATCACCGCGCACGAGGGGCAGAAGCCGGCGACGCCGATGCGGTTGTCCGAGCGCGCCGCGACGATGCCGGCGACGAGCGTGCCGTGGCCGTTGTCGTCGCGCGTGTCGTCGTCGCCGGCGAGCACGTTCCTGCCCGGCACGAGCGCACCGCGCAGGTCGGGCTGGGCCGGGTCGACGCCCGAGTCGAGGACGGCGACGACCGTCCGCGGCGAGCCGCTTCGCGGCGTGCCTCGGCTTCGCCTTCTTCGCAGGGGCGGCCGCCGCGGCGGTGCCGGCGAGCGCGAGCGAGAGGAGGGCGGCGGCGAGCGCGGCGCCCGTGCGGGCAGAGCGGGAGAGCATCAGGGGTCGTGCGCCGCCGACGGGCGGCGCGGTGGTCGTGGCAAGCGTGCCGGGCGGCCGTCCCCGACCGCAACCGGCCGCCCAGCTCATTCTTAGACGACTCAGGTCCTAGTCGTGCGGAACGGCGCTACCGTCGCGGGGAGGGACGCAGGGCACCGGAATCGAGGAGCATTGCCGCTGGTCGAGGTGGTTCTCGCGTTTCCCGACGGCCACGAGGAGGTGCGCCTGACGGATCGGCCGCTGCAGCTGGGCCAGGTGCTGACGATCGGCAGCCGCCGGTGGACGGCGGTGCGGGAGCGCCGGCTGCCGGGGCCGAAGGACGCGCGGCGCGTGCGCTGCGAGCCGTTCGAGGAGCAGCGGACGACGATCGCGAACGCGCAGGTGCTGGCGGCGGCGCTGCGCGGGCGGCTCGAGCAGCTCCTGCGCGAGCCGCTGCCCCGGTAGCCGGCGGCCGGCGCCATATGCTCCGCGCATGCGGAGCGACGTCCGGCGGAACGCCTTCCTGCTCGCCGCCGGACTCGTCTGCAACTCGGGCATGTTCCAGCTCGCGGCGGCGCTCAGCTCGCTGACGCTCGTCGCGGTCACCGGCGTCAAGGGGATCCTCGGCCTCGGCCCGGCGATCTTCCTCGCCTCGAGCGGGATCGCGGTCGGCCCGGCCGGCCGGATCAGCGACCGCTTCGGCCGGATGGCGGTGATCCGCGCCGCCTTCGTCGGCGGCGCAGCCGGCTGCGGCGTCGTCGCCGCGGGCTGCGCGGCCGAGTCGGGCGTCCTCGTCGGGCTCGGCCTCGCGCTGATCGGCGGCTCCGGCGGCGTCATCCAGCTCTCGCGGGCGGCGGCGGCGGAGATGTTCCCGCCCGACCGCCGCGCGCGCGGCATGTCGTTCGTGCTCTTCGGCGCCGTCTCCGGCGCGATCTGGGGGCCGGTGCTGTTCGGGCCGCTCTTCGCGCACCGGCAGATCAGCGCGCACGGGCTCGTCGCGCCGTGGCTGATCGGGATCCCGTTCATGCTCGCGGGCCTCGTCGTCTCCCGCTGGGTGCGGCCCGACCCGAAGGAGATCTCCCGCCGCTACCGGAGCGACGACGAGCTCGCCGCGCCGGCCGCGCCCGTGCGCGAGATCCTCCGCCGTCCCGGCGTCGCGCCCGCAATCGTCGCCGTGATCGCGAGCTACGCCGTGATGGCGTCGGTGATGAACCTCGCCGGCTACGTCGCCGTCGGCCACGGGCACCACGAGGGCGACGTCTTCACGATGGTCAGCGTCCACATCCTCGGCATGTACGGGCTCGTGCTCGTCGTCGGCGACGTGCTCGACCGCTTCGGCCGGCGGCGCGGCCTCTACACCGGGCTCGCGCTGATGACGGTGTCGAACGCGGCGCTGACGTGGCTCGGCGGCGTCGGCGGGATGAGCCTCGCCCTCTTCGGGCTGGGGCTCGGCTGGAACCTCTCCTACGTCGCCGCGACGACCGAGCTCGTCTCGCTGACGGCCGCGCACGAGCGCGGCCGGATCGTCGGCTTCGGCGACCTCTGCGCCGCCTCGACCGCGGCCGGGTTGGCGCTGCTCGGCGGCGTCGTCTACACCGCCGCCGGCGTCACCGCCCTGGCGCTCGGCGCGGCCGCGTTCGCCGCCCTCCCGGCGCTGGGGATCGCTGCGCGGATCCGCTACACTGGCGCCCCGGCGGACGCAGCGTCCGCCCCTTTCTCATGAAGACCTACACGGCCAAGCCCGGTGAAGTGACGCGCGAGTGGTACCTCGTCGACGCCGACGGGCAGACGCTCGGGCGGCTCGCGACGCTGATCGCGGACACGCTCCGCGGCAAGCGGAAGCCGCAGTACACGCCGCACGTCGACACCGGCGACTTCGTCGTGGTCGTCAACGCCGAGAAGGTCGCGGTCACGGGCAACAAGCTCGACCAGAAGAAGTACTACCGCCATTCCGGCTATCCGGGCGGCCTGAAGGAGCGCTCGCTGCGCGACCAGCTCGAGCGCCGGCCGACGGAGGTGCTGCGCGTCGCCGTGCGAGGGATGCTCCCCAAGAACCGGCTGGCGCGGCAGCAGCTGACGAAGCTGAAGATCTACGCGGGGCCGGAGCATCCGCACGCCTCGCAGAACCCGCAACCCCTGAACGTGGAGCAGTGACGTGAGCCAGATCGCCCAGTACCGCGGCACCGGCAAGCGCAAGACGTCCGTCGCGCGCGTGATCCTGCGTCCCGGCGACGGCGCCACCTGGGTGAACGGCAAGTCGATCGAGGAATACTTCCCGCGCACGATCTGGCGGTCGATCGCGACGTCGCCGCTCAAGGTCGCCGGCGTCGAGGGGACGTACGACCTGCGCGTGCGCGTGCACGGCGGTGGGCTGACCGGCCAGGCCGGCGCCGTCCGCCACGGCATCGCCCGCGCGCTCGTCGAGGCCAACCCGGAGCTGCGCGTGCCGCTGAAGCGCGAGGGCTTCCTCACGCGCGACGCGCGCCAGGTCGAGCGCAAGAAGGCCGGCCTGCACAAGGCGCGCAAGGCGCCGCAGTTCTCGAAGCGCTAGCCTCGACGGATCCGCGTAGGGATTCCTACGCGATTCATACGGAGCGCCACTCGTTCGGGTGACCGCTGCTCCCGGAACCGGGTCGATGACCATCGCGGCGACCATCGACTAGGGGAGAGCATCAGCGGTGACCGTTCTGCGGCGGCTCGGTCTCCGTCTCCGTGCTGCGGCGCGCGGACGGATCAGTTCCATCACGTTCCTCGGCTGGTTCCTGACGGCGGCGGCCGTCGCGTTCGGCGCGGCGGGAAGCACGCTCGCGGGAGCGGCGGGCACCAGCTGCGCCTCTGCGGGCTACACGGTCGCGCCCCTGCACGGGACGCGCTTCTACGTCGACGCGTCGTCGAGCCCGGCGCTCGACAGCGGCTACACCGGCGTCTCGATCACGCCGTCGGCCGCCGCGGGCAACGTGTGGGTCAAGCTCTCCAACTTCAGCGGCGGCGCGCTCGGCCTGAACGCGAACCAGCCGGCGGCGCTCCCGCTCGGCAACCTCGCCGCGGGCTCGACCACCCCCGCGTACTTCTTCCTGACGGCGACGACGGTCGGAGACGTCGCAGCCGCGCAGAGCTTCGACGTCGGCCTCTACCAGGGCGACCCGGGCCGCGGCGGGACGCTCCTCTGCACGTTCGGCGACGGCTACAGCGCCGGCCTGATGGCGACGATCAAGGCGGCCGCCAACAAGGTGCAGGACGTCACCGGCGACGGCAAGGCGGCGACCGTCTCGACGTCGAGCCCCGTCGTCGGCGGCACCGTCACGCTCTCGGTCGAGGGCACGACCGGCACGCTCGGCCAGGGGCCCGACAGCCAGCCCTTCGTCTACGAGACCCCGGACGCGCTGGGCAGCTGGCCGGCGGGGTCGTTCCGGCTCGTCGGCACGACGCTGACGCTTTCGCCCGGCGCGGGCCAGACCGTCTACACGAACAGCCTCGAGATCCCGCGCAGCACGACCGCTGCGCAGGACTACATCGTCCAGTACACGTTCCGGATCACGGGGACGACCGGCTCGGCGACGACGCCGTACCCCGTGCAGGAGATCTCCTCCGGCACGCAGGTCAAGCACACCGACCCGAGCTCGCTCGCGTCGGCGATCCCGGCGATCCAGCCGCCGGCGAACACGCTGACGCTGACGCAGTCGGCGAGCGCCGGCTCGCTGCCGAGCAGCGGCGGCAACGTCACCTACACGGCGACGCTGCACTCGAGCTCGTCCGCCGCGGCGAACGTCGACGAGATCGTCAGCACCCTGCCCGCGAACGGCTCCTACGTCACCGGCTCGGCCAGGCTGGACGGCTCGGCGATCGGCGACCCGACCCTCTCGGGCGGCACGCTCGTCTTCCCGGGCCCGTTCGCCGTCTCGTCGGCCGCCGACCGCGCCCTGAGCTTCACCGTCACCCTGCCGGGAGCGGCCGGGACGTACACGGACTCGACGGTCGGCTACGTCGCCTCCACGCAGATCGACACGACGACCTCGACGAGCGACAACGCGCCCGCGTCCTCCTCGACGACCGTCGCGAAGACGGCGCAGACGATCGCGTTCGCCGCGCCCGCGGATACGCGGGCCGACCAGGGGCCGGTCTCTCTGTCGGCCAGCGCCTCGAGCGGTCTCGCCGTCTCGTACGCGAGCTCGACGGCCGGCGTCTGCACCGTCGCCGGCTCGTCCGTGACCCTCCTCTCGGCCGGCACCTGCACGATCACGGCCTCGCAGCCGGGCGACGCGCAGTACGCCGCCGCTCCGGACGTCTCGCGGTCGTTCGTCGTGACGGCCGCGCCGCTCGCGCAGTCGATCGCGTTCCCGCAGCCGGCGGACGTGCCGGTCGACGGCGGGCCGGTCTCGCTCGCGGCGACGGCGTCGAGCGGCCTCGCGGTGTCGTACGCGAGCTCGACGCCGTCCGTGTGCGGCGTCTCCGGCGCGTCGGCGACGCTGCTCGCAACGGGGACGTGCACGATCACCGCGTCGCAGGCCGGCAACGCGACGTACGCGGCGGCGGCCGACGTGTCGCGGTCCTTCGCCGTCACGCGTGCGGCCCAGACGATCGCGTTCCCGCAGCCGGCGGACGTGCCGGTCGACGGCGGGCCGGTCTCGCTCGGCGCGACGGCGTCGAGCGGTTTGCCGGTCTCGTACGCGAGCTCGACGCCGTCCGTGTGCACGGTCGCCGGCTCCTCGGTGACGCTGCACGCCGGCGGCACCTGCACGATCACCGCCTCGCAGGCCGGGAGCGGCACGTACGCCGCGGCGGCGGACGTGCCGAGGTCCTTCGCGGTAGCGACGGCCGCGCAGACGATCGCCTTCGCCGGCGCCGCGGACACCGCGGTCGACGCCGGCCCCGTCGTGCTCGTCGCGACGGCGTCCAGCGGCCTCGCCGTCTCGTTCACGAGCAACAGCCCCGGCGTGTGCGCCGTCTCCGGCTCCTCGGTGACGCTGCTCGCGACGGGCACGTGCTCGATCACCGCCTCGCAGCCCGGCGACGCTGCCTATGCCGCCGCGCTGCCGGTGACGCGCACGTTCGAGGTCCAGGCGGCGGCGCCGGCGGCGCCGCTGGCGCAGACGATCGCGTTCCCGCAGCCCGGGGACACGCGCGTCGACCAGGGCCCGGTGTCGCTCGGCGCGACGGCCTCCAGCGGCCTCGCGGTCGGCTACGCGAGCGCGACGACGTCGGTCTGCACCGTCTCCGGCTCGAGCGTGACGCTCGTCGCCGCCGGCACGTGCACGGTCACGGCCTCCCAGCCCGGCGACGGGATCTACGCCGCCGCCGCCGACGTCCAGCGTTCGTTCGCCGTGACGCCGGCGCCGCAGGCGATCTCGTTTCCGCAGCCTGCGGACACGCGCGTCGACCAGGGCCCGGTGGCGCTCGCGGCGACGGCGTCGAGCGGCCTCGCAGTCTCGTTTGCGAGCTCGACCACCGCCGTCTGCACCGTCTCGGGAACGTCGGCCACGCTCGTCGCCGCCGGCACGTGCACGATCACGGCGACGCAGGCCGGGGACGGCGTGTACGCGGCGGCGGCCGCGGTGACGCGGTCGTTCGAGGTCGACGCGGTGCCGGTCGCCACGCCCACCGCGCAGACGATCACGTTCCCGCAGCCCGCCGACACGCGCGTCGACCAGGGGCCGGTGGCGTTGAGCGCCACGGCGTCCAGCAGTCTCCCGGTCGGCTACGCGAGCTCGACGACGAGCGTCTGCACCGTCTCCGGCTCGAGCGTTTCGCTCGTCACCGCGGGGGCGTGCACGATCACGGCCTCGCAGGCGGGCGACTCGACGTACGCGGCGGCGACGGACGTCAGCCGCACCTTCCAGGTGACGGCGGCGCCGTCCGCTCCCACGCCGACGGCGCAGTCGATCGCCTTCCCGCAGCCCGCGGACACGCAGGTCGACCAGGGGCCGGTGTCGCTCGGTGCGACGGCGTCGAGCGGCCTCACCGTCTCGTACGCGAGCACGACCGCGTCCGTCTGCTCGGTCTCCGGGGCGAGCGTGTCGCTGCTCGCGGCCGGGACGTGCTCGATCACCGCCGCGCAGGCCGGCGACTCGACCTACGCGGCGGCGGCGCCGGTCACCCGCTCGTTCCAGGTGACGGCGGTGCCGTCGGGGCCGACGCCGACGGCGACGACGCAGTCGATCGCCTTCCCGCAGCCGGCCGACACGCAGCTCGACCGGGGCCCGGTCTCGCTCGGCGCGACCGCCTCGAGCGGTCTCGCCGTCTCCTATGCGAGCTCGACGACGCCGGTCTGCACCGTCTCGGGTGCGAGCGTGACCCTGCTCGCGGCGGGGACGTGCACGATCACGGCCTCGCAGGCAGGCGACTCCACCCACGCCGCGGCCGCGGACGTGGTGCGCTCCTTCCAGGTCACGCTCGCCGCCTCGCCGCTCCCGGCTCCGCCGGTGGCGGCGCCGCCTGCGCCCGCGCCGCGGCCGCAGGCGCAGGCGATCGCGTTCGCCCCGGTGCCGCCGGTGGACGGCGGCGTCGAGACGCTGACGCTGCCGGCGAGCGCCACCAGCGGCCTGCCGGTCGGCTACGACTCGGCGACTCCCGCGGTCTGCACGGTCTCGGCCGGCGGCGTCGTCACCGTCGTCGGCGCGGGCGTGTGCACGATCGTCGCCCGCCAGGCCGGCGACGGCGGCTGGCTGCCCGCGCCCGACGCGACGCTCTCGTTCGCGGTGACGCCGCCGCCGCTGCCGGCGCCGACGACCGAGAGCAGGACGACGGTCGCCGGCGAGGCCACGCGCAGCCTCGTCGGGGGCGTCCCGGCGGGTGCGTCGATCGCGCTCTCCGGTGCTCCCACGCTCCCGGGCGTCGCGCACGTGCGCATCGTCGGCAGCAGCGTCGTCGTCACGCCGGCGACGACGTTCTCCGGCGTCGTCGACGTCCCGATCGTCGTCAGCAAGGACGGCCGCACCGTCGAGACGACCGTGCCGGTCGTCGTCCGCCCGAAGGCGCCGACCGCCGTCGCGGTGACGCCGCTGGCGCGCAACCGCTCCGAGATCGCGTGGCACGCGTCGGCGAGCGCGACCGGCTACGTCGTCCGCGTCGACGGCCGCGTCGTCTGCACGACGGAATCGACGTCGTGCACGCTGCCGAGGCTGCTCTCGCCGAGCTCCGACGTCGTCGTGACGTCGCTCGGCCACGCGAACACGGCGTCGGACGTCGTGCACGCGAGCTACGCGCCTCGCGGCTACGTCCTGATCGCGATCGTCCACTTCGCGACCGCCTCGTCCGCGCTCGAGCGGACAGCGAAGCGAATCCTGCTGTCGACGGAGTCGAAGATCGCGAAGGGCCGGTTCACGCACGCGATGCTCACCTGCCACACCGACAGCGCCGGCTCCTTCGCGTACAACATGGCGCTCTCGGCCGCCCGCTGCGCCGCGGTCGCCGGCTTCGTCAAGCACCGGCTCGGGATCTCGCACGTCAGCTACCGCGAGGCGTCGTTCGCCTACCTCCGCCCGGCGGCGCCGAACAGCACCGCGGCGGGGATGGCGAGGAACCGGCGCGTCGAGGTGTACGTCCGCTGAGCCGCGTCCGGTACGGTTGCCGCCCGTGGCGCGGAGCTATTTCGGCACGGACGGCGTCCGCGGCATCGTCGGCGAGTTCCTGACGTCCGAGCTGGTGGAGCGCCTGGGCAAGGCGGCCGCCCTATGGTCGGGCCGCGGCCGCGTCTTCGTCGGCCGCGACACGCGCGCCTCGGGCCCGGAGCTCGAGGAGGCGTTCGCGCGCGGTGTCGCCTCGGCGGGCGGCAACGCGGTGCTCGCGGGCGTGATGCCGACGCCGGCGGTCGCATTGCTCCGGCTCGACCTCGGCGTCGTCATCTCCGCCTCGCACAACCCGCCCGAGTACAACGGCGTCAAGTTCTTCGACCGCGACGGGCACAAGCTCAGCGACGCGTCGGAGGAGGAGATCGAGGCGCTGCTCGACGCGCCCGCACCGGGCGGCGGCTCGATCGACCGCGTCGAGTTCGCCGCCGACAGCTATCTGGAGCACGTGCTCGAGCGCTTCGGCACGCGCATCGACGGGATGCGCGTCGTCGTCGACTGCGCGAACGGCGCGTACGCGGGACTGGCGCCGCGCGCGTTCGAAGCGCTCGGCGCCGAGGTGCACGCTGTCGCGAACGCGCCCGACGGACACAACATCAACGTCGGCTGCGGCGCGACGGATCTCGCGCTGCTCCAGCGCACGGTCGTCGAGGGCCGCTACGACATCGGCATCGCCTTCGACGGCGACGGCGACCGCATGCTCGCCGTCGACGCGAACGGCGACGTCGCGAACGGCGACGAGATCATCGCCATCCTCGCGTTCCATCTCGGCGTCGACCTCGTCGCCGTCACGTCGATGTCGAACCTCGGCCTGCACAAGCTGCTGACCGACCACGGCGTGCGCGTCGTCACGACCGACGTCGGCGACCGCTACGTGCTCGAAGCGCTCTACCGCGAGGGCGGAGTCCTCGGCGGCGAGCAGTCGGGGCACATCATCTGCCTGCGCGACCACGTCACCGGCGACGGCCTCGCCGCCGCGCTGCTGCTGTGCGGCGCGCTGCGAGGGCATCCGCTGCACACCGTCCGCCGCGCGATGATCCGCTATCCGCAGGTGACGAGTAACATCCCCCGCCCGGAGCGCGGCCCGCTGCCCGACGCCCTCCTCGCGCAGATCGACGAGGTCAACCGCGGCCTCGGCGACGAGGCGCGCGTGCTCGTCCGCCCGTCCGGCACCGAGCCGCTCGTGCGGATCCTCGCCGAGGCTCCGACGCAGGCAGAGGCCGAGGATCTCTGTGCTAGGGTGGCGGCGCTCGTCGGGAAAGAGCTCGGCTGATCGGCCGCGACGCTGCGGCCGGCCCAGAAGCCGGGCTCGACGTGTTCTTGGGCATTGTTTTTCCGCTCCTTTGCGGGGACAATTGAGGAGGCGGGATGTGCGGGATCATCGGATACGTCGGCGGTCGTGAGGCGAAGCCGCTCCTCCTCCAGGGTCTGAAGCGGCTCGAGTACCGCGGCTACGACTCTGCCGGGATCGCGCTGCGCGAGGAGCACGGGCTCGACTACGTGCGCGCGGTCGGCAACCTGCAGAACCTCGTCGAGGCGGCCGGGCCGAACGGCTCCACCGCGTGCCACGGCGTCGGGCACACGCGCTGGGCGACGCACGGAGGCGTCACCGAGCAGAACGCGCACCCGCTCACCGGCTGCGACGCGAGCGCGATCGCGATCGTGCTGAACGGGATCGTCGAGAACTACCGCGAGTTGCGCGCCGGGCTGCAGCAGGAGGGTCACACGTTCACGTCGGAGACCGACGCGGAAGTCGTCGTGCACCTGCTCGAGCAGGAGTTCGACGGCGACATCGCCGCCGCGCTCGCGCGCGTCTACACGAGGCTCGAGGGGCACTTCACGATCGTCGCGATCCATCACGGCCAGCCGGACGTGCTCGCGGGCGTGCGCCATCAGACGCCGCTCGTCGTCGGCATCGGCGAGGGGGAGAACTTCCTCGCGTCGAACGTCGCCGCGTTCCTCTCCGAGACGAAGCGCGCCGTCTTCCCCGACGACGGCGAGGTCGTCGAGATCCGGCCGGGCGGCGTCCGCTTCTTCAAGGACGGCGTCGAGATCGAGCATCCGCCGGTCGAGGAGCTCGACTGGGACGACGAGTCCGCGGAGAAGGGCGGCTACGAGACGTTCATGCTCAAGGAGATCTACGAGCAGCCGGAGGCGGTGCGCGAGACGATCGGCGACCGCGTGCGCGGGCACGAGCTCGTGCTCGAGGCGCTCGGCCTGACCGAGCTGGAGGTGCGCAACCTGCGCCGCATCGTCGTCGTCGCCGCCGGCACCTCGTACCACGCCGGCGTCGTCGGCCGGTACATCATCGAGGAGTGGGCGCGCGTCCCGGTCGAGCCCGACATCGCGAGCGAGTGGATCTACCGCAACCCGGTGCTGTCGAAGGACACGCTCGTGATCGGCATCTCGCAGTCGGGCGAGTCGCGCGACACGATCAACGCGGTCAAGCTCGCGCGCGAAGCGGGTGCGCGCACGCTGGCGATCACGAACCTGATGGGGACGCAGATCACGCGCGAGGCGGAGGCGACGCTCTTCACGCGCTGCGGCCTCGAGGTCGGCGTCGCCGCGTCGAAGACGTTCACGGCGCAGGTGGCGCTGCTCAGCCTGCTCGCCCTGAAGCTCGCGTCGATTCGGCGCTCGCTGCCGCAGGAGGAGATCGACTTCATCCTCGACCGCCTGCACGAGCTGCCGGACAAGCTCGCGCAGTTCCTCGACGACGTCGACGCCGGCCGCCATCGCATCGAGGAGATCGCGCGGCGCTTCCACGAGCGGCCGTTCTTCCTCTACCTCGGCCGGCACATCGGGCTGCCCGTCGCGCTCGAGGGGGCGCTGAAGCTGAAGGAGATCTCGTACATCCCGACGGACGCGTACTCCGCCGGCGAGATGAAGCACGGGCCGATCGCGCTGCTCGACGAGGGCACGCCCGTCGTCGTCGTCGCGACGAACAGCCACGTCTACGACAAGGTCGTCTCGAACATCCAGGAGACGCGGGCGCGCGGCGCACACGTGATCGCGATCGCGACCGAGGGCAACGAGGACATCCAGCACCATGCCGACGACGTGATCTACGTGCCGACGACGCCGGCGTTCCTGCAGGCCGCGCTCGCGGTCGTGCCGTTGCAGCTGCTCGCGTATCGCGTCGCGCGTCTGCGCGGCCTGAACGTCGACCAGCCTCGCAACCTGGCCAAGACCGTGACCGTCGAGTGACGGCCACGGCTTCGCCGGGTTAGAAGGACGTCGCGCGGCGGTCCTCTGCCGCCGCCGCCGGCGCCGCTCAGGCCTCCGCGGTCTCCCCTCGCAGGGCGGCCTCGATCGTGGCGACGTCGATCTTCGTCATCGGCATCATCGCGTCGAAGGCGCGTTTCGCCGCGGCGGAGTCGGGGCTGGTGGTGGCGTCGAGCAGCACGCGCGGCGTGATCTGCCAGGAGAAGCCCCACCGGTCCCTGCACCAGCCGCAGGCGCTCTCCTCGCCGCCGTTGTCGACGATCGCGTTCCAGTAGCGGTCGGTCTCGGCCTGATCCTCGGTCACCACCATGAAGCTGACCGCCTCGTTCGGCGTGAAGTTGGGGCCGCCGTTGAGGCCGACGAACTTCCGGCCGAGCACGGTGAACTCGACGGTCAGCTCGTCGCCTTCTTCGCCGCCGGGAAAGTCCGACGGTGCCGTGTGGCCGGCGCCGACGTGACTGTCGGGGAAGACGGACGCGTAGAACTCCGCCGCC
>DASSSR010000064.1:0-12334 GCA_035708345.1 Gaiellaceae bacterium
CGGCTACGGCCGCGGCTTCTTCAGGTCTTTAGGCGAGCACGCGACGAACGGCCTCCTGCCAACCCGCGTAGAGGCTGTCGGCCTGGTCGCGGGACATGCGCGGCTCGAAGCGCTCGCCGGCCGGTGAGGCGCGGCGCTCGCCGAGCGCGAGCAGCGCGGCGCCGAACGCCGTCTGCTCCGGCTCGCGTGCCGTCTCGACTGGAACGCCGAGCACGTCCGCCTGGAACTGCATCAGCCAGCGGTTGCGAGTCATGCCGCCGTCGGCGCGCAGCAGCTCGACCGGCGGCATCGCCTCGAGCACGTCGCGCACCTGGTAGGCGGTCGCCTCGAGCGCCGCCCGGGCGAAGTGCGCGTGCGTGGTCCCGCGGGTCAGACCGGTGACGAGCCCGCGCGCGTCCGCGCGCCAGTGCGGCGAGCCGAGCCCCGTCAGCGCCGGGACGAAGTAGACGCCGCCGTTGTCGCGAACCGACAGCGCGAGCTCCTCGGTCATGTGCGCGTCGTCGACGATCGCGAGCCCGTCGCGCAGCCACTGCACCGCGGCACCGGTCACGAACACCGCGCCCTCGAGCGCACGCCGCGGCTGCTCCCCGGCGAGGCGCGCGGCGGCGGTGCGCAGCACGCCCCGTCCCGGGTCGTCCTCCGTCTCGACGAGCACGAACGCGCCCGTGCCGTACGTCGCCTTCGCCGCGCCGCCGGCGGCGAAGAGCGCCGCCTGCTGGTCGCCGGCGACGCCCCGGACGCCGGCGCCGAACTCCGCGCCCGACGGCCTGATCTCCGGCAGCAGCTCGCGCGGGACGCCGAACAGGTCGAGCAGCTCGCCGTCCCAGTCGAGCGTCTCGAGGTTGCAGAGCATCGTCCGCGCGGCGTTCGTCTCGTCGGTCGCGTGCACCTCGCCGTTCGTCAGTCGCCAGACGAGCCACGTGTCGACGGTGCCGAACGCGAGCCCGTCGCGTGTGCCGTGCTCGCGCAGCAGCCACTCGAGCTTCGTGGCGCTGAAGTACGGGTCGGGGACGAGGCCGGTCTTCGCGCGGATCAGCCCGGCGTCGAGCTGGGCGCACCGCTCCGCCGTGCGCCGGTCCTGCCAGACGATCGCGCGCTGTACCGGCTCGCCGGTGCGCCGGTCCCAGAGCAGGGAGGTCTCGCGCTGGTTCGTGATCGCGATCGCGTCGTAGCCGTCCAGGCCCTCGCGCGCGCGCTCGACGCTCTCCCAGATCTCCTCCGGATCGTGCTCGACCCAGCCGGGCCGCGGGAAGTGCTGCGGCAGCTCCGCGTAGCCGCGGCCGTGGACGGTCAGCTCCTCGTCGACGAGAAGGCACGTCGTGCCCGTCGTGCCCTGGTCGATCGCGAGGATCACGGTTGCCCGAAAATACCGATGCGCGCGCGTGCGCAGCGTGCGATCACGTTGACATGCGGAGGCTCGCCTGCGCAACCGCGGTGCTGCTGCTGGCGGCCTGCGGCGGCAGCGCCGCCCGGCCGGACCTGCAGCACCAGCTCGACGCGCTCGTCGCGGCGGGGTACGCGCCCGGCGTCACCGCCTACGTCGACGGGCCGCACGGGTCGTGGAGCGGCGCCGCGGGCTTCGCGAACCTCGCGACGCGCGAGCGGATGCGGCCGGATGCGCGACTGCGGCTGCAGAGCGTGAGCAAGCTCTGGACGGCGACCGTCGTCGTCGCGCTCGCGCACGAGGGCAGGCTCCGGCTCGACGACACGGTCGAGCGCTGGCTCCCGGGCTTCTTCCCCGGCGGCAGCCGGATCACGATCCGCGAGCTGCTGGACCACACGAGCGGCCTGATCGACAACAACGACCTGTCCGCCCGCCCCGGGTACTGGTTCGGGCGCATCCACGACGCGAAGCTGCGGGCGCGGCTGGCCGCGCTCGCGACGAAGCTCGGCGCCGACCCGAGCTACGTCTTCTCCGACGAGCTCGAGATCCGGACCGCGGCCGCGCTGCCGCTGCTCTTCCCGCCCGGCACGAGCTGGCACTACTCGAACATCGGCTACAAGCTGGCCGCTGCGATCGCCGAGCGCGCGAGCGGCGAGACGATGGCGCAGCTCTACCGGCGGATCGTCGTCGAGCCGCTCCACCTCGAGAGCGCCGCCTACGACCCGGCGGGCGGCGTCCGCGGGGAGCATCCGTCCGCGTACGCCTTCCAGCGCGGGCGCTGGCGCCCGGCCGGGACCGAGGGGACCGGGGCGCTCGGGGCAGAGGGCGGGATCGTCGCCGACGCGCGGGACGAGGCGCGGTTCCTCGTCGCGCTCGTCCGCGGCGAGCTCGTGCCGACGCGCGACCTCTTCCGCACGTCGGGCGCGAACGCGTCGTACGCGCTCGGCACCGGCGTGAACGAGACCTGCGCCGGCAGGACGTACGCCCACGGCGGCGCCGGCGTCGCCTGGAAGTCCCAGGTGGCGGTGAGCGCCGACGGAAGCCGCGTCGCCGTCCTGCTCTGGAACGGGCGCGACGCCCGCCACGACGACGACTACGCGGCGGCGCTCTTGAGGCTCTTCTGCGCCGCCTGACGCGGCAGCACCTCGCGGAGGAACCGGCCGGTCCAGCTCTCCTCCACCTGCGCCACCTCCTCCGGCGTCCCCTCGGCGACGATCTCGCCGCCCGCCTCGCCGCCCTCGGGGCCGAGGTCGACGATCCAGTCGGCCTGCTTGATCACGTCGAGGTTGTGCTCGATCACGATCATCGTGTTGCCGCCGTCGACGAGCCGCTGCAGCGTCTCGAGCAGCTTCTCGATGTCGGCGAAGTGGAGCCCCGTCGTCGGCTCGTCGAGGATGTACAGCGTCCGTCCCGTCGCGACCTTGCACAGCTCGGCCGCGAGCTTGACGCGCTGCGCCTCGCCGCCCGACAGCGTCGTCGCCGGCTGGCCCAGCTTGATGTAGTCCAGCCCGACGTCGTGCAGCGTCTGCAGGCGGCGGCGGATCTTCGGGATCTTGGCGAAGAACTGCAGCGCCTCCTCGACCGACATGTCGAGCACCTCGGCGATGTTCCTGCCCTTGAAGCGGACCTCGAGCGTCTCGCGGTTGTAGCGCGCGCCCTTGCACGTCTCGCACGGGACGTACACGTCGGGCAGGAAGTGCATCTCGATCTTGATCTGCCCGTCGCCCTTGCACGTCTCGCAGCGGCCGCCGCGCACGTTGAACGAGAAGCGGCCGGGCTTGTACCCGCGCACCTTCGCCTCCGGCGTCAGCGAGTACAGCTCGCGGATGTGGGTGAAGAGATCGGTGTACGTCGCCGGGTTCGAGCGCGGCGTGCGCCCGATCGGCTTCTGGTCGATGTCGATCACCTTGTCGAAGACGTCGACGCCCTCGACGCCGCCGTGCCGCCCAGGCTTCGTGCGCGCCCGGTTGAGCCGGTTCGCGAGCGACTTGAAGACGATCTCGTTCACGAGCGTCGACTTGCCCGACCCGGAGACACCCGTGACGCAGATGAACTTGCCGACCGGGAACTCGACGTCGATCCCCTTCAGGTTGTGCTCGCTCGCGTCGAGGACCCGGAAGACGCCGCGGTCCTCGTCGCGCCGCTCCGGCACCGCGATCGCGCGCGTGCCGGAGAGGAACTGCCCCGTCACCGACTTCTTGTTCCGCGCCACCTTCGCCGCCGGCCCCTCGCCGACGACCTCGCCGCCGTGCAGGCCCGCGCCCGGGCCCATGTCGACGAGCCAGTCGCTGCGCCGCATCATCTCCTCGTCGTGCTCGACGACGACGACCGTGTTGCCGATGTCGCGCAGCCGCTCGAGCGTCGCGATCAGGCGCGCGTTGTCGCGCTGGTGCAGGCCGATCGACGGCTCGTCGAGGATGTAGAGGACGCCGACGAGCTGCGAGCCGATCTGGGTCGCGAGCCGCAGCCGCTGCGCCTCGCCGCCCGAGAGCGTCGCCGCGGCGCGGTCGAGCGTCAGGTAGCCGACGCCGACGTCGTCGAGGAACGTCAGCCGCTCGCGGATCTCCTTGACGATCCGGTGCCCGATCAGCTGCTCGGTCTCGGTCAGGTCGAGCTCGTCGAGGAACGCGAGCGCGCGCGACACCGACATCTGCGTGAACGCGTGGATCGAGATCCCGCCGACGGTGACGGCGAGCACCTCCGGCTTCAGCCGTGCGCCCTTGCAGACGGGGCACGGGCGCAGCGACATGTACTCCTCGATCCGCTCGCGCTGCTGCGACGAGTCGGTCTCCTTGTAGCGGCGCTCGAGCGAGGCGACGATCCCGTCGAACGCGAGCATGTACTGCCGCCTCCGCCCCATCCGGTTGCGGTACTGGACGTAGATGCGCTCGCCGTCGGTGCCGTAGAGGAAGTAGTCCTGCTCCTCCTCGGTCAGCTCCTCCCACGGCAGCGACGTGTCGATCTCGTAGCGGTCGGCGACCGCGGCGATCACCGCCTCGTAGAAGCCGGAGGAGCCGCCGAGCGACCACGGCACGAGCGCGCCGTCGTCGATCGAGAGCGACGGATCCGGGACGAGCAGGTCGGGGTCGATCTCCTGCTGCGAGCCGAGGCCGGTGCAGCGCGGGCAGGCGCCGTGCGGCGCGTTGAAGGAGAAGATGCGGGGCTGCAGCTCCGCGAGCGAGACGCCGTGGTCGGGGCACGCGAAGTTCTGCGAGAAGAGCATCTCGTCGCCGTCGATCACGTGGACGCCGACGAGCCCCTCGGCGAGCGACGCCGCCGTCTCGATCGACTGCCACAGCCGCGTGCGCAGGTCGGGCTTCATCACGAGCCGGTCGACGACGACCTCGATCGTGTGCTTGAACTTCTTGTCGAGCGCGGGCACGCCCTCGTCGAGCAGGTGCTCCTCGCCGTCGACGCGCACGCGCGTGAAGCCCTCGCTGCGCAGCTCCTCGAAGACGTCCCTGTACTCGCCCTTGCGGTCGCGAACGACCGGCGCGTCGACGGTGAAGCGCGTCCCCTCCGGGAGCTGCAGCACCTGGTCGACGATCGCCTCGATCGACTGGCCGGCGATCGGCTTGCCGCAGATCGGGCAGTGCGGCCGGCCGACGCGCGCGTAGAGCAGGCGCAGGTAGTCGTAGATCTCCGTGACGGTGCCGACGGTCGAGCGCGGGTTCCGCGACGTCGTCTTCTGGTCGATCGAGATCGCCGGGCTGAGGCCGTCGATGTGGTCGACGTCCGGCTTCTCCATCATCTGCAGGAACTGGCGCGCGTACGCGGAGAGCGACTCGACGTAGCGGCGCTGTCCCTCGGCGTAGATCGTGTCGAAGGCAAGGCTCGACTTGCCGGACCCGGAGAGTCCGGTGATGCAGATCAGGCGGTTCCGCGGCAGCCGGACGGTGATGTCCTTGAGGTTGTGCTCGCGGGCGCCGTGTACGACGAGCTCGTCGGCGGCCATGCGTGACGGCCATTGTACCGGGGGAACGTGTGTTCGATCAACAGGTTCCCGCCCGTGACGGTCTCGTGCCGGTACTTAGTACCGGCGGGTGCTCAGCGTCGCACGCGGTGGGGCAGCAGGCTCCACCGTGCCGTGTTCCGCTTCGACGGGAAGAGGTCGCGCCAGTCCTTGATCACGAGCCAGGAGCCGGCGAAGACGGCGGCGTCGAAGCGCTTCGTCATCTCCCAGTGGTCGGTCAGGCCGAAGGTCAGCAGCAGGGCGAGGACGGCGAGGCCGAGCGCGACCTCGTGGATCCGCAGCCCGCAGACGTACAGCCGCGGGCCGAGCTCGTGGCGTTCGAGGCGGAGCACCAGCTCACCGTAGGCGGCGTCGATGAGAGGCAGATGAGCTGCCCGTCACGGTTTCGTGCGGGTACTTAGTACCGTGACGGAAGTGTGACGCCGGCCGGTCGGCGCTGCCGAGCCGCGTGACACTTTCGTGCGGGTAGTAAGTACCGTGACGGAAGCGT
The DNA here is from genome assembly GCA_035708345.1 of Gaiellaceae bacterium. Taxonomy (GTDB): domain Bacteria; phylum Actinomycetota; class Thermoleophilia; order Gaiellales; family Gaiellaceae; genus Palsa-739. The sequence goes on from DASSSR010000064.1 coordinate 5,848, forward strand.
GACGCCGGTCAGCCGGCGAGGCGCTGCACGAGCGCCGAGACCTCGCGGACGCGGGGCACGCACGGGATCTCGAGCTCCCCCGCGACGAGCGTCCCGTAGCCCAGCACGCGGCCGAGCAGCGACTGGTCGAGCTCGACCGTCGACACCTTCGCGAGCCGGACGGCCGCCGCCTGCCGCCGGAGGATCCCGTGCACGACCGCGAGCTGCTCCTCCGTGACGACGACGTGCGTCCGGTCCCAGCGCCAGACGGCCGCGAGCGCGTAGCCCGCGGCCGCGGCGACGAGCACCGCCCCCGCCGCCGAGCCCGGCCAGCCGAGCGCGAAGCCCGCGGCGCCCACCGCCGCCAGCAGGATCGCGCGGACGAGCGGCCGGACGAGCACGATCCCGTGCCGGCGCTCGTCGACGAGGACGTGAGCGTCCATGGGTTGCGCCGTTCGACGGACGGGCAACAATCCCCTGCAATGGGCTCGACCGCTCGCCGCGCCGCAGTTGCGACGCTCGTCGCGCTCGGCATCGTCGTCGCCGCACTCGCCCTCTGGAAGATCAAGGTCGTCATCGCCTTGCTCTTCATGGGCTTCATCGTCGCGGCCGCGATGCGGCCGAGCATCGAGTGGCTCGAGCGGCGCCTGCACGTCCCGCGCAGCGTCGGCGTGCTGCTCCACTACGTCGTGCTGCTCGGGATCGTGGCGCTGCTGCTCTGGCTGTTCGTGCCGCGCGCGATCACCCAGGTGCAGCAGGCGACGAGCGGCAACTCGCTCCACCACGAGGCCGTGCACTCGACCGGGATCAAGCACGAGATCCTCAGCGGCCTCGAGAAGCGGCTGAAGCGGCTCCCGTCGGGCTCGAGCCTCGTCCACCCGGCGATCGAGGTGACGAAGACGGCCTTCGAGGTCCTCGTCGGGATCTTCTTCATGTTCGCGGTCGGCGCCTACTGGATCTTCGAGCGAGACCGGACGATCGGACTCGTGCAGTCGATGATCCCGCGCCGCCACCGACGGGTGACGCGGGACACCTGGGTGCTGATCGACGAGAAGCTCGGCGCGTTCGTCCGCGGCGAGCTGATCCTGATCGTCTTCGTCGCGGTCGTGCTGTCGGCCGGCTTCTACGCGATCGGGCTGCCGTACTGGCTGCTGATCGGCGCGTTCGCGGGGGTCGTCGAGATCATCCCGGTGATCGGCCCGCTCGCGGCGGGCGCGCTCGCCGTCGGCGTCGGGCTGACGCAGAGCTGGCACATGGCGCTCTTCGCGGCGCTGATCGTGCTCGCGCTGCGGCAGCTGGAGGACTACGTCGTCGTCCCGCGCGTGCTCGGCCACGCGGTCGGGCTCTCGCCGCTCGTCGTGCTCGTCTCGGTGACGGCGATCGGGATCCTGCTCGGCGGCTTCTACGTGCTGCTGGCGATCCCGATCGCGGCGGTGCTCGCGACGCTCGTCGACGTCGTCCTGCGGGACGTCGACCCGGCCGAGCAGGAGGTGCCGGGGGTCATCTTCGCGGGGGCACGCGACGAGTGAACGCGGCGTGCGCGGCGTCGTCGAAGAGCACGAAGCGGATCAGCTCGAAGTCGTCCGCCTGCTCCTGCACCGCCGCCACCGCCACCTCCGCCGCGAGCTCGACCGGGTAGCCGTAGATCCCGCACGAGATCGCCGGGAAGGCGACGCTGCGCGCGCCGAGCCCGCGCGCCACCTCGAGCGAGCGCCGGTGGCAGGAGGCGAGCAGCTCCGGCTCGCCGTCGTCGCCGCCGTGCCAGACCGGCCCGACCGTGTGGATCACCCAGCGTGCCGGCAGCCGGCCGGCCGTCGTCGCCTTCGCGTCGCCGGTGGCGCAGCCGCCGAGCGTCCGGCACTCCTCGAGGATCGCCGGGCCGCCGGCGCGGTGGATCGCGCCGTCGACGCCGCCGCCGCCGAGCAGGTGCGGCGCCGCCGCGTTGACGATCGCGTCGACCTGCTGCCCGGTGATGTCGCCGCGGAGAGCCTCGATCACGCCTTGCGCCAGCGGCCGAAGACGAGGCCGCCGAGGGTGAAGCCGAGCCCGAACGTGCCGACGCCGAACGCGCCGATCGCGAGCGCCTTGCGCGCCGTCGAGAGCCGCTGCCAGCGGCCGAGCACTTCCTGCTCCTCCTCGGTCAGCGACTCGCCGCGGCGCTGCTTGCGCAGCGCGCCGCCGGCGCGCAGACCGAGATACAGGTCGTCGAAGATCTCCGCGGAGTCGTCGGCCATCGCGTTCATCTCGAATCTATAGCCTCATTCGGTCGTGGCGGCCCGCATCCTGCATGTATCCGACCTCCACACGGGTACACGCGAGGACCCCGAGGTCGAGGCGGCGCTGGGCGCCCTGCTCGCGCGCGTGGACGTCGAGCTCGTCGTCGCGTCGGGCGACCTGACCCACCGCGGCCTGCGCGAGCAGCACGAGCGCGCGCACCGCTTCCTCACCTCTTTCGGCCTCCCCGTGCTGACGGTGCCGGGAAACCACGACATGCCGTACACGTTCCCGGCCCGCTTCACGCGCACCTACGCGGAGTTCACGCGGCTGTGGGGAGAGCTCGAGCAGACGCACTCCTCCCCCGCCCTGCAGGTGATCGGGCTCAACTCGTCACGCCGCTTCCGGCAGCAGGGCGGCGCGCTCCACCGCGAGCAGCTCGAGCGCGCCGCGCTGCGGCTGCGCGACGCGCCCGAGGACGCCTACCGGGTCGTCGTCCTGCACCACCACATGATCGGCGCGCCGTGGCGCGCAGCGCGCAAGCGGCCCGTCTCGCACCGGAACGAGGTGCTGCGCTCGCTCGTCGCCGCCGGCGCGGAGCTGATCCTCGCCGGCCACATCCACCAGGCGGCGGTGAGCGAGCGGCACGAGTTCGAGGTCGTCGAGGGCGACGTGCGCGCCGCCGTCGTCTCGATCGCGCCCGGGCTCGGCCAGCCGCGGCCGCGGCGGCTCGGCGAGGCGCGCGGCCTGCACGTCTACGAGGTCGGCGAGCGGACGCTCGCGGTCGACACGTACATCTGGCGCGGCGGCGACTGGGGCCTGACCGCGCGCAGGACGTTCCCGCGCGGGCTCGGCCCCCTCGCCGTCGCGTAGCGCCTTACGTCCGGAGCCCGGCGCGCCTGCCGCCGCCCGTGAAGCGGCCGACGAGCATCACGAGCAGCGCCGCGATGATCACGCCGATCACGAAGGCGATCCAGCCGCTCGAGATCGCGGCCGCGATGATCATCGCGACGATCCCGATCGCGATCGTCAGCACCCAGCCCATCGGGTCGCGGCCCGGGTGCACGAGCCGCCCGAGCGCGCCGACGATCGCCCCGACGATGATGAACCAGATCCAGTGCATCGATGACCTCCCCTTCAGTAGCGCTTGTGCGACGGCCCCGTCAGACCCCGTCCGTGCGAGCGGCGGTACAGGTAGAGCAGTCCCGTCGACACGAGCACGGAGAAGACGAAGCCGGCCGCCCGGTGCCACAGCAATCCCGTGATCAGCCCGCCGGTGAACGAGCCGGCGAGGCCGAGCAGGATCGTCATCCAGATGCTCATCGGATCGGGTCCCGGCAGCGCGAGCCGCGCGAGTGCCCCCACCACCAGGCCCCAGAGGGCGAGGAAGAGCAGGAGCGCGAGCATCGGGAGGTTCTACGCCCGCAGCCGTTCGAGCAAACGCGTGCGCGCCGCGTCGTACTCCGAATCGTCGAGCACGCCGCTGTCGTGCAACTCCTCGAGCAGGCCGAGGTAGTGCGCGGGGTTCTCGGTCGGGTCGTCGCCGTCGGCGCGGACGCCGGCGGGCCGCGGCTCGGCCTCCGGCTGCTCTTGTTGCTGCTGCGGGTGCAGGACGCTCTGCGGCGAGAACGGGCTGCCGATCGAGTCGGGGTCGATGCCCGCACGCTCGAGGCGTTCGCGGTACTGCGGCACGCCGAAGCCCCGCTCCGGGAAGCGGTACGCGTCGGGCCCCCAGATCGGGCGGCGCTGGACGAACCGCCGGTACGCGAGCACGAGCGCGATCGAGGCGAGGAAGCCGGCGATGCCCATCCACGCGGGGTCGCCGCCGGCGACCGCGTAGACGATGCCCGCGCCGATCAGCGTCCCCACGAGGCCGATCAGCACCGTCAGCCACGCGGGCATCGGGTCGGGCCCGGGGACGGCGAAGCGCGCCAGCGCTCCCGTGACGAAGGCGGTGACGATGATCGAGAGCACCTGCGCCATGCGCCGGAGCGTAGCGCGGCACGATCGCGGGGACGGCCGCGGCGATCCCCCGCCCGTCGCGCCGAACCGGCTCGCGACGGCCGGGTGCGGCGCTGCAGCGGGTTTGGCTGAGCGCCCCACGAGGCAAACCGCCGCCACATGCAGCAATCAGAGCCGGACCTTCAGCAGCAACTCGCGATGCTCCGCATCCTCTACGGGACGTCTGCGGCCGCCCTCGACGCCTTCCGCGCCGCGAACAACGCGCTCGACGCTCAACTCGTGGCCGACCTCGAGGCGATGGTGGAGCGGACGAAGGCCGAGATCGAGCGCCTGGCCGCGCGGGTCGCGGAGACAGCGTAGGGCCGCCTCGCGCAGGCGTCAGCCGTCCGGCCTGCCGGAAAGCGGCTACCGTGGCCGCCCGTGGCACGCGAGGAACGGCTGGCGCAGAACGAGGCGTTCTTCCGGAGCGTCAACGAGCGCATCCGGGAGACCGCCGACGGGCACGGATCGGATCCACACGAGTACGAGTTCCTCTGCGAGTGCAGCGAGCCGACGTGCGTCCAGCGGGTGAGGCTCACGCTGGACGAGTACGAGGCGGTCCGGGCCGAGGCCACGAGGTTCGTCCTCGCCGAGGGGCACGACGACGCGACGATCGAGACCGTCGTCGAGACCGGCTCGGATCACGTCGTCGTCGAGAAGGGCGGCGCCGCGGGCGAGGTCGCGCGGGAGCTCGACCCGCGAACCGCCTGACGGGCGCGGCCCCTGGCGAATCCCGGCCTTCCCGAGGCGCTGTTCACCGCGCGCCGCAGCGTCGGCCCGTCGACCTGGACGCGGCTGTCGCTCGGCGGCGCGTACATCGACCTGGAGACCGACTTCACCGCCGGCGGCGCGCTCTCGCGCTTCGCCGGCTGGGCGGACGTCGGCAACCTCGTCGCGCCCGACGACGACACCCGCCTCCGGCTGCTCGCGCAGGCGAGGGAGTGGCTGCGGCTCGGCGGGATCGAGCGGCTCGTCGCCTACGCCGACGAGGACGTCTCGCGCTACGAGCGCTGCGGCTTCCGCGTGCTCGTCAGGACGGAGCGGGGCTGGGCGCGCGCGTCGAGTCCGCGGTGACGTAGACGCGGGCGAGGCTGCCCGTCCGCGCCCGCGGCGCCGCCGACGTCCGCAGCTCGCCGACCAGCCGCCAGGTGGCGGCGGCGATGTCGTCGACGGCGCGCTCGAACGCGGCCTCGTTGGCCTTCGACGGCTTCTGGTAGCCGCTCACCTTCCGGACGAACTGCAGCGCGGCGGCGCGCGCCTCGTCCTCGGTCGCGGCGGGCTCGATGTTGTGGAGCGGGACGATCGACCGGCACATCAGGCGTTGACCTCCTCGTACGACTGCAGCTCGCGCCGCAGATCCTTGACCTCGTCGCGCAGCTTCGCCGCGTACTCGAAGCGGAGCTCCTCGGCGGCGACGTACATCTCCTCCTCGAGCGTGACGACGAGCTTCTCCAGCTCCTCGCGCGACATCCCCTCGACCTTGGACTGCCCCCGCCGCCGGCGCGCCGGCACGTGCGGCGCCTCGAGCGCGAGCATCTCCGCGATGTCGGAGACGCCCTTCGTCACCGTCTCCGGCACGATCCCGTGCTCCTCGTTGTACGCGAGCTGGATCGAGCGGCGGCGGTTCGTCTCGTCGAGGGCCTCCTTGATCGCCTCCGTCTGCTTGTCCGCGTACATCAGCACCCGGCCGTTGACGTTGCGCGCGGCGCGGCCGATCGTCTGGATCAGCGACGTGCGGCCGCGGAGGAAGCCCTCCTTGTCGGCGTCGAGGATCGCGACGAGCGACACCTCCGGCAGGTCGAGCCCCTCGCGGAGCAGGTTGACGCCGACGAGCACGTCGTACTCGCCGAGCCGCAGCTCGCGGACGATCTGGATCCGCTCGAGCGTGTCGATCTCGGAGTGGAGGTAGCGCGCCTTCACGCCCGACTCGAGCAGGTAGTCGGTCAGGTCCTCGGCCATCTTCTTCGTCAGCGTCGTCACGAGCACGCGCTCGCCGGCCGCCTCGCGCCGCCGGATCTCGCCGAGCAGGTCGTCGATCTGGTTGCGCGTCGGCCGCAGCTCGACCTCCGGGTCGACGACCCCGGTCGGCCGGATCAGCTGCTCCGCGGTGCGCGTCGAGTGGCGCAGCTCGAACGGCCCCGGCGTCGCCGAGACGAACACGAGCTGCGGCACCTTGGCGAGGAACTCGTCGAAGCGCAGCGGCCGGTTGTCGAGCGCGCTCGGGAGGCGGAAGCCGAAGTCGACGAGCGTCTGCTTGCGCGAGCGGTCGCCCTCGTACATGCCGCCGATCTGC
>DASSSR010000065.1:0-12386 GCA_035708345.1 Gaiellaceae bacterium
CGGCGAAGAACCCGAACGGCGAGATCCGCGGCCAGCTCTCGGAGCACTAGCCGCCGCCGGTTCCCGTTAGCGTTGCGGCGATGCTCGTGGTCGCCGCAACGCAGCGGGAGCTGGAGGGCGTGAGCGGAGCGGAGACGCTCTGCTGCGGGATCGGGCCCGTCGAGGCGGCGGTGCGGGTCGCGGCCTCGCTCGCCGAGCGGCGGCCGGACGCCGTGCTCCACGTCGGCCTCGCCGGCTCCCGGACGCTCGAGCCGCTGACCGTCGTGCTCGGCTCGATCGCCGTCTACGAGGACTTCGCCGCCGCGATCCCGGTCGTCGACCACGTGGAGCCGGACGAGGCGCTGCTCGCGCGCTGCCGCGCCCGGTTTCCCGAGGCGCGCGTCCTGCCGATCGGCACCTCCGCGTCCGTCGGCGGCACCCGGCGCTGCGAGGTCGAGGCGATGGAGGGCTTCGGCGTCCTGCGCGCGTGCGCGCTCGCCGGCGTTCCCGCCCTCGAGCTGCGCGTGGTCTCGAACCGCTACGACGAGACCGAGTGGCGCTTCGAGGCGGCGTTCGAGCTGCTGGGGAAGACGCTAGACCGACTCGACGTCGTCTAGGAACTGCGCGTTCCCGTGCACCGGGGGCGCGCCGTACGCGAGGAAGACGACCTCCTCGCCGCTCTCGTTCCGCGCCTGCATCGGCGTCCCCGGATGGACGGCGACGAGGCCGCCCACGGAGACGTCCACCCGCTCGGGCGGCTCGCCGAGCAGCATCGTCAGCGTCCCGTGCAGCGGCACGAAGATCTCCTCCTGGTCCGGGTCGAGGTGCCGCCGCCCGCGCGTCCCGGCGGGATAGCGCCACATCCGCGCGCGCGAGTGCTCGAGCCGCGCCGCGTCGGTGATCGACGCCTGCGCCCGCGCCGCCTGCCCGTGCAGCGGCTCGCGCTCCTCCCACTGCAGCTCGCCCCCGTGGACGACGTGGTAGCCCATCGGGAGCGACGATACCCTGGGACGGCATGGCAGAGAGCCGCCCAGTCGCGCTGCCGCCCGCCCGGCGGACGGTCGGCCAGCTCGTCGCCGAGTCGGTCCGCTTCTACGGGGACAACTTCTGGGCCGTCCTGCTGCTCGGGCTGCCGTTCCTCGCGCTCGACGTGCTCTCGATCGACCAGCCCTGGCGACGGCAGATCCTCGTCGGCTGGCTCGTCGGGCCGCTGATCTGCGCCGCCTACGTCCGCGCGTCGATGCTCGCCTCGAGGAGCTTCTGGTCGTGGCGGGCCTACGCCGTCGCGCTGATCGTCTACATCCCGTACCCGCTGCTCGGCGTCTACGTCCTGCCGGCCGTCGTCTGGTTCGCGCTCGCCGGGCTCTCCGTGCCGGCCGCGGTCGCCGAGGGGCTCGACGTGCGCAGTGCCCTGAAGCGGGGGCTCCAGCTCGGACGGGCGGATCTCGTGCACGCGATCGGCGGCCTCGCGACGCTCGTGCTCGTCGTCGGGATCACCCGCATCATGCTCGAGATCCTGCTCAACACCCAGGGCGGCCAGGCGCGCGAGATCGCGGTCGTGCTCGCCGACATCGTCCTCTCGCCGCTGCTCTACGTCGGCGGCGCCCTCCTCTACGTGGACCAGCGGGCGCGGGTGGAGTAGGTTCCCGCCATGCCGATCTACATCCTCCTCTCGTCGCTCTCGACGCAGGGCGTGCAGACGCTGAAGGCGAATCCCGACCGGCTGAGCGAGGTCAACCGCGACGTCGAGGAGCTCGGCGCCCGCGTCCTGCACCAGTGGGCGACGCTCGGCGAGTTCGACTTCGTCAACGTCGTCGAGGCGCCGGACATCGCCACGGTGGCGCGCGTCTCGGTCGCGCTCGGCGCGCGGGGGTCGACCCGGATCCAGACGCTGCCGGCGCTGGCGATCGACGAGTTCGTCGAGACGCTTTCGTAACGCCGCGCAGCGGCAATGATCCCGGTGTGAGCCGTCCGTGGGCGATCGAGGCGCTGCGGCAGCTCGGCGAGCGCTTCGCCGTCGGGCCGGGCGCGGACGCCCTCGACGTCGTCCGCGACACGCTCGCGCGCCCCGAGCCGCCGCGGCCGATCGAGGAGCTGCAGGCGGAGCTCGACGCGCTGGTCGGGCTCGAGACGGTGAAGGAGCAGGTGCGCGCGCTCGTCGCGTTCCTGCAGATCCAGGCGCGCCGCCGCGAGCTGGAGCTGCCGGAGGTGGCGACCTCGCAGCACCTGGTCTTCCTCGGCAACCCCGGCACCGGCAAGACGACGGTCGCGCGGCTGCTCGCGCAGATGTACCGCTCGCTCGGCCTGCTCGAGCGCGGGCACCTCGTCGAGGTCGACCGCGCGGGCCTCGTCGGCGAGTACGTCGGCCAGACGGCGATGAAGACCGACCGCGCGATCCGGCGCGCGCTCGACGGCGTCCTCTTCGTCGACGAGGCGTACGCGCTCTCGCCCGACGGCGGCCGGCTCGACTTCGGCCCGGAGGCGATCGAGACGCTGCTGAAGCGGATGGAGGACTTCCGCCACCGGCTCGTCGTCATCGTCGCCGGCTACCCGCGGCTGATGCACCGGTTCCTCGAGTCGAACCCGGGCCTGCGCTCCCGCTTCGCGCGCGAGATCACGTTCCCCGACTACGCGACCGCCGACCTGCTCGAGATCACCCGTCATTTCGCGGCGCTGAACGGCTACGTGCTCGCGGAGGACGCGGAGGCGGAGCTGCGCGCGATCTTCGACGGCGTCGCCCGCGGCGAGGGCTTCGGCAACGCGCGCTTCGCCCGCACGCTGTTCGAGCAGGCGCTGAACGCGCAGGCCCTGCGGCTCTCGGGCGAGGAGCTGACGCGCGAGGCGGTGATGGAGCTGCACGCCGACGACATCCGCGCCGCCGCCCGTGCGCTCGGCGAGCCCGTCGGCGGGCAGGAGCCGCCCGTCAACCGCTTGTGGCGGCGACGCGGCGCACGCTGATCCCCCACGCCTTGCCGCTCGCGAACAGCTCGTCCGGGTCGACCTCGTTCGCCCAGCCGAGGAAGTGCGGCTCCGGATCGTCCTCCGTGCACCCGTACACCGCCGGGTACTGCGGCGTCGGGTCGTCGGGCAGGACGCCGCGCTCCAGCTCCTCGGCGCGCCGCTCCGCCTCCTCCGAGGCGGGGCCCTCCATGTAGCCACGCGGCATAGTTGCCACTGTGCCCGACGCGCTCGCGGTCCGCAATCTGCAGAAGCGGTACGGCTCGGTGCAGGCGCTGCGCGGGGTCGACCTGACGGTCGCCGAGGGCGAGCTCGTCGGGCTGCTGGGGCCGAACGGCGCCGGCAAGTCGACGCTCGTGAAGATCGCCGCCGGGCTCGTGCGGGCGACGGCGGGCGAGGCACGCGTCGCGGGCGCGCGCGCCGGCTCGCGCGCCGCCCGGGCCTCGCTGGGGTATCTCGCGGAGCTCTTCCGCTTCCCGGGCTGGTACACGGCGGACGAGCTGCTGCAGCTGCACCAGCGCCTCGCCGGCTCGCACGGCGGCGCCGCCGAGCGCGCGCGGCTGCTCGAGCTCGTCGCGCTCTCGGACGCCCGCGACCGCCGCGTCGAGGGGATGTCGAAGGGGATGGCGCAGCGGCTCGGGATCGCGCAGGCGCTCGTCGGCGAGCCGCGGCTGCTGCTGCTCGACGAGCCGACCTCCGCGCTCGACCCGGTCGGCCGGCGCACGGTGCGGCTGCTGCTCGAGGAGCTGCGCGGCCGCGGCGTCTCCGTGCTGCTCAACTCGCACTTGCTGAGCGAGATCGAGCTCGTCTGCGACCGCGTCGCGATCCTGCTCGGCGGGGAGGTGGTCGCCGCGGGCGCGCCGCAGGAGCTCGCCCGTCCCCGCGGCGTCGAGCTGGAGACGGACGCGGGCACGCGCACCGTCGAGGGCGCGACGCGCGAGGACGCGCCGCGGCTCGTCGAGCAGGCGCTCGCAGACGGACGGCGCGTCTACGGCGTGCGCGTCCTGACGTCGACGCTCGAGGACGTCTACCTCGAGGCAGTGGGCGGCGAGACCGATTAGCGCGGTCTGGGTGATCGCCGGCTACGGCTTCCGCGAGGCCGTGCGCCGGAAGATGTTCGCGGTCGTCCTGATCCTGACGGTCGTCTTCCTCTTCCTCTTCTGGCTCGTCAACCAGTACGTCTTCTCGCGGCTGTCGACGATCACGCCGCCGGCCGACGTGCACGTCGACACCCGGACGTTCGCGGGCGCGTTCCTGATGGGCCTCTCGATGTTCGCGACGCTCTTCCTCGGCGTCGTGCTCGCCGTCTTCCTGACCCTCGGCGTCGTCGGCGGCGACGCGGAGCGGGGCCTGCTGCAGCCGCTCGTCGTGCGGCCGGTGGGGAGGGCGACGATGCTGCTCTCGCGCTTCCTCGGCGCCGCGGCGGTGAGCGCGGCCTACGTGCTCGCCGTCTACTTCGTCGCGATGGTGATCACGGGCCTGACCGGGCACTGGTGGCCGGACCAGATCGTCTCGCCCGGGCTCGAGGTCGCCGGCGGCGTCGTCATGGTCGTCGCGCTGTCGCTGCTCGGCTCGGTCGTGCTCGCGTCGACGGCGAACGGCATCGCGATCTTCATGCTGTTCGGCGCCGGGCTCGTCGCCGGGCTGCTCGGGACGATCGGCCACGCGCTCAACTCGCACGCGGTCAAGACCGGGTCGACGGTCGCCTCGTACGCGCTCCCCTTCGAAGGGCTGTACCAGGACGCGCTGCGGATGATCACCGAGAACGCGTCCGGCCTGACCGGCTTCCTGCTCCAGCTGGGGCCGTTCGGCGGCGCGTACGTGCACGGCTGGGGCATCCGCGTGTGGAGCGCCGGCTACCTCGTCGTCGTGCTCGCGCTCGCGGCGATCGTGTTCAACCGGAAGAACCTGTAGCCGCCGCCACCTCGCCCGCGAGCCGCGAGTTCTGCGCGATCAGCGCCTTGTTCGCGCGCTGGGTGCGGCCGCCGCTCTCCCGGTGCAGGTAGGAGAGGACGAACGGCGTCACCGCCTGGCCGGCGACGCCCTCGTCGTGCGCGGCGCCCAGCGCCTGCTCGATCAGGGGCTCGACGTCGTCGAGCGGCTCGTCCGGGGGCCGGCCGACGAGCAGCCCGCCGCCGCCGAGCCGCCAGTGCGCGTGCGCGATCCGCGCCGCCTCCTCGGGCGACTCGATCCGCGCGCTCACCGGCGGTCCGCCGGCCGCGGCGTAGAAGAGCGGCAGCGTGTCGACGCGGTAGCCGAGCACGGGCACCCCGAGCGACTCGAGCAGCTCGGCCGTCGCGGGCACGTCGAGCAGCGACTTGACGCCGGCGGAGACGACGAGCGCGCGCGTGCGCGCGAGCTGCGCGAGGTCGGCGCTGACGTCGGGCGGGTCCGGGAAGCCGCGGTGGACGCCGCCGAGCCCGCCGGTCGCCATCCACCGGAGCCCGGCCGCCTGCATCACCGCGAGCGTGCCGCCGACCGTGGTCGCGCCGACCGCGCCCTGCGCGACCGCGACCGCGAGGTCGCGCGGCCCGACCTTGCGGGCGGACGCGTCGAAGCGCCGCAGCTCCTGCTCCGTCAGCCCGACGACGATCTCGCCGTCGAGGACGCCGACGGTCGCCGGCACGGCGCCGGCCGCGCGCACCTGGCGCTCCGACTCGAGCCCGACCTCGACGCCCTCGCCCGGCGGGAAGCCGTGCGCGACGAGCGTCGTCTCGAGCGCGACGACCGGGCTGGGAGCGGCGGCGGCGAAGCCACCGCCGCCCGGCCCTGACGACCGGCGCGCGTTCCGCGCGACGCGGTCGAGCGACTCGCGCACCTCGTCTGCGATCCGGATCAGATCAGCCCTTCCCGCTCCATCTCCACGAACCGCGACTCCTCCTGCGAGAAGACCTCGCGGAAGCCGGCGCGCCGGTACGCGCGCAGCGCGCGCTCGTTCCAGCGCGCGACCCAGAGCCGGAACCGCTTCGGCCGCCACTCGAGCGTCGCGTAGTCGAGCCCCGCCTGGATGAACGGCTGCGCGAAGCCCTGGCCCGTCAGGTCCGGGCGCATGCCGAGCCCGAGCCGCACCTCGTCGCCCTCGCGCACGAAGTTGAAGAAGCCGACGAGCTCGCCGTCGCCGCCGACGACGGCGCGCAGGCTCTCCCGCCGGGCCGGGTGCGCGAACAGCTCGACCCTGCGCGGGTCGCTCGACGTGTCGTACCACTCGTACGGGAACTCGTACTGCCAGCCGGAGATCGCGGCGGCGTGGTCGTCGGTGAGCGGCACCACCTTCACGGAAACGAACCTACCGACGCGACGCAGCGGGCGGCGCACTCGAGCCCGCGGCGCGCCGCCTCCTCCAGCGAGCCGCCGAGCAGGAAGCCCGCGGCGAGCGCGTCGCCCGCGCCCGTGGAGTCGACGACCTCCGTCGGCACCGGCGCGAACTCGAGCCGCGCCTCCTCGGTGACGACGACGCAGCCGCGGGCGCCGCGCTTGATCACGCCGGTCGGCGCCGTCAGGTACGCGCCGCCGAGCATCTGCCACTCGGCCTCCGTCGCGAAGAGGACGTCGGGAGCGAGCGCGTCGAGCAACTCGCGGAACCGCACCGGGCCGAACGCGCGGATCTCCGTCCAGGCGGCGACGTCGACCGAGACCCGCGCGCCGCGCTCGCGCGCGAGCCGGCCGGCGAGCAGCGCCGCGTCGAGGATCGGCTCGCGCAGGAGCGCGTAGCCGGAGAGGTGGAGCAGGTCGCAGTCGAGCCACTCCGGCTGCAGCTCGTCCGGCCGCAGCGTCGGCGCGACGCCGCGGTCGGAGAGCATCGAGCGCTCGCCGTCCTCGACGAGCGAGACGACGACGCCGCTCTCGCCCGCCGCGACCGGCCCGACCAGCTCCACGCCGCGCGCGGCGAGCGCGCGCGCGAGCAGCTCGCCGGTCGCGTCGTCGCCGCGCTTCGAGATGCAGCGCGCCCGGGCGCCGAGCGAGGCCGCCCAGGCCGCGACGTTCGCGGCCTGCCCGCCGGGGCCGGCCCGCGTCCGGGCGCGGACGTCGTCGCCGCGGGCGAGCGGCTGCTCCGGCCGGACGATCACGTCCAGCATCACGTCCCCGAGCGTCGCGAGCCGCATGGGGCACAATCGAAGCATGGACGGCGACGACAGGCTCGGCCGTGCGCGCAGCTTCCTGATCGGCGGCGTCCTCGGCGCGTCGGCGGCGCTCGCGACCGCCCGCCGCCGGCGCGAGCTCGCGCGCCGCCGCCGGCAGCGCATGCTCCACCCGGCGGGCCTCGCCGCCTTCGAGGCGGCGCCGTGCTACCGCGAGCTGCTCGCCGAGATGACCCAGGTCGACGAGTCGAGGACGACGCCGTCGTCCGACTCGTAGGGCCGCAGCGCCTCGCGGAGCAGCCGCTCGAGCCGCGGCCGCATCTCGGCCGCCTCGTCGCCGGCGAGCCGCACCGCCTCCGCCGCCGGGCCGAGCGCCATGTTCGCGGCGACCGCCTCCTCCAGGTCGAGGCCGAGCCGGAGCGGCCGGTCGCAGCGCAGGAAGCTCACGTCCTCGAAGCCGGCGTTGCGGAAGATCGTGCTCGTCCGGTCGGCGTCCGCCATGAAGAACGGGCCGGGCCCGCAGCGCGGCTCGTCCGTCTCCTCGACGACCGGCACGAGCGGCTTCACCGTCTTCTCGGCGACGTAGACCCACGGGTTGTCCTCGCGCCGGCGCCAGACGACGGCGACGAAGCGCCCGCCGGGCACGAGCGCCCGCTGCACGTTGCGCAGCGCCGCGACGGGGTTGGCGAAGAACATGACCCCGAAGCGCGAGAACGCGTAGTCGAACGTCTCCGCGAAGGTCGTCGTCTGCACGTCGTGCACCTCGAAGCGGAGGTTCGGGCGCCGGCCGAACTCCTCGTCCGCCGCGGCGACGAAGCGCGGCGCGATGTCGACGCCGAGCGCCGACCCCTGCGGCCCGACGAGCTCGGCGAGCCGCGCCGTCTCGTCGCCGAAGCCGCAGCCGACGTCGAGCACCCGGTCGCCGCGCGACGGCGGGTGGTGCAGGACGGCCGCCTCGCCGTGCACGGCGAGGCTCGGCAGCATCACGTTCCTGAACCGGACGAAGCGGTCGAAGAGGACGCCGTCCCACGCCTCCTGCGCCTCGAGGTTCTCGGCTGCGACGTTCGCCACAGGGTGATGGTGGACCTCGCTGGTACCGTCTGCAACCCCGATGCCGATCTACGAGTACCGCTGTCCCGAGGGGCACACGTTCGAGCGCTTCCAGTCGATGACCGCGCCGGCGCCCGAGAAGTGCGACGTGTGCGGCGCCGCGCCGCTCGAGCTCGTGCTCTACCCGGTGGCGATCCACTACAAGGGGTCGGGCTTCTACTCGACCGACTACGGCAAGGGCGCGAAGAAGAAGGAGGACGGGTCGAAGCCCGCCGGCGAGTCGAAGTCCTCGGACTCGAAGCCGGCGGAGTCGAAGCCGGCGTCCTCGTCTACTTCCGACTAGAGGAGAAGGCCGAGTTGCCCTCGAGGCAGCCCGGCCCGAACGGGCCGTCCGCCGGGTTCGGCGGCTGGGCCGCCGTCTTTCCGAGCACGGTCTGGACGACGTAGATGTTGTTCTCCGACGGCTGCAGGTAGCCGTCGCCGAGGTCGCGGCCGCCGAGCCGGCAGTGCAGCGTCGTCCCCGCCCGGAACTTGATCCACGCGAGCTGGATGAAGTCGTTCGTGGACAGGTCGGTCGAGAGCGGCTTCAGCAGGTCGCCCCCGGAGAACGGCAGCCGGAAGAACGTCCCGA
This sequence comes from Gaiellaceae bacterium, assembly GCA_035708345.1. Classification (GTDB taxonomy): domain Bacteria; phylum Actinomycetota; class Thermoleophilia; order Gaiellales; family Gaiellaceae; genus Palsa-739. The sequence continues at coordinate 8,698 of DASSSR010000065.1, forward strand.
CGCTCGCGAGCTTCGAGAGCGTCGCCTGCATCACCTGCTGCTGGCGGACGCCGCGGCTGATGTCGGAGTCGGCCGGGTTGAGCCGGTTCTCGCGGATGCGCGAGTAGATCAGCGCCGTGTGCCCGTTCATGTGCTGCATCCCCTTGTGGAACCGCCAGCCCTGCCACTGCTGGCAGCGCGCGTTCGTCGAGTACGGGCAGTCGAAGCGGTTCGAGAGGATGTTCTCGGACACGTTGACGTCGATGCCGCCGACCGCGTCGATCAGCTTCACGAACGAGCCGAAGTCGACGATCACGACGTGGTTGACGGGCAGGGCGGTGAAGTCGTCGACGGTGCGCACGGCGAGCTTCGCGCCGCCGATCTGCATCGCCGCGTTGATCTTCGAGTCGCCGTAGCCGGGGATGTTCACGCGCAGGTCGCGCGGCAGCGAGAGGTAGACCAGGCGGTGGCTGCCGGGATCCGTGTGCAGCAGCATCAGCGAGTCGGAGTGCTGGTCGGTGCTGCGGCCCTGCTGCCCGTTCTCGGAGTGGTCGGTGCCGATCAGGAGGATGTTCGTCGGCGTGCTCATCAGCATCCCGCCCGTCGGCTTCAGCACCGAGTCGATCCCGGGCGACGACTGCTGGAGCCGCGCGTTCGCGTCGTGCACGCCGCCGCGCACCGAGAAGTAGCCGGCGACGGCCCAGACGATCAGCAGCAGGACGACGATCAGCAGCGCGTAGAGGATCGAGCGCAGCGGGGTGAGGCGGCGCCTCGGCCGGCGGCGGACGCCCCGCCCGTCGGGCTGCGGCGACTGCGAGCGGCGGCGCTGCTGCTCGCGGTGCGGCAGCGGCACCTTGCCCTTCTGCCGCCCGCCCCGGTAGACGCGATACGGCTTCTCTCCGGAGGCGGCCATCGAGGAGGTTACGGTACCCGCAGGGGATGACCGCCACGCACGCGATCGGGGTGGATCTCGGCGGGACGAAGATCCTCGCCGGCGTCGTCACGCCCGCGGGGGAGGTCGTGCGGCGGCACGAGCGGATGACCCCGCACGGCTCGCAGGACGAGGTCGTCGCCGAGCTCGAGGCGGCCGTCTCGGAGCTGCTCGACGACACGGTGGGGGCGATCGGCTTCGGCGTCCCGTCCCCGATCGACCGGCGGGGCGGGGTCGTCGTCCAGTGCGTGAACCTGCCGCTCGCCAACTGCCCGCTGCGCGACTCGATGGCGCAGCGGTTCGGCCGCCCGGTGGGCCTGGACAACGACGCGAACGCGGCCGCGATCGGCGAGTGGCGCGCGGGCGCGGGGCGCGGGGTGGACGACCTCGTGATGCTGACGCTCGGCACCGGCCTCGGCGGCGGCGTCATCTCGGGCGGCCGGCCCTTCCGCGGCGCGAACGGCGGCGGCCCGGAGCTCGGCCACGTCGTGATCGTCCACGACGGCCGGCCCTGTCAGGGCGTCTGCGGCGGCCGCGGGCACCTGGAGGCGTACGTCACCGGGCTCGCGGCGACGGCGGCGGCGAAGGAGGCGTTCGGCCCGGCCGCCGACGCGCACCGGCTGATCCGCCTCGCGAACGAGGGCGACGAGCAGGCGAAGGCGATCCTGCACGAGATCGGCTGCCGTCTCGGCTCCGGCATGGGCTCGTTCGTGAACATCTTCGAGCCGCAGCTGATCGTGATCGGCGGCGGCTTCGGCGTCGCCGCCTGGGATCACCTCGAGGCGGCGGCGCTGGAGGTGCTCCGGCGCGAGGCGCTGCGCCCGATGCGCGACGAGGTGCGGGTCGTGCGGGCCGAGCTCGGCACCGCCGCGGGCCTGATCGGCGCGGCGTTCGTCGGGTTCGAGGCCGCCGGTGGCTGAGCTCGCGCTGGCGGTCCCGTTCGAGGGGGTCGTGCAGCCGGTCGGAGTGCCGCAGGACCTGCCCGCGCACGTGACGGTGCTCTACCCGGCGCCGGACGAGGTGCAGGAGATCGCGAAGGTGCTGGCGCCGTTCGAGCCCTTCGACGTCGGCTTCTCCCGGCTCGACCGGTTCCCCGGCGTCCTCTGGCTGGCGCCGGAGCCGGCGGAGCCGTTCGTCGCGATGACCGAGGCGATGGTCGAGCGGTTCCCCGACTTCCTGCCCTACGGCGGCGTCTTCGCCTCGATCGTCCCGCACCTGACGGTCGCGCAGGCGCAGCTCGACGAGACGGCGGCGCTGATCGAGCCGCTGCTGCCGATCGCGTCGCGCGTCGACTCGGTGGTGCTCTACGCCTCCGTCGACGGAGCGCATTGGCACGAGCACGCGACGTTCGACCTCGCCGGCTGACGTGCCGCTCGCGGTCTGCGCGACGCCGATCGGCAACCTCGAGGACGTGACGCTGCGGGTGCTCGCGGAGCTGCGCGAGGCCGAGCTCGTGCTCTGCGAGGACACGCGGCACACGCGCGTGCTGCTCGACCGGCACGGGCTGCGCGACGTGCGGCTGCTCTCGTACCACGAGCACAACGAGGCGGCGCGGACGGCGGAGCTGCTGCCGCGGCTGCTCGACGGCGAGCGGATGGCGCTCGTCTCGGACGCGGGGATGCCGGGCGTGTCCGACCCCGGCGCGCGGATCGTGCGCGCGGCGCTCGACGCCGGCGTGCCGGTGACGGTGCTGCCCGGGCCGTCGGCGGTCGAGACGGCGCTCGTCGCGTCGGGCTTCGGCGGCGGCCCGTTCCGCTTCCTCGGCTTCCTGCCGCGCGGCGCGGCCGCGCTCGCCGCCGTGTGGACGGAGGTGCGCGAGGTCGCGGTCGCGTTCGAGTCGCCGCAGCGGCTGCCGGCGACGCTCCGCTCGCTCGCCGCCGTCGAGCCGGAGCGGCCGGCGGCCGTCTGCCGCGAGCTGACGAAGCGGTTCGAGGAGGTCGCGCGCGGGCGGGCGGCGGAGCTCGCGGAGCGGTTCGCGGAGCCGCCGAAGGGCGAGCTCGTGCTCGTGCTGGGGCCGTCGCAGTCGGCCGTGTCCGCGACGGACGAGGAGGCGGCGCTCGCGGCCGTGGCCGACCTCGTCGAGGCGGGCGTGCCGCGGCGGCGGGCCGCCGAGATCGTCTCGCGGCTGACCGGCGTCTCCCGGAACCGGCTCTACCGCGGCTCGCTGTAAGCAGGATTGACAACGTCCGGCCGACCCGCTAGCCTGCGCCGCTCACGTTTTCCATTCTGGCAACGAAAGGAGAACCGCGTGCACCGGCTCCCCCTGCTCCTCCTGCTCTGCGTCCCGCTCCTCGGAGCGTGGACCTGGCCCGTGCGCGGGCCGGTGCTCGCGCCGTTCGCCTTCGACCCGGCGCACCCGTACGCGGGCGGCCAGCACCGCGGCGTCGACGTCGGCGCCGCCGACGGCGCCGCCGTCGTCGCCCCGGCCGCCGGGATCGTGACCTTCGCCGGCACCGTGCCGTCCAGCGGCCGCTCGCTGACGATCCTCACGGCCGACGGCTACGACGTCACGCTCACGCACCTCGGCTCGCTCGGGGTCGGGAAGGGCGCGGCCGTGGCCGAGGGCGACGCCGTCGGGACGGTCGGCCCGAGCGGCACGCCGGAGCTCGACAGCCCGTACGTCCATCTCGGCGTCCGCACGGACGCGAACGAGCAGGGCTACCTCGACCCGCTCGGCTTCCTGCCCGCGCCGCCGAGGGCGGCGCCTGCCGCCGTCCCGCCGGCACCGGCGCCCGCATCCACGTCGCCTGCTGTCGAGACGACGCCGGCCGTGACGACG
>DASSSR010000066.1:0-12828 GCA_035708345.1 Gaiellaceae bacterium
CCCGGGGCCGACCCGCCCGTCGACCCGGACGCGCTGCGCGCCGAGACGGCGGCGAAGATCGGACGCTGGAACGAGCTCGGGCTCGCGCTCTGCGACGCCTTCGTCGCCGCGGCCGAGCGCACGCTCGCGCGTGCCGGCTGAGGCGCTCGCGTTGGCGCTCGCGGCGGCGTTCCTGCACGCAGGCTGGAACGTGCTCCTGCGCGGGTCGGCGGACGTCGCCGCGCGGACGGTCGCCGTCCTCTGCTGGTCGGTCGTGCTCTTCGCGCCGGCCGCGGCGGCGACGTGGCGCGTCTCCGGCGCCGCCGTGCCCTACGTCGCCGCGTCGGCGGCCGCGGAGGGCGTCTACTTCGTGCTGCTTGTCGCGGCGTACCGGCGCCGCGAGCTGTCGGTCGTCTACCCCGTCGCGCGCGGCTCGGCGCCGGCGCTCGTGCTCGCGGGGACGGCGGTCGTGCTCGGCCGCGCCGTCTCGTCCGCCGAGATCGCCGGCGTGCTGCTCGTCGCCGCCGGCGTCGCGCTCGTGCGCGGGCTGCGCCGCGGCGCCGAGGGCATCGGCGTCGGGCTCGCGATCGGCCTCGCGATCGCCGCGTACACGCTGATCGACAAGGAGGGGCTGCGGCACGCGGCGCCGATCCCGTACCTGGAGCTCGTGCTCGCGCCGCTCGCGCTGCTCGCGCTGCTCGCGCGGCCGTCGGCGTTGCGGACGCAGCGTTCGTGGTCGACCGTCGGCGCGGCCGTCGGCTCGTTCGGCGCCTACGTGCTGTTCCTGTTCGCGCTGCGGCTGACCGCTGCGCCCGGCGTCGCGGCGGTGCGCGAGACGAGCGTCGTCATCGGCGCGGCGCTCGCGGCGCTGTTCCTGAAGGAGCACGTGTCCTGGCCACGCTTCGCCGGCGCGGCCGCGGTGGCGGGCGGAGTCGCGATCCTGGCGGTCGCGTGACCGAGACGGCGGTCGGCGTCCGGCCCGCGCAGCGCGGGCGCGTGCTCGCGGCGCTGATGCTCTCGATCGGGCTCGCGGCGCTCGACGCGACCATCGTCGCGACGGCGATCCCGTCGATCGTCCGCGACGTCGGCGGCTTCTCGCTCTTCCCGTGGATCTTCTCGATCTACCTGCTCACGCAGGCCGTCTCGGTGCCGGTGTACGGCCGGCTCGCCGACGTCTTCGGCCGCAAGCCGGTGCTCTTCTTCGGCATCGTCGTCTTCCTCGCCGGCTCCGTCCTCTGCGGCGCCGCCTGGAACATGCTGACGCTGATCGTCTTCCGCGGCGTCCAGGGGATCGGCGCGGGCGCGATCATCCCGCTGACGACGACGATCGCGGGCGACCTGTACAGGCTGGAGGAGCGCGGCCGCGTGCAGGGCTACATCTCGAGCGTCTGGGGGATCTCGAGCGTCGTCGGCCCGGCGCTCGGCGGCCTGCTCTCGCAGTACGCGTCCTGGCGCTGGATCTTCTTCCTCAACGTGCCGCTGGGGATCGCGGCGCTGGCGATGCTGCAGGCGCACCTGCACGAGCGCGTCGAGCGCCGTCCGCACCGGATCGACTACGAGGGCGTCGCCGTCCTGACGGTCGGGCTCTCGCTCGCGATCCTCGCGCTGCTCGAGGGCGGCGTCGACTGGGCGTGGACGTCGGCGACGAGCCTGCTCCTGTTCGCGGCCGCGGCGGCGCTGCTGGTCGGCTTCGTCGCGGTCGAGCGGCGTGCGCGCGAGCCGGTGCTGCCGCCGTGGCTGTTCCGGCGGCGGATGCTCGTCGCCGGCAACCTCGCCGGGGTCGCGATCGGCGCGGTGCTGATCGGCCAGTCGTCCTACGTGCCGACGTACGCGCAGGGCGTCGTCGGCGTCGGGCCGGTGCTCGCCGGCTTCGCGATGGCGACGCTCAGCCTCGGCTGGCCGGCGGCGTCGACGATCTCATCGCGGCTGTACCTGCGCTTCGGCTTCCGGCAGACGGCGCTGCTCGGCAGCGTCTTCGTGATCGGCGGCTGCCTGCTCTTCGCGGCGTTCGTGCACGAGGACTCGCGGCTCTGGCGCGTCGCCGTCGCGAGCTTCGTCACCGGCGTCGGGCTCGGCTTCTCGTCGACGGCGGTGATCGTCGGGATCCAGTCGGTCGTCGGCTGGAACCGCCGCGGCGTCGTCACCGGCGCGAACATGTTCATGCGGTCGATCGGCAGCGCCGTCGGCGTCGCGATCTTCGGCAGCATCGCGAACACGACGCTGGCGCACCGCTTCGCGCATCCGCCGGCGGCGCTGCGCGGCAAGCTGCCGTCGTCGGTCGACGCGGCGGCGATCAGCTTCTCGCACGGCGGGCGCAGCCCGGCCGCCGTCGCGTACACCCGCTCCGCCCTCTACGCCGCGACGCACTGGATCTTCTGGGCCCTCGTCGCCGCGGCCGCGCTCGGCCTCGTCGCACAGCTCTTCCTGCCGACCCGCGCCGAGCAGCTGGAGCTCGACTGAGCCCGACCGTCCTCCGCCGCGAGGTGTTGAACGACGGCCGCGTCTGGCACGAGCTGGCCGTCGACCTCGTCAGCGAGGACGACGGCTTGCTCGCGACGTACGTGGGCCCCGGCGCCCCGATGACGTATCCGCTCGGCGACCTGCACCCGTGGTGGCCGAAGGCCGCCTGGGAGGGGGACAGCGTCCTGATGCTCCACCGTCCCGGCGACTGGTACGCCGTCTGGCGCTTCCCGCCGGGCTGGTACGTGAACTTCCAGGAGCCGTTCCGCCGCTGGGACGGCGGGTGCCCGACGACGGGCCGTGGCGGTGGAAGGACGTCGGCCTGCTCGAGCAGCGCGCCGCCGAGGGGCGCTTCACCGAGGAGCAGGTGCGCCGCGTCCGCGCCGAGTCGGAACGCGTCGCCGCCGACCTCGCAGCCGGCCGCCGCTGGTGGGAGCGCGTCTCTCAGCAAGCGGAACGACGGTAGATCGCGACCGCAAGTAACAGGCTGCAACTTGCGGGTGTAGCGTCGGGGGCATGCGGCTCGGAGTCGTGCTCTGCTCCGTCCTCGGGCATCGGTGGCTCGTCGACGAGACGTCGACCGGGGTCGAGGCCGTGCTCCGCTGCACGCGGTGCGGCGCGAAGGAGATCGCTCCTCAGGGCGGCGCGCTCGACCGCCGAGTCGCGACGAAGACGTCGCACGACCGCGCCGTCGGGCCGTTCTAGGACCGCGCCGCGCGCGCGATCGCGCGCTCCATCGCCTCGACCGGCCGGCGCGCCGCCGGGCCGTGCCCGACGAGCAGCAACGAGGGATCGAGCGCGCGCAGCGCCCGCGCCGACTCGACGTCCTGCGCGCCGTCCTCCGTCGCCATCGCGGCGAAGGGGAAGCGCCAGTAGAAGTGGTTCGAGACCTCGACGCGCCCGTAGCTCGTGAAGACGTCGCCGGCGATCAGCGTTCGGTCGCGGGTGTCGACGAACGAGACGTGGCCGGGCGTGTGGCCGGGGCTCGGCACGACCTCGAGGCTGCCGATCCGCTCGCCGCCGCGCAGCCGCACGTCGGGCACCGTCGAGAGCTTCGGCCAGCTGCCCTTCGTCTTCGCGCGCTCGCCGGCGTGGATCTGCGCGTCCGCCTCCGGCATCAGCACCTGCACCGAGTCGCCGAGCCGCTGCTTCAGCGCGTCGAGCGAGCCGACGTGGTCGCCGTGCCCGTGCGTTAGCGCGATCCGCACGATCGGCGCGTCGATCCGCTCCGCCGCCGCCACGATCCCATCCGCCGCGTTCATCGTCGTGTCGACGAGCGTAAGTCCGTCGTCCTCGCGGACGAGGAAGCAGTTGACGAAGCGGAAGCGCGTCAGCTGCGTGACGAACCCGGTGACGGCGAGCGTCCTCACCGCTCGATCGGCAGCTCAAGATGGCGGCTCCATTCGTGCCACGAGCCGGCGTAATTGCGGGCGTCGTAGCCGGCGCTGCGCAGCGCGAGCGTCGCGAGCGCCGAGCGCGAGCCGGAGTGGCAGTACGCGACGACCTCCTCCGCGTCGCCGACGAGCGCGCGGATCTCCTCCGGCGGCTTCGGCCGACCGTCCGGCGCGTACAGCTCGTCCACCTGCAGCCGCCGCGCGCCCGGGATGTGCCCCTGCCGCGGGTCGCACGCGCTGCCGCCCCTGCCGGTGTACTCGTCCTCGCGGCGGACGTCGAGGATCGTCAGGGACGGGTCGTCGAGCCGCGACGAGAGCTCCTGCCGCGTCGGGAACGCGTGCGGGTCGGGAGTGAGCGACGCCTCGCGGACCGGCTCGAGCACGACCGCGCCCTGCGCGAGCTCGCCCGGCCAGCCGGCGATGCCGCCGAGCAGGATCGCGACCCGCGGATGCCCGGCCAGCTCGGCGAGCTGCGCCGCCGGCATCGCGCCGACGCCGTCGCCGCGGTCGACGAGCACGAGCGTCTCCTCGCCCGTGATCCCGTGCCGGCGCAGCCGCAGCGCCACCTCCTTCGCGAGCTCCGCGACCGTCTCGTCGTCGGCGCCCGGCGGCGGCGAGCCGAGCACGAGCGGCCGGGAGCCCGGGATGTGCCCCCGCATGTGCGCGTTCGGGCCGCGCACGTCGCCGACGACGACGCCGTCGTCGTCGAGGTGCTCCGCCAGCCAGGCGGCGTCGACGACCCTCGAAAGCTCAGAGCTGTGCAACGACGTGAACCTCCCTCGCGATCGCCGGCCGCTGCTCGAGCCGGTCGAGCCACGAGCGTAGTGCAGGGAAGCCGTCGAGCGAGACGCCGAGCATGTCGCGCGCCCGCAGCACCCACGGCACGTACGCGATGTCGGCGAGCCCGTACTCGCGGCCAGTCAGCCACTCCTGCGCCGTCAGCGCCGCGTCGAGCTTCGCGAGCTGCTCGTCGAACCTCCCGGCGGCGCCGTCCTCGCCGCGCCGCAGCGCGTAGTACGGACGCGTGAAGTCGTCGTGCCGGAAGATCCACACGCGCGCGAGCGCCCGCTCGGCCGGATCGGCGGGCAGCAACGGCGGCTCGGGATAGCGCTCCTCCAGGTACTCGAGGATCACCGACGACTCCGGCAGCACCCACGCGTCCTCCTCGAGCACGGGCACGCGCCCCGTCTCGTTCTTCTCGTAGATCCACGCCGGGCGGTCGGACAGGTCGATCACGACGACCTCGTGCTCGACGCCCTTCTCCGCGAGCGCGATCCGCGCGCGGGCGCAGTAGGGACAGCGGTCGGCGTCGTACAGCGTGATCACCAGTGGTCGCCTCCAGAAGTTCCGTGGTCTATCCGGCGGGTGGCTCGGCGTCCGCGGCAAGGACGCAGGGAGCCCCGATAGTGGTGACTATCGGGTCGACCGAGGACGCTGCCGCGGGCGGCGAGACGCCGCCGGGAGGCTGCCGAACTTCCGGAGGCGACCACTAACGCACCTCCAGGCCGAGGACCTCGGCGATCGACTCGTACAGCTCTTCCGCGGGCGGCAGCTCGCCGGGCGACGACGCGGTGCGCGCGACGGCGCGGACGCGCTGCGGGTCGGCGCCGGTCAGCCGCGCGACGACGGTCGGGTTCGCGCCGAGCGCGATCACGTCGCCCGGCGGCAGCGGCCCGTCGAACTCCGGCACCGACGCGTACTCGTCGACCATCGAGCCGCGGTCGAAGAGGACGTACCGGACGACGGCGCCGTGCTCGACGCTGAGCGCGACGGTGACGCCGGCGGTGTAGGAGAGCTCGCGCGCGAGCGGGCGCAGCCGGTCGAGCTCGGCGTCGACGCGCACCCAACTGCCGGTCAGCGTCACCTCCGGCTCGACGTGCAGCACCTTCGTGGCGTTGCGCCGGACCGCGTCGACGTCGTCGGTCTGCGCGTGCACGGCACCGTACGACGGCCCCTCGACCGGAGCGCCGAGCAGCCGGTCGACCGGCGCGGCGAGCCGCCGCTCGACGGTCGTGAACCCCATTCGGTCGTACGCCTGCCGCGCAGCCTCGTTGTGCTCGAGCACGTCGAGCTCGAGCACGTCGGCGCCCTGCTCCCGCGCGTGCTCGGCGGCCGCGCGCATCAGCTCCCGCGCGAGCCCGCGCCCGCGCGCCTCCGGCCGGACGTAGAGCACGTCGACGACGAAGTGCCGGGAGCCCTCGCGCCGGAGCGAGAGCAGCCCGTCCTCGTCCGCGAGCAGCGAGAGGTCCGGGGAGAACTCGTCCTCGTCCGGGTCGCGCCAGGGCGCGTCCGGGATCTCGGCGTTGAAGGCGAGCCACAGCTCCTGCACGAGCTGCGAGTCGGTGTCGGCGGCGACGCGGATCACGGGACGCGTTGGGCGAGCAACAGGTAGTGGGCGGAGAGATTCTCGAACGGGTGGAAGCGCTCGCGCGCCTCGCGCACGTCGAGGCCACGATAGAGATCCGCCACCGCCTTGCGCAGCGCCAGGTCGCCCCAGGGCCACGCGTGCGGGCGGGCGAGGTGGCGCGCGAGGAACCACTCCGCCGTCCACTCGCCGAGGCCGCGCAGCGCGACGATCCGCGCGCGCACCTCCTCGTCGGGCAGCGACCGGAGGGCGGCGAGGTCGAGGTCGCTCCGCGCCAGCCCGAGCACGTACTCCGCCTTGCGCCGGGAGAAGCCGAGGGCGAGCAGGTCGGCCTCGTCCGCCCGCGCGACCGTCTCGCGGGTCGGGAACGCCCAGGCCACCCCGTGCCGCTCGCCGAAGCGCTCGATCAGCCGGTTGCGGATCGCGGTCGCGCTGAAGAGCGACACCTGCTGCGCCGTGATCGAGCCGACGAGCATCTCCCACGGCTCGGGCAGCAGCGGCGGCCGGAAGCCGCGCAGCCGCACGACGGCGTGGCGCAGCACCTCGTCCCCGCGCGCCCACGCGTAGAAGCCGTCGAGGTCGAACTCGAGCCCGAGCAGCGACGCGACCGCCGGCTCGAACGGCTCGACGTCGACGCCGCCCGGCGCGGGCTCGATCCGCACCTCGCGCCCGCCGACGACGCGGTGCAGCCCGCCCTCGTGCCAGGCCGTCGCGCGGTCGACGCCGAAGACGCGGAAGCGCTCGGTCGAGAGCGCGAAGTCGTACGGCTCCGGAAGCGCGAGGAGCGCCACGCGGCGTCAGCGGTTGGCGAGCGCCGCCGCGGCGGGCGTCACCGTGAAGCGCGAGTCCGTCAGCGGCGGGCCGGTCGTGGCGGGGAGCCGCCGCACCGTCCAGCGGTAGGTGCCGGCGTGGAAGCGGAACGAGCGCGGCAGCTCGAGGCGCGGCTGCGTCGTGCGCTCGTGCAGCACGACGGTGCCGTCCAGCGAGAGCCGGAAGTCGTAGGCCTTCGCGGTCCGGTCGCGCGGCCAGAGCCAGACCCGGGCCGGGACGAAGCCGGGCGACGCTTGCGGCGGCGGGGGGGCGGCCGGCTTCGGCTTCGTCGCCGCCGGTGCGACGACCGTCGTGGTCGCCGGCTTCGCCGGTGGCGCCGGCTTCGCCGATGGCGCCGGCTTCGCCGGCGTTGCCGGTGCCGCCGGCTTCGCCGGCGCCGGCCCGGGCTCGGCGGGGGCGGCGGGCGGAGCCGCCGCATGCGGCCGCAGGGTCGCGGGCGCGAACGACGGCCCGGCCGGCCGGGGCGCCTCGAGCCACGCGACGACGACGGCGGCGACCACGACGGCGGTTACGAGCCACGGCACCCAGGCGCGGCCGCGGCGCTCCGGCGGGGCCTCGGGCTCGGCGGCGGCGAGCGGCTCGAGCGGCCGGGGCAGCCGCGCGACGACGCGCGCGGGCGCGGGCTCCCACGTCGGCGGCAGCGGCAGCTCCTCCCGGGCCCGCGAGGCGACCTCGGGCGGGGAGACGAGCACGAGCTCGGGACTGATCGGCTCGACGTCGTGGGCGACCGCAGCCATCCGAACCTCGTTCGTCCCGGGCTCGTCCTTCCCTCGTGCCTCGCGGTCGGCCAGCGCGCTCAGAGGTGCGAGGTGAGCCCGGCGCCCGTCGCGTCCTCGACCGGCGCGCCGTCGCCGTCGCGCGCGCTCTCGTACCACGAGTACGCGTAGCGGCCGTCGTCGAGCCCCTGCGCGAACGTCGACAGCTTCAGCGGGTTGAACGTGTCGCACATGACCGCGAGCTCGTGCGTCTCGTGCATGCCGATCGACTTCTCCGCGAGCCCCGGCTGCGGGCCGTGCGGCAGCCCCGACGGATGCAGCGTGATCGAGCCGACGTCGACGCCCTTCCGCGAGCCGAAGTTGCCGGAGACGTAGTAGATCATCTCCTCCGACTGCAGGTTCGAGTGGTGGTACGGGATCGGCACCGCGAGCGGGTCGAAGTCGAGCTTGCGCGGGCAGAACGAGCAGATGACGAAGTTCCGGCCGGCGAACGTCTGGTGCGAGGGCGGCGGCTGGTGGATGCGGCCCGTGATCGGCTCGAAGTCGTGGATCGAGAACGTCCACGGATAGAGGTAGCCGTCCCAGCCGACGACGTCGAACGGGTGGTAGTCGACGACGTACGTCTGGTAGCCGCCCCGCACGCGCACCTTGACCGGGAACTCGCCCTGCTCGCGGTACGTCTTCAGCTCCGTCGGCGGATGGATGTCGCGGTGGTAGTAGGGCGCGCCCTCCATGATCTGCCCGTACTGGTTCCGGTAGCGGCGCGGGATCTCGATCAGGCCCGGCGTCTCGAAGACGAGGTACCGCTGCCCGCCCGCGCTCGACGGCCGGAAGCGGTAGGTCGTGCCGCGGGGGACGACGACGTAGTCGCCCTCCGCGTACGGGACGTCGCCGAAGATCGTCTCGAGGACGCCGCTGCCCTCGTGCACGAAGATCACCTCGTCGCCCTCGCCGTTGCGGAAGAAGTAGTCCATCGACCCGGCCGGGCGGCAGAGCGAGATCTCGACGTCGTCGTTCCACATCAGGACGCGCCGGCCGGTGATCTCGTCGCCGGTCGCGTCGACCTCCTTCGTGTGGAAGTGCCGGTGCGCGTGCTGGTCGGGGAGCCACTCCTCGCGCACGATCGGCTCGAAGCCGGCGAGCTCCTTCACCCGGCACGGCGACTGCAGGTGGTAGAGGATCGACTCGTTGCCGGTGAAGCCCTCGAGGCCCATCACCTCTTCGGTCAGCAGCGTCCCGTTCTCCCGGAACTGCACGTGCCGCTTGCGCGGGACGTCGCCGAGCCGCTGGTAGAAGGGCATGGGAACAGGTTAACGGAGGGCCAGATCGGCGAGCCGCCGCCCCACCGCCGGCGCGAACTTGAAGCCGTGGCCGGAGCAGGCCGAGCCGACGACGAGGCGGCCGCGGCGCTCGAGCACGAACGACTCGTCGGCGGTCGAGGTGTAGAGGCACGCCTGCGCCGCCGCCGGCTCCGGCTCGGCCGCGGGGAAGCGCTCGGCGACCCAGGCCGCGATCCGCTCGACGAGCGCCGGCTCCGGCTCGCCCGTCTCGTCCGGGTCGCTCTCGGCGCCGCCGAAGTGGACACCCGCCTTGAGGCCGTGCATGGGGTCGTGCAGGGCGTACATCGCGTGGCCGCGGCGCGCGTTCAGCTCGACCACCGACGGCAGCGGCGGCCCGTCGTGGCGGAAGTACGCGACCGTCTCGCGCGTCACGCGCACCGGCACGTCGGCGGCGAAGCGGCGGATCCAGGCGCCGACGGCGAGCACGACCGCGTCCGCGTCGAGCGCCGCCGGTTCGTCGACGCGCACGCCCGTGCGGACGTCCACGCCGTCGAGGAGCGCGCGCCGCGCCCGGTCGGCGTGCACGACTCCGGCCGCCGGCTGCCACAGCGCCGTCCAGCCCGCCGGCACGCGCACGCGCTCGTCCGGTGGGTCGAACGAGAACTCGGCGCCGCAGCGTGCGAGCGCGTCCGCCGAGGTGAGCTCCCGCGCCGGCGCGAGCTCGACGAGGCCGTGCAGCGCGAGCACGTCGCCGCCGAGCTCGCGCCAGCCGGCGAGCGCCTCCTCCGCGAGGCGCACCCACTCCTCCTGCGGGTACGCGAGCCGGAAGATGCGCGTGCGCCCGTGTGACGAGCCGCGCTCGTGCTCGACCTGCTCGAACTGCTCGTAGACGGTGACGTCGGCCCCGCGCTCCCGCAGCGCCCACGCGGTCGCGCCGCCGACGACGCCGGCCCCCACGACGGCGACGCGCGTCACGCGACGCCGTTCCTCAGGATCCCGATCGGCTCGAAGCCGGCCTCGACGAGGTCGCCGGGGCGGAACGGCCCGAGCAGCTCGCCGCCGGCGGCGATCACGTCGCCCGGCAGCAGCAGCGTGTTGCGGCCGACGTGGTCGAGCAGCGGCTCCCAGTCGCCCGCCGTCTCGAGCTCGTCCGGCGTGACCACCGTCGGGCCGAGCGAGATCGCGAAGTCGCGCGACTTCGCGCCGGGCAGTTGCGGCGCGTGCCACTCGTTCAGGAGCGTGAAGCCGCCGATCGCGCCGCCGTCGCCGATCACGGCCGCGAGCCGCAGGTGCGACTCGACCGAGTCGACGCCGGCCGGGAGCGCGATCGTGTCGCCCGGCCCCCGGACCGCGGCCGGGTTCGCGAAGTGGAAGTCGCCGTCGGCGGCGAAGATCCGGATCGACGGCGGATGCAGCACCGGCGCGCGCAGGACGACCTCGTCGAGCGGGTACGTCGCGTGCAGCCGCGCGCCGCCGCCGCCGGTGAAGTACGACTGCAGGGTCTGCGCGGCGAGCTGGTGGACGACGTCGCCCTCGATCCGGCCCGGCCAGCCGCGCTCGAGCTCGCGACCGGCGGGCGAGAACATGCAGAGCCTCATCCGGCCGCCGGCTCCGTGTGCACGATCACGTCGGCGATCTCCGGCAGCTCGCGCCGCAGCGACTCCTCGATCCGGCTCGCGACGGCGTGGGCGTCGGCGAGCGCGGTCGCCGAGTCGAGCGTCAGCGTCAGATGGGCGACGAGCCCCTCGTCGGTGTGCAGGAATCGCAGCTCCTCCGGCGGCGCGCCCGTCGCCTCGCGCACGACGCGGTCGACGGTCGCGGCGTCGCCGGCCACCTCGGCCGCCGCCAAGTCCTCCGTCAACGGCTCGAGGTGCGTCTGCACGGCGGAGACCTCGGGCACGGCTTCGAGGATCGCGTGCTCGACCTGCTCCGCGATCGCGTGCGCCTGCTCGAGGCCCATCTCGCCGGGAAGCTTCAGGTGCAGCGACAGCTCCGTGCCGGAGGCGAGCGCAACGACGGCGACGTTGTGCACCTCGCGCACGCGCGGGACGCCGAGCGCGGCGGCGTGGGCGCGCTCGCGCACGGCCGCGTCGGAGGTCGTCGGCTCGACGTGGACGACGACGTCCGCCTCGGGCAGCGCCGACTCGAGCGCGCGCTCGACCGCGTCGGCAGCGGCGTGGCCCTGCCCGACGGCCGCGTCGAACGAGACGCCGATGACGACGTCGGCGAAGACGCGGCCGGCGGCCTGGCGCATGCGGAGCCGCCGCAGCTCGACCGCCGGCTCGATGCCGGAGATCGCCTGCCGCGCCGCCGCCTCCGCGTCGGCGGGCACGCGGTCCATCAGCACGTCGACGTTCCCGCGCATCAGCCGCACCGCGGCCGAGGTGACGATGCACGCGACGAGCAGCGCCGCGACCGAGTCCGCCTTCGCGTAGCCGGCCCGGACGAGCAGCAGGCCGACCAGCACGGCGACCGAGCCGCCGAGATCGGAGGCGAAGTGGAGCGCGTTCGAGGCGAGCGCCGCCGAGCCGAACCGGCGCGACGCGCGCCACGACGCGACCGTGCGGCCGACGTCGATCGCGATCACGACGCCGATCACCGCGAGCGCGTACCAGCGCGCGTCCACGCTCGGATGGCCGCCGCCCGCGAGCCGCTCGATCGCGCGCCACGCGATCAGCGCGCTCGCGACCACGAGCACGGCCGCCTCGGCGAGCGCGGAGAGGTGCTCCGCCTTGCCGTGCCCGTATTGATGGCCGAGGTCCGCGGGCCGCGCGGCGACGCCGACGGCGAAGAAGGTGAGCAGCGCGGCGACGAGGTCGGTGCCGGAATGCGCCGCTTCCGAGAGCAGGCCGAGGCTGTTCGTCGCGAGGCCGGTGCCCAGCTTGAGCGCAATCAGCGCGGCGGCGGCGACGACGGAGAGGAGCGCGGTGCGACGCTGCGGGCTCACCGCGGAAGCGTAGGACGCTACACGGACTGCAGCGGCCAGATCACGACGTCCTGCCGGCGCGAGAAGTGGCAGAGCGGGTCGCCGGAGAGCTCGACCGGCGCGATCGACGCGAGCCCGACCTCCGCCTCCGCCGTCTGCAGCGGCCAGAGCTCGTGGTGGATCTCGGCGCGCGCGAGCGTGCCGCGGTCGGTCGTGTACAGGCAGTAGCGCTCGGTCAGGAACCATTCGAGCGACCCCGGCTCGGCGTGGAAGACGGCGCCCTCGGGCCGGTAGCGCCCGCTGAACACGCGGCCGGCCTCCGCGACGCGGGCGCACTCGTACGCGATCCAGTCCGCGCCGCGCGTCGCCGACATGCGGGCGTGGAAGTACGGCAGCTTGTACGTGCGGCGCGCGGCCTCGACCGCGAGCCGGCTCGACGCGTCGAGGCTGAAGAACCAGATCCCGGGCTTCTCCTGCGCCGTCACGTAGGTGCGCACGTTCAGCTCGAGGAACTCCGAGACGTACGGGAGCGGCAGCAGCCCGCGCCCGCGCAGCGCGGTCAGCCGGAACGGGGTCACGCCGACCCACGCGGTGCCGTCGAACTCGTCCACCTCGAGCCCGGGGGGCACGTGCCGCCGCAGCACCTCCGCCGGGACGCGCCAGTGCGCGAAGAGCAGGTCCTCCCACGTCTGCCCCATCGTCCAGCCGCGCGCCGGCAGCGGCCACGGCCGGTGGTCGAGGTGCTCGACCGAGCGGGCCTGCCGCAGGGCTGCGTCGAGGCCGATCACGGCCTCACCATGCCCGCTACAGGTTCCCGCGAAGCGCCTGCTCGCGCTCGATCGCCTCGAACAGCGCCTTGAAGTTGCCGTCGCCGAAC
>DASSSR010000067.1:0-12378 GCA_035708345.1 Gaiellaceae bacterium
TGAGCGAGATCGGCGAGAAGATCAGGGACGTCATCGAGAACGAGCCGGTGGCGCTCTTCATGAAGGGCACGCCGCAGTTCGTGATGTGCGGCAACTCCGACCGCGCGCTGCGGGCGCTGCGCGAGGCCGGCGCGCCGGTGACGGCCGTGAACATCCTCCCCGACCCCGCGATCCGACAAGAGCTGCAGGGTCTGTCCGGCTGGCCGACGATCCCGGCGGTCTTCGTCAGGGGCGAGCTGGTCGGCGGCGCCGACATCACGCAGGAGCTGGCCGAGTCGGGCGAGCTCGCGAAGCTGCTCGAGGAGAAGCTCGGCGCCGACTACCGGGCGTCGGCGGAGGAGCGCGTCATCGACGTGCTTGAGCCCGCCCAGCGGTAGCCGATCGCCGGGAACGCACCCGCGTCGACCAGCGACTGCTCGAGCGCCTCGCTGCTCGGGCCGCCGAGCCAGCGGTACATGTACGGCAGCCGCGCGAACGCGCGCTCCTCGTAGCGCTCCCGCAGCGCCGGCAGCAGCACGTCGTCCGGATGCAGGTCGGGGTGCCGCTCGCGCCACTCCTCGAGCGACGGCGGCCCGGGCGGCTCCGCGCCGGCCGCGCGCAGCATCCGGTGCTGCCCCTCGTACCACTCGCGCGCCGCGTCGTCGATCCGGTTCCACGCGAACTCGTCGACGACGAGCAGCGGCGCCAGCGTCGCGAGCAGGTCGAGCGACTCCCCGAGCGGCTCGAGGTGGTGCAGCACCCGGCCGGCGACGACGGCATCCCACTCCCCCGCAAGTAACAGGCTGTTACTTGCGGCGGCCTGCTGGAACGTCGCGCGGACGAACCGCTCGCCTCCGGGCGCGTCCGGGTCGACGCCGAGCACCCCGTAGCCGGCGTCGGCGAGCACGCCGACGAGGCCGCCCTCGCGGCCGCAGCCGATCTCCAGCACCCGCTGTGGAGGCGGCGGCAACTGCTCGAATACGAACGTGGCGAAGTCCGGCACCGAGACCATCAGCCTTGCAGAACTGCGCGCCCGGCTCGTCGGAGCGCAGGGCTACGCGTCCCGCGCCCGCACGGGCACGGCCCCGGAGCTGCTCGCGACGATCCGGCGGCTCGCCTGCGTCCAGCTCGACTCGATCTCGACCGTCGACCGCAGCCACCGGCTCGCGCTCGGCGCCCGCGTCGGCGCCTATCCCGAGCACGCCCTGGCCCGGCTGATGCGCGCGGGCCGGATCTTCGAGTACTGGGCGCACGAGGCGTGCCTGGTCCCCGTCGAGGACTTCCGCCTGCACCGCTGGCGGATGCAGCAGTTCGCGGAGTCGCACCCCTGGCGCGGCAACGTCTTCGAGCGGGAGCCGGAGCTGACCGAGCGCGTCCTCGCCGAGATCGCCGAGCGCGGGCCGCTCGGCTCGCGCCACTTCGAGGGCAACGGCTCCGGCGGGATGTGGAACTGGAAGCCGGCGAAGATCGTGCTGGAGGCGCTGCACTCCGCCGGCCGGCTCGTGATCGCCGGCCGCGAGAGCTTCCAGCGGCTGTACGACCTGCCGGAGCGGGTGCTGCCGGCCGACGCGCTCGCCGGCGAGCCGCCGACGCGCGACGAGTTCGTCCGCTGGGCGACGCTGCGCGGCGTCGAGGCGCGCGGCGCGCTCACGGAGAAGGCGGTCGCCGAGATGTGGCGGCTGAAGGGCGGCGTCGCCGGGATCAGGCCGCACGCGGACGCGCTGATCGAGGCGGGCAGGCTGCGCCGCGTCGCCGTCGCCGACGGCGGCCCGCCCGTGCTCGTCCCCGCGCAGGAGGACGGCCGCGGCACGCTCCCGGCCGCGGTGCTCCTGCCGCCGTTCGACAACCTGCTCTGGGACCGCGCCTTCCTCGAGCGCGCATTCGGCTTCCGGCACGTGATCGAGGTGTACAAGCGCGAGCACGAGCGCGTGTACGGCTACTACGTCCTGCCGCTGCTGCGCCGCGAGCGGATCGTCGGCCGCGTCGACCTCAAGCACGACCGCGCCGAGCGGACGCTGCGCGTGAAGGCGTTCCACCCCGAGCCCGGCGTGCGCGGCGACCTGCGCGCGACCCTGCACACGGCGCTGCAGAGGCTCGCGCGGGTGGTCGGCGCGGAGGCCATAGACTCAGCCTGATGGAGTTCGAGACCCGCGCGATCCACGACGGGCAGGAGCCGGATCCCGCCACCGGCGCGATCATCACGCCGATCTACCAGACGTCGACGTACGTGCAGGACGCCGTCGGCGAGCACAAGGGCTACGACTACTCGCGCGTCGCGAACCCGACGCGCACGGCGCTGCAGGAGGCGCTCGCGTCGCTCGAGGGCGCGCAGCAGGGGATCGCCTTCTCCTCCGGCCTCGGCGCGACGACGACGCTCATGCACCTCGTCGACCCGGGCCAGCGCGTCGTGCTGATCGCGGACGTCTACGGCGGCGTCTACCGGATGACGTCGCAGGTGTACGAGCCGAAGGGCTACGTCTTCGACTACGTGCCGGCGGAGGAGTTCCCGAACCTCGCCGACCACCTCGACGACAACACGCGCATGGTGTGGGTCGAGTCGCCCTCCAACCCGCTGCTGAACGTCGTCGACATCCGCGCCGCCGCGGAGGCGACGCACGCCGCGGGCGCGCTGCTCGTCGTCGACAACACGTTCGCGTCGCCGTACCTGCAGCAGCCGCTCGCGCTCGGCGCCGACGTCGTCGTCCACTCGACGACGAAGTACCTCGGCGGCCACTCCGACACGATCGGCGGCTTCGTCGGGACGAACGACCCGACGATCGCCGAGCGCCTCTACTTCCTGCAGAAGTCGCTCGGCGCCGTCCCCGGCCCGTTCGACGCGTGGCTCGTGCTGCGCGGGCTCAAGACGCTCGCCGTGCGCATGCGGCAGCACTGCGAGAACGCGATGGCCGTCGCGCTCTGGCTGCAGCGGCACGGCAACGTCGAGCGCGTCCTCTACCCCGGCCTGCCCGACCATCCGGGCCACGAGATCGCCGCCCGGCAGATGCGCGACTTCGGCGGCATGGTCTCGTTCCTCGCCGAGTCGGAGGAGCACGCGGTCGAGCTCGTCGCGCGCACGAAGCTGTTCAAGCTCGCGGAGTCGCTCGGCGGCGTCGAGAGCCTGATCGAGGTGCCGGCGCGGATGACGCACGCCGCCACCGCGACGGCGCCGTTCGCGGCGCCGAAGAACCTCGTTCGCCTCTCGGTCGGGATCGAGGCGGCGCAGGACCTGATCGCCGACCTCGAGCACGCGCTCGCGCCGGCGGCCGTCCGCGCGTCGTCGTGAGCGACGCCGTCGTCTTCGTCGAGATCCCCGCGGGATCGCGGAACAAGTACGAGTACGATCCGGAGCTCGGCGGGATCGTGCTCGACCGCCGCCTCTTCACCGCGATGGCGTACCCGGCCGACTACGGCTTCGTCGAGGGCACGCTGGCGGAGGACGACGACCCGCTCGACGCGCTCGTGCTCGTCTCCGACCCGACCTTCCCCGGCTGCCGCATCCGCGTGCGCCCGATCGGCGTCTTCCACATGTCGGACGAGAAGGGCCCCGACGAGAAGGTGCTGTGCGTGCCGCTCGGCGACCCGACGTTCGAGCGCGTGCGCGACATTCACGACGTGACCGCCGAGCTCCGGGACGAGATCGAGCACTTCTTCCAGCGCTACAAGGATCTCGAGCCGACGAAGCGCACCGAGACGCGCGGCTGGGGCAACCGCTCCGAGGCCGAGCGCATCGTCGACGAGGCGCGTGCGCGGGCATGACGACGTGGGTCGTCCCCCTCGGCGAGCAGCTGCGCTTCCTCACGGACTGGCTGGAGCCGATCCTCACCCGGCCCGGGCTCGAGCCGGTTCCGGTCGAGGATCTCTGCATCGAGCTCGGCGAGGCCGACACGGCGCACGCCTTCGAGCCGTTCGACGCGCTCGTCGGCCCGGTGCGCGCCGACGCGGACGGGATCGTCGCCGACGTGATCCCGGTCGAGGCGTTCGAGGCGATCGTCCCCGGCGCCGCGCCGCGCGTCGTCTTCGCGCGGGGGGACGCGCCGGAGCCGCTCGAGTTCGTCGCGAGCGAGGCGGTCGTCGTCTCCGAGGTCGCGCCGGCATGACGCTCGAGCCGATCGACCTCCTCCACATGGGCAACGAGCGCACGATCGGCTCGTACCTGCTCGACACCGACGACGGGCCGGCGCTCTTCGACTGCGGCCCCGCGACGACGGTCGAGGCGCTGAAGTCCGGGCTCGCCGACCGCGGGCTCGCCCTCACCGAGGTGCGCCACCTGCTGCTCAGCCACATCCACCTGGACCACGCGGGCGCGACCGGCGTGCTCGTGCGGGAGCACCCGGCGCTGCAGGTGCACGTGTCGCCGATCGGCGCGCCGCACCTCGTCGATCCCGGGCGGCTGGAGCGAAGCGCGCGCCGGCTCTACGGCGACAGCTTCGACACGCTCTGGGGCGAGCTCGCGCCGGTGCCGGAGCGGAACGTGCACGTCGTCGGCGACCGCGTGCTCGGACTCGACTGCTTCCCGACGCCGGGCCACGCGTCGCATCACGTCTGCTACCTCGACGGCGACGGAACGCTCTACGCCGGCGACGCGGCCGGCGTCCGCATCCAGCCGGGCCGCGCCGTGATCCCGCCGACGCCGCCGCCGGAGTTCGACCTCGACGCGTGGCAGGCGACGCTCGCGGAGCTCGAGCGGCGCGACCCGGTGCGGCTGGCGCTGATCCACTTCGGCGTCGCCGAGGACGTCCAGCGCCACCTGGCCGAGCTGCGGCTCGAGCTGTACGAGTGGGCCGACTACGTCCGCGGCGGCGCGAGCGCGGAGGAGTTCGTCGCGTACGTGCAGACGGAGCTGCGCGACGCGGGCGAGGACGCCGCCTACTACGACCTGGCGATGCCGCTCTGGCAGTCGTACCAGGGGCTCACGCGCTGGGTGGAGAAGCAGGAGGCACGGGCTCGGTAGAGACGAGCCAGAGCGGCGCGTCCGCGCACTCGACGCGACGAGCGCCCTCCACCTCCTCGAGCGACGAGCGCAGCACGCGCACCGTCTCGCCGTCCAGCTCGAGCAGCGCGCCGCGCTCCGTCCCGTGCGGGATCGTGAAGTGCCACGCCCACACGAGCCGGTGCACCTCCCGCGCCGGCCGCGAGAGGTCGAGGTGGACGTCGTCCTCCGTGAAGAACGTCTCGTACTCCCCGCCCTCCGGCTGCGGCGTCCCGCGGTCGCCGGCGGCGATCTTCTCCAGCGCCTCGCGCAGCGTCTCGACGACGACGACGCCCATGCGCGCGTAGAACTCGTCCGGCTCCGCGAACTCGCCGAGCGGGTGCACCCGCTGCGCGACGACGGGCCCCGTGTCGAGCTCCGCGTCCATGAAGTGGAACGTCACCCCGAGCTCCTCGTCGCCGTTGCGGATCGCCCACGCGACCGGCACCGGGCCGCGGTGACGCGGCAGCAGCGACGGATGCCCGTTCAGCCAGCCGAGCGGCGGGACGGCGAGCGCGTCCGCCGGCACCTTCCACGGGAAGCCCATGCAGACGACGAGGTCGGGGCGCACGGCCGCGAGCAACGGCGCGATCGACGCGCGCCGGCCGGGCATCAGCACGTCGAGCCCGGGCGGCACGGACGCGAGCAGCTCCGCCCCGAACGGGCTCTCGCCGCCGAGCGTCAGCAGCGCCACCGGCTCGTGCCCGAGCTCGACGATCGTCGCGTGGAAGCCGAGCAGGACCGGCGGGACGCGCGTGACCACGACGACGCGCAGCGCCGTCAGTGTTCCCGCTCTCGGCGCCGGCGAGGCCGGCACCTGCGCTCTTTGGTGAGCTCCGTCAAGCCTACGCTCACGACTCGCGATGGATGCGCCCGCCCGACGCCTGGTTGCGCGCTTTGACGACGATCTCGTCGACGTTCACGTGCCAGGGCCGCGTCAGCGCCCACATGACGCAGTCCGCGACGTCCTCGGCGGTGAGCGGGTCGACGCCCCGGTACACCGCCGCCGCCTTCTCCGCGTCGCCCTTGAAGCGGACGACGGAGAACTCGGTCTCGACGAGGCCCGCGTCGACGGTCGTGATCCGGATCGGGCGGCCGAGCAGGTCCTCGCGCAGCGCGTACGTGAACCCGCGCACGGCGAACTTCGACGTCACGTAGGTGGCGCCGTGCTCGTACGCCTGCCGTCCCGCGACCGAGCCCATGTTGACGACGTGGCCGCCGTCGCGGATGTGCGGCAGGCAGAGCCGGGTCATGCGCACGAGCCCGTTGACGTTCGTGTTGAAGACGGCGTGCTCGTCCTCCTCGTTCGACTCGTCGAACGGGTAGCGGCCGAGCGCGAGGCCGGCGTTGTTGAAGAGGACGTCGAGCCCGCCGAGCCGCTCGACCGCCTCGTCGACGAAGCGCTCGCAGCTCCGGGGGTCGGTGACGTCGAGCTCGAGCGCCACCTCGGTCTCGAGCCGGTCGACGCGCCGGGCACCGCCGGCGACGCGGACGCCCGCGCCGGCGAGCGCGCGTGCGGTCGCGGCGCCGATGCCCGACGACGCGCCCGTGACGATCGCGGTCTTGCCGGAGATGTCGTAGGTCATTGCCGCCGGAGCGTAACGGCCTGCTCCCGCCGCGCGACGTGGTCGACCTGCAGCGTCACGTGGTGGACGTGGAAGCGGTCCTCGAGCACGCGCTGGAGCCGGCGGCGCGCGCCGTGGCAGTCGCTGTCGGGCGTGACGAGCACGTGCGCCGCGAGCGCCGGGAACCCGCTCGTGACCGCCCACACGTGCAGGTCGTGCACCTCGACGACGTCGGCGTCGGCCGCGAGCGTGCGCGCCACCTCCGCCGGGTCGATCCCGGCGGGGGAGGCCTCCATGAAGATGCGGCCGGACTCGCGCAGCAGCGACCAGCTCGAGCGCAGCATCAGCAGCGCGACGAGCAGGCCGGCGATCGGGTCGAAGCGGTCCCAGCCGGTGGCGACGATCAGCGCGCCGGCGAGCGCCGTGCCGACGAAGGCGGCGAGGTCGGTGGCGACGTGCAGGAAGGCGCCGCGCACGTTCAGGCTCTCGCGGCTCGCCCGCGCGAGCACGAGCGTCGCGGCGAGGTTGACGGCGACGCCGACGAGCGCGACGGCGAGCACGATCCAGCCGTGCACGGACGGCGGCGCCACGAGCCGCCGCACCGAGCCGTAGACGACCCAGATCCCGACGACGAGCAGCGTGATCCCGTTCGCCTGCGCGGCGAGGATCTCGGCCCGGGCGAGCCCGAACGTCCACGGGCCGCTCGCGGCGCGCGCCGCCAGCCGCGACGCGACGAGCGCGCCTGCGAGCGCGAGCGCGTCGGTGAGCATGTGGCCGGCGTCGGCGAGCAGCGCGACCGAGCCGGCGACGATGCCCATGACGACCTCGAACGCCATGAAGCCGGCGATCAGCGCGAGCGCGGTCGCGAGCGCGCGGCGGTCGGCGGCGCGCGCGTGCTGATGGTGCTCGTGCGCGTGGCTCACGCTGCGGCGAGCGCGAGCCGCTCGGACGGCGTCGGGTGCGAGAAGAGGAGCACGTACGCGAGGCGAGGCGGGTCGAGGTCGCTGAGGTTGCGCCGCGACAGCTCGCGCATCGTCTCCGCGAACGTCGCGCCGCCGGCGAGCTCGATCGCGAAGCGGTCTGCCTGCCGCTCGTAGCGGCGCGAGAGCGCGTTCAGGAACGGGAGCAGCACGACCTCGAAGCCGACGGCGAGCAGCGCCGCGTCCGGCAGGTCGCCGGCGGCGGGGCGGCCGAGGGCCGCCCGGAGCACGAGCACGAACGCCGCCGCGAGCGCCATCGCCGCCGCGCTCAGCTTCGCGACGTGCCGGAGCCGGCGGTGGCCGAGCTCGTGCGCGACGACGAGTTCGACGCCGTCGCCGCCCGCGGCCTCGAGCAGCGTGTCCCAGACGACGACCCGGCGCGACGCGCCGAGCCCGGAGACGTACGCGTTGATCTTCGTCGTCCGCCGGCTCGCGTCGGCGACGAGGATCTCGCGCACCGGCGCTCCCGCCCGCCGCGCGAGCGCGTGGAGGCGAGCCGCCAGCTCGGCGTCCTGCAGCGGCGCGAACCGGTTGAAGACCGGCTCGAGCACGACGGGCGCGACGAAGGAGAGGAAGAGGACGACGAGCGCGGCCGCGACGGCGGCCGGCGCCGCCCACCAGGCGGCCGCGCGCGCGAGGGCGACGAGCCCGAGCCAGGCGGCCGCGGTGAGCACGACGGAGATCGCGAGGCCCTTGCCGCGGTCGCCGAGCCAGCCCGCGAGCGACTGCGTCGAGAAGCCCCAGCGGCGCTCCCGCTCGTGCCCGTTCCAGAGGTCGAGCGGGAGTGTGACGAGACTCTGAGCCGCCGGCACGACCGCCGCCCAGAGCAGCGCCGCGCCCGCCCAGCCGAGGCCGTCGAAGGCGTCGCCGGCGAACCGGAGCCCGACCAGCACGCCGGTCGCGAGCGCGGTCTTGCCGGCGAGCGCGAGGTAGCGCGGCCGGTGGTAGCGCCTCGACCGCTCGACCTCTTCGTGCGAAAAATCTAAGGAGTTCATTCCCGCGTACCGAGACTACGCCAGACCACGTCTACACTGGGGGGCTCCCATGGCCACCGCGCAGGAAGCCGGCGCGTTCCGGATCAACCAGGAGTCGGCGGATCTCGCGCGCGACCTGCGCAAGCTCGCCCGCGCCGCGACCGTCGTCGCGCTGCTGACGAGCCCGGCGATGATCGTCTACCTGCACCGGCAGGACGGCTGGCCGTGGTGGGGCGCCGTGCTCGCGGCGCTCGGCTCGGCGATCGCCTTCCGCGGCCTCGTCGACGTGCTCGTCCGCCGCCTGATCCCGTGGCCGAGCCTCTTCGGCACCGACGACGGCGTGCTGATGGAGCAGGACATCGTCGCGCGCCGCCGCGCGTGGTTCTGGCGGCGCATGTACCGCTGGGCGCTGATCTGGGCGATCCTCGGCGGCGCCGTCGCCGCGATCTTCTTCTTCGCCGGCATCCACGTCTCCGGCGCGACGGCGGGCGCGATCGCGATCACGATCGGGCAGCTGCTGATCACGCTGCCGCTGCTCTTCCTCGTCAACTTCGGGATCCTCTTCGGCCCGCTGATGCTGATGGGCATCACGCAGATGCGCGGCTACCAGCCGGGCGACGCGGACTGGGGCGTCCGGCTCGAGGACGTGCGCGGCCAGGCGGAGGCGAAGGAGGAGGTGCGCCGCATCGTCACGCTGTGGCAGTCGGGCGAGCTGTTCGAGCGGGCCGGCGGCAAGCGCGAGCGCGGCCTGCTCTTCCACGGGCCCCCGGGCACCGGCAAGACGATGCTCGCGAAGGCGATCGCGACGAGCTTCAACGCGCCGTTCATCGCGATGCCGGGCTCCGGCTTCGCGCAGACGTTCATCGGCATGGACGTCGTGATCGTGCGCTGGCTCGCGTGGAAGGCGAAGCGGCTCGCGCGCAAGTGGGGCGGCCAGTGCATCGTCTTCATCGACGAGATCGACGCGGTCGGCATGCGCCGCTCGGCGCTGCAGGGCCAGGGGATGAACCCGCTCGCGCTGTCGAACAACCCGACCTTCTACGGGCCGTGGGGCG
Organism: Gaiellaceae bacterium; assembly: GCA_035708345.1. GTDB lineage: Bacteria > Actinomycetota > Thermoleophilia > Gaiellales > Gaiellaceae > Palsa-739. The sequence goes on from DASSSR010000067.1 coordinate 9,523, forward strand.
CGGTCAACCCGAGCGGCGACGTGATCGTCGAGGGCCCGGCGTGGCGCGACCACGTGTTCGCGTACCGCGCGCCCGAGCCGGCGCGGCGGAAGCTGCCGGCGATCGTCAACCAGCTGCCGGGCGGCATGTTCGGCGGCGGCATGGGCCAGCTCGCGCTCAACCAGCTGCTCGTTGTCATGGACGGCCTCGACAACGCGCCGTGGTCGCGGCGGGTCGGCACGAGCCTCGTCAACACGCTGCTCGACGCCACCTACTTCTTCCCGCGCCGGATCGGCCGGGTGCCGCTGCGCCTGCGCCCGCCGCGGCCGCGCAAGGAGCAGATCTACTTCATCGGCGCGACGAACGTCCCGCTCGACGCGCTCGACCCGGCGCTGACGCGGCCGGGCCGCATGGGCCGCCACGTCTGGTTCCGCACGCCGACGAAGGACGACCGCAAGGACATCTTCGAGCTGTACATGAAGAAGGTCGCGCACGCGGCCGACCTCGACACGCCGCGCCGGCGCGACGAGATCGCGCGGATCACGAACGGCTACTCGCCGGCGATGATCGAGCAGGTCTGCTCGCTCGCGCTCACCTACGCGCACCACGACGGCCGCACCTCCTTCGAGTGGGACGACCTGCTCGAGGCGATGTCGGTGCTCGAGGCCGGCGCCGCGGTGAACGTCCAGTACACCGACCAGGAGACGCGCGCGGTCGCGATCCACGAGGCCGGGCACGCGACGGCCGCGCACGTGTACCGGCCCGAGGTCGAGTCCAGCCGCCTCTCGATCCGCATGCGCTCGGACGGGTCGCTCGGCCATCACCAGAGCTTCGAGCGCGAGGAGCGCTTCGGCATCCGCTGGCAGCGCGAGTTCTTCGGCTCGCTCGTGCACGGGCTGGCGGCGATGGCGGCGGAGCAGGTGTTCTACGGCGAGAACGGCAACGGGGTCAGCGGCGACCTGATGGGCGTGACGAACCAGGTCGCGACGATGGTCGGCGTCGCCGGCATGGGCCCGCAGCAGTTCGACCTGAGCGGCGCCGAGCACGGCGACGAGACGCGCGACCGGATCCTGCGCAAGTTCGAGGCGATCGGCCTCCAGATCATGAACCGCACGCGCGGCAGCGCGGACGTGCACCAGGACCCGATCGCGTCGATCCTCGGCGACCCGTTCAAGCGGCGCGTCGCCGCGGAGATCCTCGGGCAGGCGTTCGCGACCGCCGTCTACTTCGTCGAGCAGAACAAGGACAAGGTGGCGAAGATCGCCGACGAGCTCGTCGAGAAGCGCGAGATCTACGGGGACGACCTGCTGGAGCTGCTCGACGCGCAGCAGCTCGTCAAGCCCGAGATCGACTGGACGAAGGACGCGTCGTGGCCGCAGGCGATGATGATCCGGGAGCCCGCATGGCAGAGGAGCTAGCGGACGTGTCCGCCCCGAGCGCACCGGTGGAGACGCCGGCCGACGAGGCGCCGCCCGTCCCGACGCCCGTGACGCCGGGCGCGGAGCAGCCGCCGGACGCCGGGCGTCCCTACCGGCGGCGCTTCCAGGCGTTCTACATCCTGCTCGCGGCCGCGGTGGGCGCGGCGGCGGCGGGGATCGTGCTCGCGGCGGGGTCCGTGCTCACCGGCTCCGGGCCGGCGTGGGCCTCGTGGCAGCCGAATGCCGGCGGGACGACGGGGGCGAAGCAGATCGCCGCGCACGTGTCGAAGGAGTACCACCTGCCGACGGGCCAGCAGCTCGTCGACGTGTTCGCGAAGCCGCCGTCGGTGTCGCCGGCCGACCAGCAGATCCCGATCCACTACCTGGCGGTGCGCGGCAAGAACGCGAACGGCGACGAGGTGATCCCGGTGAACGGCAGCGACACCGTGCAGTACTCGCTCTGCGGGCTCGGCGACAACTGCGCGATCGCGACCGGCAAGCCGTCGGTGCAGCGAGGCACGCTCGTGCGCCGCGAGATCCTCGAGCTCGCGCTCTACACGTTCAGGTACATGAGCGGCGTCAAGAACGTGATCGCGTTCATGCCGCCGACGCCGGGGGCGTCGCCGAAGTACGTCGTCTTCCTCCAGCGTGACGAGCTGCAGCAGCAGCTGCACGTCCCGCTCGCGCGCACGCTCAGCCCGAAGACGCCGCTGCCGAGCACGATCTCGCGCGGCGACCAGCAGACGATCGACGCGACGACGGAGTCGCGCGTGTTCTCGTTCAGCCTCTCGCAGGCGCAGCAGGGCGACGCGATCCTCGTGCTCGCGCCGCGGCCCGCGTAACCCGGCGCGCGCCTCGGCCGTTTCATCTCCGTAACCCACCCTTGCGGGCGGATTCAAGGAGGCAACGAGAACATGCTGCTGATCGTTCTGCTCATCATCGCGCTGGCGCTGGTCGCCGGCGGGTTCGTGCTCCACTGGCTCTTCATCGCGGCCGCCGTGGTGGCGCTGATCTGGCTGATCAGCCTCTTCGCCGGCGGCGTCGGCCGCGGCTCCGGCGCCCGGCTGTAGCCGGTCGCACGAACGGGTAGGACCTCGGGCGGCCCAGAACGGGCCGCCCGGCCCATTTACGGAGGCGGGTGGGTGCCGATACGTTGGGCGACGTGTCGCAGACCGAGATCTTGCTCTGGATCGTCGCCCTCTTCGTCCTCGAGGTGCAGCACCTCAAGTGGATCTGGTGGGAGTACTGGACGTGCCGGACCTGCACCGTCGCGCACAAGGACTGCACCTGCGGCGGAACCAGCCGCTGGGTGATGTACCTGTAACCTGGCCCGGCGCCGCCCCCATCGACTAGCGGTCCAGGTCGCGGCCCTTTCAAGGCCGTAGCACGGGTTCGAATCCCGTTGGGGGCATAGTCGCTCGCGCGCTGGCGCGCTCGCGGGGACGGACGAGCTACGCGC
>DASSSR010000068.1:0-9860 GCA_035708345.1 Gaiellaceae bacterium
CGGACAGCGCCTCAGGGTACCGCTTCGCTACAGGAACCGGTGCACGACGGCGGTGCAGGCGTTCTCGACGTAGTCCATCCCGGCCTGCTCGGCGATCCGCCGCGCCTCCTCCGAGAAGATCCCGAGCTGGAGCCAGAGCGCGGGCGCGCCGGCCTCGGCGGCCTCGTACGCGACGCCGGCGCAGTGCTCGGGGCGGCGGAAGACGTCGACGAGGTCGACCGGCTCCTCGAGGTCGGCGAGCCGGGCGACCGCGCGCACTCCGAGCACCTTCGCGCAGGTCGGGTTGACGGGCAGGCAGCGGAAGCCCGCCCGCTGCAGGTAGCGCATCACCGTGTGGCTCGGCCGCCCCTCGCGGGGCGACGCGCCGACGATCGCGATCGTCCGCGCCTCGCGCAGGATCTGCTCCGGGCTCCGCACTATCCTCGAAAACGTGCCAGACCGGATCCGGGTCGCGTGCGTGCAACTGTCGAGCGGTCGCGACAAGGCCGCGAACCTCGAGCGCGCCGAGGCGCTCGTGGCCCGCGCCGCGTCGACCGGCGCCGACGTCGTCGTCCTGCCGGAGAAGTGGAACGCCGTCGGCGGCCCCGACGACTACCGCGCCGCCGCCGAGCCGCTCGAGGGCGGCGAGTCGGTCGCGGCGATGGCGGGCTGGGCGCGCACGCTCGGCGTCGCGCTCGTGGGCGGCTCGATCACCGAGCTGCGCGAGGGCCGGGAGAAGCTCTCGAACACGAGCTGCGTCTTCGACGCGGCGGGAGCGCTCGTCGCCGCGTACCGGAAGATCCACCTCTTCGACGTCGAGGTGGGCGGCCGCGTCTACCGCGAGTCCGAGGTGGAGGAGCCCGGGACGGAGCCGGTGGTCGCGGACGTCGAGGGCTGGCGCGTCGGGCTGAGCGTCTGCTACGACGTCCGCTTCCCGGAGCTGTACCGGCTGCTCGCGGTCGACGGCGCCGAGCTCGTGACGGTGCCGGCCAACTTCACCGCCGTCACCGGGCGCGACCACTGGCACGTGCTCCTGCGCGCCCGCGCGATCGAGAACCAGCTCTACGTCGCGGCGGCGGCGCAGGTCGGCGACGCCGCGTACGGCCGCTCGCTCGTCGCCGACCCGTGGGGGACGGTGCTCGCCCAGGCGCCCGACGAGGAGACGGTCGTCGTCGCGGAGCTCGACCTCGCGCGGCTGCGCCGGATCCGCGCCGACCTGCCCTCGCTCGCCAATCGTCGGCTCGACATCGGCTCGTGGAAGAGCTCCTCGCGCGCTGGCGGCTGACGCTCGTCGAGCGGCTCGGCTCCGGCGCGGCGGGTGACGCCTACCGCGTCGTGCGCGCCGACGGCTCGCCGGCGGTGCTGAAGGTGAGCGAGCCGCACCGCGAGTCGCTCCAGGAGGCGGACGCGCTCGCCCGCTGGGACGGCGCGGGCGCGGTCCGGCTGCTCGACCGGGACGACGAGCGCCACGCGCTGCTGCTCGAGCTCTGCGAGCCGGGCACTCCGCTCTCGCGGCTGCCGACCGAGCAGGCGATGGACGTGCTCGCCGGGCTGCTGCCGCGGCTCTGGGTCGCCCCGGACGGCTTCCATACGCTCGTGGACGAGATCGGATCCTGGGAGGAGCTCGGCGAGCTCGACGACCGTGCGCGCGCGCTCGCGCGGGAGCTCGCGCCGTCGCAGGGCGAGCTCGTGCTCTGCAACCAGGACCTGCACGGCGACAACGTCCTCGCCGCGGAGCGGGAGCCGTGGCTCGTGATCGACCCGAAGCCGCTCGCCGCCGAGCGCGAGTTCCAGGCGGCGCCGATCCTCCGCTCGGGCGAGCTCGGCCACTCGAGGCGCGCGCTGCTGTACCGGCTCGACCGGCTCGCCGAGCTCGGCCTCGACCGCGGGCGGATGATCGGCTGGACGATCGTGCAGACGACCGCCTGGTCCGAGCACGGCACGCTGCCGTCCCACCTCGACGTGCTGGACTGGGTGGCGTGATCCGCGCCGTCCTCTTCGACGTCGACTTCACGCTCGCCCGGCCCGGCCCGGAGCTGAGCCCCGAGGGCTACGTCAGCTGCGGGGCGCGGTTCGGGCTGACGCTCGACCCGGGGCGGTACGAGCAGGCGCGCGACGCCGCGTTCGTCGCCCTGCAGCGGCATCCCGAGCTCGACCACGACGAGGAGATGTGGGTCGCCTTCACCGAGCGGATCGTCCGCGGCATGGGCGGCGACGCGCCTGCCGCGCGCGAGGTCGCCGTCGAGCTGACCTCCCGCTGGCAGCGGCACGAGAACTTCGAGCTGTACGAGGACACGCTGCCGGTGCTGCGGGAGCTGCGCGTGCGCGGCGTCCGCATCGGGCTCGTCTCCAACTCCGCGCGCGACGTGCGCGAGTTCGCCGCGCACCACGCGCTCGAGATCGACGCCGGCATCAGCTCGTTCCACCACGGGAAGACGAAGCCGCACGCGTCGATCTTCCGCGCCGTGCTCGACCTGCTGGAGGTGGGCCCGCGGCAGGCGCTGATGGTCGGCGACAGCGTCGACGACGACGTCGAGGGCGCCCGCGCGGTCGGCATGCAGGCGGTCCTGCTCGACCGGCTCGGGCTGAGGCCCGGCTTCGCGCCTCGTATAGAGAGCCTGCGCGAGCTTAAGCTCTAGTCATGGCAGCGTGGCTCGCCTGGACGATCGCGGCGGTGATCCTGGCGGTGGGGGAGATCTTCACGCCGGGGCTGTTCTTCCTCGGCCCGATCGCGTTCGCCGCGGTCGCCGCGGCGCTCGCCGCGGTCGCCGGGCTCGGCGTCGCGCTGCAGGTGCTCGTCTTCGCGGGGGCGTCGCTCGCGTCGCTCGCCGTCCTGCGGCCGCTCGCCCGGGCACACCTGCACATGCCGGCGGCGATGCGGACCGGCACGGCGGCGCTCGAGGGCGCGCACGCGATCGTGTTGAAGCGGGTCGACCAGAACGGCGGCCTCGTGCGCATCGGCGGCGAGGATTGGTCGGCCCGCGCGTTCATGCCCGACCAGACGATCGAGCCGGGCACGCGGGTCGAAGTGGTCAAGATCGAGGGCGCAACCGCGCTCGTCTACGAGTAAAGGAGAGCTCGGTGGTCGCACTCATCGTCGTCCTGGTCGTCGCGGCGTTCGTCGTCTCCGTCCTCTCGCGGTCGGTGCGCATCGTCCCGCAGGCACGCGCGCGGGTCGTGGAGCGCCTCGGCCGCTACCACCGGACGCTGTCGCCGGGGCTCGCGCTCGTCGTCCCGTTCATCGACCGGCTCCGGCCGCTGATCGACCTGCGCGAGCAGGTGGTCTCGTTCCCGCCGCAGCCGGTGATCACGGAGGAGAACCTCGTCGTCAGCATCGACACGGTCATCTACTTCCAGGTCACCGACGCGAAGGCGGCGTCGTACGAGATCGCCAACTACATCCAGGGGATCGAGCAGCTGACGGTGACGACGCTGCGCAACGTGATCGGCAACATGACGCTGGAGAAGACGCTCACCTCGCGCGACGAGATCAACGGCCAGCTGCGCGGCGTGCTCGACGAGGCGACCGGCAAGTGGGGCATCCGTGTCAACCGCGTCGAGCTGAAGGCGATCGACCCGCCCGCGACGATCCAGGACGCGATGGAGAAGCAGATGCGCGCCGACCGCGACAAGCGGGCGGCGATCTTGACCGCGGAGGGGCAGAAGCAGGCGGCGATCCTCACCGCGGAAGGCGAGAAGCAGGCCGCCGTGCTGAAGGCGCAGGGCAAGCGCGAGGCGACGATCCTCGAGGCCGAGGGCCAGGCGAAGGCGATCGACACCGTCTTCAAGGCGATCCACGAGGGCGACCCCGACCCGCAGCTGCTCGCCTACCAGTACGTGCAGGCGCTGCCGCAGATCGCGCAGGGCGAGTCGAACAAGGTCTGGATCGTCCCGGCCGAGTTCCAGCGCGCGCTCGGCCGCATCGGCAGGGAGGACGACAAGGAGACGTGACGCTCAGCAGCGCGCCTTCGTGCACGTGCGCAGCGTCGTCACGTGCGGCGTGCCGCCGCTCCAGGTGAGCCGGATCAGCGCCGACGCCGTGTTGTCGTCGTAGCGCAGCTCGCGCAGGTGGAAGTCCTCGTTCGCGATGTGGACGAGCCAGTAGCGGCCGCTCTTCAGCCCGGTGATGTCGAGCTGCTGGCCGTGGAAGAAGGCGGGATAGCGGTCGGTGTAGCCGACCGACGCACCCTCCTCGACGTAGGTCGCGCGCGGGTCGAACTGCGCGCAGTTGCCGAGGAAGCGCGGCGGTCCGTGCGGGACGCCGATCGCGGTCCCGTAGTGGTCGGCGATGCAGAAGCCGCTCTTGTGGTCGCGCACGCGCAGCGCGAAGTCGCCGGCGTTGCGCAGCTCGGCGTGGACGAAGCCGAGCATGTGCCAGTGGTAGTGAGGCGGCGCGACGACGTAGTGCAGCTCCCCGGACGCGGGGTCGACGCGCGTCGCGCCGCTGCGCAGGTAGAGGATCTGCCGCACCTGCATGACGCCGGCGCCCGGCTGCCGGCGGCCCTTGATCCAGAGCGTGCCCGGGCCGCGGTTGTCGACCATCGACGTGAAGCCGAGCAGCCAGTGGCCGTTGCGCGCGCGCTCGATCACGAGCCCGCTCGGCGGCCGCTGGACGAGGTTCGGCCAGACGACGGCGCCGGTCGGCACGCTCTTCCAGTCGACCGCCGTGCCGGTGCCGAGCGGCTGGACGTCGCTCCCGTCGGGCGCCATCGTGCGCAGCCCGCCGACGGTCCGGAACGCGATGCGCGAGCCGTCCGGCGACCACACCGGGCTCGTCCCGGCCGGGCCGAATCGCTGCGAGACGCCGTCGTCGACGACGACCGACGAGACGCCCGTGGCCGCGTCGGTCGCGCTGTACGCGAGCGTCGAGCCGTCCGGCGACCATGCGAGGTCGGCGACCTGCGAGAACGCCGTCGCCGTGTCCCAGGCGCGGCCGCCGACGACGACCCTCTGCCCGGCGACGTAGGCGATCCGCCCCTGCGGCGACACCGCCGCCGCCGTCCCGTCCGCCAGCTTCTGCGACGGCCCCGTCGGCAGCCGGAAGACGCGCACCTGCGGCGAGCCGTCCGCCGTCTTCGCGGAGTAGACGATCGCGTTCCCGCTCGGCAGCCAGCTCGGCCCCGACTCGACGACCTTCGGCGTCCGCGCGAGCGCGCGCTGCCCGGTGCCGTCGCTGTTCGCGACCCAGAGGTCGCCCTCGCGGACGAAGGCGACGAGGGTCCCGTCCGGCGAGAAGGCGCCGTCGCCCGCGTTCGCGACCAGCTGCCTCGAGCCGACCGTCAGCGCGCCGCGGTCGACGCGCAGGAGCTCGACGGCGTGCGGCTCCGCGAGGATCACAGGCCGAGCTCCGCGCGCCAGGCGGCCGTGTGCGCGCCGAGCGCCGGAGGGGCGCCGAGCGGCGGCGACGCGAACTCCGCCGCCTCCTCCCGCGTCGCGACCGGCCCCACGCAGACGTCCTCGGCGTCCACCACGGCCAGCCAGTCTGCCAGGGGGCGCTGCGCGAACGTCGCCGCGAGCTCCGCGCGCAGTCCCGCCTGGTCGGCGTCGTACTGCCGCCCGGCGAGCTCGGGCCGGCCGACCACCTCGCACAGGCGGGCGAAGAAGCGCGGCTCGAGCGCCGCGACGGTCAGCATCCGCCCGTCCGCGCACGCGTAGATCGAGTAGCAGGCGTAGCCGTCCGTCAGCACCGGCGCCCGCGCCGCGAGCGGGTGGGAGCGGTGCGTCATCGACACGACGAGCCGGGCGCCGCCGCCCGCGACGAGGGCGGCGAGGATCTCCGTCACGGCACCGAGCGCGCCCGCGGCGAGGTCGGCCGCCTGCACGGGCGGCAGAGCCGGCGCCGTGCGCTCGAGCACGCCCGCCCAGCCGAGGTAGTTGAGGTCGTGGCCGGCGCGCCGCTCGTGCGCGTTGCCGTGGCCGAAGCCGGTGATCGAGCAGTAGACGCAGCCGGCCGGCGCGTCGTCGGGGCCGACGCCGAGCCGGGCCGCGACGCCCGGCCGGAACGACTCGAGCACGACGTCCGCGCGCGCCAGCAGCGCCCGGGCCAGGGGCGCCTCCGCCGGCAGGTCGCACACGACCGACTCCTTGCCGCCGTTCAGCTCGTCGTGCCACTCCGGCGAGGTCTCCCGCATCGGGTCGCCGCTCGGCTGCTCGACACGGACGACGCGCGCCCCCAGCCGCAGCAGCTCGCGCGAGGCGAAGGCGCCGGGGAGGTATCGCGTCAGGTCGACGACGAGAATCCCCCCGAGCGGCGCTTGCATCCGCCGCGAACCTAGCACTACCCTGGCTCGGCCTTGCCCGAGCGCGCGACCGCAGCCGAGGAGAAACGGCGGACGATCCTCGACGCCGCCGCCCGCGTCTTCGCGCGCAAGGGCTTCCACACCTCGCGCGTCGGCGACATCGCCGAGGAGGCCGGCGTCGCGCACGGCCTGCTCTACCACTACTTCAGCTCGAAGGACGAGGTGCTGGAGACGATCTTCCGCGAGCACTGGTCGACCGTGCTCGACCAGATCCACGAGGCGGAGGAGTCGGAGGGCACGGCGGCCGAGCGGCTGGGCGGGATCGCGCGCGCGCTCTTCTCGAGCTGGCTCGTCGAGCCGGACGTCGTCCGCGTCGTCATCCGCGAGATCGCGCGCACCGCCGAGGTGGAGGAGCACGTCGGCGAGCTCGTGAAGCCGATCGGCGCGATCCGGCGCGTGATCGGCGACGGCCAGGCGAGCGGCGAGTTCCGGCGCGACCTCGACGCCGACACCGCGGCCGTCATCTTCTACGGCGGCATCGACGAGCTGATCAGCGGCTGGGTGCTCGGCCGGCTGCCGGGCGACGAGGACGAGGTCGCCGCCGCCGAGCGGCACGTCGTCGAGGTGCTCTGCTCAGGCCTCGCCGTGCCGCCCGAGAACGAGCTCGGCGAACCGCGCGGCGCCGACGTTCCCGCCTGAGACGACGATCCCGACGCGGCCGCGCGGGATGCGGCCGTGGAGGAGCGCCGCGACGCCCGCGGCCCCGCTCGGCTCGACGACGAGCTTCAGCCGGTCGAAGAGGAACGTCATCGCGTCGACGAGCTCCTCGTCCTCGACCGTGACCACCTCCTCGACCAGCTCGCGGTTGACCGCGAACGTCAGCTCGCCGGGCTCCGGCGCGCCGAGCCCGTCCGCGATCGTCCGCGGCACGCCGACGTTGACGCGCTCGCCCGCGGCGAGCGAGCGGGCGGTGTCGTCGCCGGCCGCGGGCTCGACGCCGACGACGCGGATCTCCGGGCGCAGCGCCTTCGCCGCCGTCGCGCAGCCGGCGATCAGCCCGCCGCCGCTCACCGGGGCGACGAGCACGTCGAGCTCGGGCACGTCCTCGAGCAGTTCGAGCGCGACCGTCCCCTGCCCGGCCATGATCAGCGGGTCGTCGTAGGGCCGCACGAGCGCGAGCCCGCGCTCCTCGGCCAGGCGCGCGCCGATCTGCTCGCGGCTCTCGGTCCAGCGGTCGTAGGTGACGACCTCGGCGCCGTAGCCGCGCGTCGCCTCCAGCTTCGCGGCGGGCGCGTCCTCCGGCATGACGATCGTCGCGCGCACGCCGCGCAGCCGTGCCGCGAGCGCGACCGCCTGCGCGTGGTTCCCGGACGAGTAGGCGATCACGTCCTGCCCCTCCGGAAGCGACGCGAGCTTGTTGTATGCGCCGCGGAACTTGAACGCGCCGGCGCGCTGCAGGCACTCCGCCTTCAGGAAGACCCGGGAGCCGGTGCGCTCGTCGAGCGTGCGCGAGGTGAGGACGGGCGTGCGGTGCGCGACGCCCGCGAGCACCCCCGCGGCCGCCTGCACGTCGGCGAGCTCGATCACCGGCACGGCGACGCGCCCCTGCGGAAGAGCCCGAACCCCCAGAGGCGGCCGCCGACGATCAGGTACGCGCTGCGCCGCTGCATCAGCGCGGTGTAGCCGCTGCACGCGACCGGCACGACGCCGGGGACGGCGGTCGTGACCGCGGCCTCCTCGTCGCCGAGCCGGAGCCCGTGCGGGCCGCGCCAGCCCGGCGGCTGCCAGAGCGTGTAGACGGCCGAGACGCGCCGGTGCGAGAACTCGACGGCGAGCCCCCGGTCGTCGAAGTGCCGGTAGGTGAAGTACCACGTCGTCGTGGCGCAGCCGCGGCAGACGCCGAAGTCGCGGCCGAGGTGCAGGCGCACCTGCGCGGCGGTCTCGCCGATGCGGACGCCGGCGAGCGAGGCGCCGGCCACGAGCGTGCCGGGCTGCGGCAGGGCGTGGATCAGTGTCGGCTCTCCTCGTGCTGCGCCCCGCCGTCGACCGCGTGCAGCCACGGCTCGCGGCGCTTGATCCAGATCTCGGTGTCGGGGACGAGGTCGAACGGCGCGTCGTCGAGCGTGCCGAGGTTGAGCTCGACGAGGTCGTCCTCGATCAGGCCGACCCGCGAGCCGCATCGCCCGCAGAAGCGGTCGCCGCCGTAGTCGGCGAGCTCGCCCTCGAGCCGGAACGCGTCGCACGGCCAGTGGCCGTAGATCGCGAACGCGCTGCCCGACCGCTTGCGGCAGTCGGCGCAGTGGCAGCGGCCGACGTGCAACGGCTCGCCCTCCACGGCGTACCGCACGGCGCCGCAGAGGCAGCCTCCCGTCCGCATAGGATCGGAGTATGCCGTCGCTGTGGGAGGAGATCTCGAAGCTCCAGGTGCGGATCGACGACTGGTCGGTGCAGCGGCGCGAGCTCTCGGTCTCGCCCGAGTTCACGCGGGTGACGACGACGGTGATCCTGCACGGCGACGACGAGACGGGGCAGGGGGAGGACGTCACCTACACGGCGCCCGACCACGACGGCTTCCCGACCGACGCGATGCTCGCCGGCACGTGGTCGCTGCACGACTTCTCGCGCCGGCTCGACGAGCTCGACCTCTTCCACGAGGAGCCGGGGATGGAGGCGTCGCACGACTACCGCCGCTGGGCCTTCGAGAGCGCCGCGCTCGACCTTGCGCTGCGCCAGGCCGGGAAGTCCTTCGCCGAGGCGGTCGGCCGCTCGTACGGCCCGGTGCGCTTCGTCGCCTCGACGCGGGCGGACATCGCGCCGTACCGCGAGCTCGATCCGGAGCTCGAGTTCAAGCTGGACGCGGAGGAGACGTGGGACGACGCGCTGCTCGCGACGCTCGCCGAGACCGACCGCGTCCGGGTCGTCGACTTCAAGGCGTACTACCGCGGCACCTCGGTCGACCTCGCGCCCGATCCGGCTCTCTACCGGCGCGTCAAGGAGGCGCTGCCGGAGGCCGTGCTCGAGGACGCCTGGCTCGAGGGCGAGTGCGGCGAGGCGCTCGCGGGCGCGGAGGACAGGCTCAGCTTCGACGCCCCGATCCACTCATGGGCGGACGTGCGCAAGCTGCCGGTCGAGCCGCGGTGGCTGAACGTCAAGCCGTCGCGGTTCGGCACCCTGCGGCGGCTGCTCGAGTGCGTCGAGGAGTGCGAGGAGCGCGGCATCCGCATGTACGGCGGCGGCCAGTTCGAGCTCGGCCCGGGCCGGCGGCAGATCCAGAAGCTCGCGAGCGTCTTCTACCCGGACGGGCCGAACGACGTCGCGCCCTCCGAGTACAACGAGGGCCCGCCGCGCCCCGGCCTGCCGCGCAGCCCGCTGCCGGCGTTCGAGGAGCCCGGCTTTTAAGCGAGTCGGGCGCTGCGCGCCCGGCCGCGTAACGGAACTGCGCGCGCCGGGGAGCGCGGTCCCCGGCGCGCTTCGTGCCGAAAGGCCTGTGAGGCTCGTCGCGCCGGGCGAGCCGCAGTCCGATTCGCCGGGACCGGTGACGCTGCGCGTCAGCGGTCGCGGCGGCGTTGCGCTCGCTACGCCCAAGGCGTAGCTCGCGCTGACGGGATCGAAGCAGGTGCCCCAGCGCGAGCCGGCGCGGAG
>DASSSR010000069.1:0-18864 GCA_035708345.1 Gaiellaceae bacterium
GCGGCGGCGATGACGGTGTGGAGCATGCGGGGTTCCCCTTCCTAGTGTTCCGGCTCGATCGCCGAGCCGATGTAGATGGCGGACAGAGCAGCGAAGATGAAGGCCTGGATCGAGACGACGATCACGACCTCGAAGAGATAGAAGAGCGCGGCGGCGGCGGTGCCGATGATCGCGATCGGGATGCTCGTGAGCACGAAGCCGAGCCCGATGAAGGTCAGGATCAGCATGTGCCCGGCGAGCATGTTCGCGAAGAGTCGGACGCTCAGCGAGATCAGCCGCATGAACTGGCCGAGCACCTCGAGCGGGATGATCAGCGGCAGCAGCGCCTTCGGCACGTCCGGGATCCACGACTTGAAGTAGTGGATCGGCCCGTTCCAGCGGATGCCCTCGAAGTGCGTGAACAGGAAGGTGACGATCGCGAGCGCGAGCGTCACCGAGAGTGACGACGTCGCCGCGTAGATGCCCCACGTCGGGATGCCGTGGTAGGTCTCGCCGGTGAGCGGCAGCGGCAGGAAGCCGAGCATGTTCACCATCCAGATGAAGAGCATCAGCGTCGCCACGTACGGGAACCAGCGGCCGACGTGCTTCGACGGGAGGCCCTGCTCGGCGACCTGGGTCTGCGCGATCTCGTAGACGATCACGCCGGCGGCCTGCCGCCGGCCCGGGACGCGGACGCGCATCAGCGCCACGCCGAGCAGGATCGTCAGCGCCGCCGAGAGGAAGAGGTAGACGACCGCCTTCGTGATCGAGAGGTTCAGCGGGCCGAGATGGATCGGGATCCACTCGTGCTGCTCGAACTCGATCGACGGGTCGAACTGGCCCCGCGCGGACGCGGCCTGCGGCAGTGCGAGCGCGCCGAGGATCGCGAGCGTCAGCAGGCGGTACCTCACTTCGCCGCCCCGAAGTAGGTGACGAGCGAGAGGCCGAGCTCGAACGTGTAAGCGAGCGCGTACGTCACCGCGGCCGCGACCGCGAGGTGCGGGCTCGCCACGGCCGCCGCCACGAGGACGACGAGCAGCCCGATCGCCTTGAAGAAGAGTCCGAACGCGTGCACACCCGAGCGGGCGAGGTTACCCGCGCCGACGCGGGCGCGGAGCAGCAAGGCGTCGATCGCGTGCAGCGCCGCCCAGAGCACCGCCGCGAGCGCCCAGCCGCCGATGCTCCAGCCGCCGACGAGGAAGACCGGCAGGGCGAGCAGGATCACGAGGCTGCCGCCGAGCGCGGGAAGCAGATGGCTCGGCTCGGGCCGAGGCGTGGAGAAGATCGCCGTCCGCATCAGAACGTGTGACCGTAGCGGCGGTACACCGCGGCGATGCCGGCGAGGATGCCGACGATCGCGCCGACGAGGGCGCCGATGCCCGCCGCGCCGGCCGCCCAGCCGACGAGGACGCCGAGGCCGATGCAGACGAGGAGCGCCGCGAGAAGAACGCCACCGGCCCCTGCGGGATCGAAGGAAGACGGGGTGGCGGCCTGCATCTGCGGGGCGAGATTAGCAGACGGGGCGGCCGAGCTTGTAACACTGAGTTAGCGTCAGACGGCGCATTTTCGTCCAAGTTTGTACGATCATTTCGTGACCCGATCCACTTACCGGCCGCGGCTCCTGCTCGTCCACGGCAGCGTCGTCGGCGGCGAGGCGACGTGGGGCGCGCAGCGGCCGCTCGAGGCGCGGTTCGAGCTCGTCGTGCCGACCCGGCGCGGCTTCCCGCCCGGGCCGGAGGTCGCCGCCGTCGACTTCGAGGAGGAGGCGCGCTGGCTCGAGCCGCTCGTCGAGCCGGGCACGCACCTCGTCGGGCACTCCTACGGCGGCGTCATCTGCCTGTTCGCGGCGGTGCTGTACCCCGGGCGGCTGCGCTCGCTCTGCGTGGTCGAGCCGCCGTGCCTCGGCGTCGCGGCCGGCGACCCGGCCGTCGACGCGTTCGTCGCCCGGAGCACGGCGCTGTGGGAGCGCCGCAGCGATCCGGAGACGTTCCTGCGGGCGTTCCTCGAGACGGTCGGCGCGCCGGTGCCGAGCGGCCGCTTCTCCCCGGCGCTCCTGCAGGGCGCGCGGACGCTGATGGTCGAGCGCTATCCCTGGGAGGCGGAGATCCCGTTCGAGGCGCTACGCGCGACCGCGTTCCCGAAGCTCGTCGTCTCGGGCGCGCACAGCGCGGCGTTCGAGGCGGTGTGCGACGTGCTGCAGCGCGAGCTGCCGGCGGAGCGAGCCGTCCTGCCGGGCGCCGGCCACTCCGTGCAGCGGCTCGGCGAGCCCTTCAACGAGCTGCTGGCCGCCTTCGTGGACCGGGCCGAAGCAGCCGCCCCTCCCGTGACGAAGTCGTAAGGGGGATTATCCCCGTCTGCTTGCGGGCCGGCGGTCGACGCGTCCTGCGTGCCATGGATCGTACGGACGGCTCTTCGTCTCGAATCGCCTGCTTGCAGCATCTTCGTGCGTGACGAATCGGCACGAAGTCGGCACACAGACGTGACGGGGAGTGTCCCCGTTTGCTCAGGCCGTCCGGCGGAGCGGGTCGTCCTCGGCCCGGCGGCGCTGGTACGGGTTGCCGAACTTGACGATCTCGAGCACGTAGACGACGTAGACCGAGATCGCGACCGCGACGAAGCCGATGCAGCCGGCGATCACGGTCGGCCAGAGGTGCCAGACGCCATGGGCGCGGAACGGGACGAAGCGCGTCGCGAGCGCCGCCGCCGCGAGCGACAGGCACCACGCCCAGATCGTCACCGCCGCGCGCGGTTGCGAGAAGCCGCGGCGGAGGAAGCGGTGGTGCAGGTGCGCCTGGTCGCCCTCGAAGACCTTCTCCCCGTGCCGGAGCCGGCGCAGCACGACGAAGGTCGTGTCGACGATCGGCACGGCGAGCACGAGCAGCGGGAAGAACACCGCGACGGTCGCAGCCGTCTTCAGCAGGCCCTGCACCGAGATCGCGGCGAGCAGGAACCCGAGCAACAGCGCGCCGGAGTCGCCCATGAAGATCCTCGCCGGATAGAAGTTGTGCCGGAGGAACCCGAGGCAGCCGCCGCAGAGGATCGCCGACAGGATGGCCGCGTCCGTCTTCGCGAGCGAGAGCGCGATCACGGCGAACGTCAGCCCGGCGATCGCCGCGACCCCCGAGGCGAGCCCGTCCAGCCCGTCGAGGAAGTTGACCATGTTCATGATCGCGACGATCCAGACGATCGTCAGCGGGATCCCGATCCATTCCGGCAGCTCGTGCCGCCCGAGCAGCGGGAAGGTGAAGCGGTCGACCCAGATCCCGAAGATCGTCGGGATCGCCGCCGCGGCGACCTGGCCGCCGAGCTTCTCGAACCAGCGCAGCCCGCGGAAGTCGTCGACCGCGCCGACGGTGACGGCGACCGCGGCGCCGAGCAGCAGCCCGCGCGTCTCGCGGGTGAACGGCACGAACGCGAGCGCGGGCACGAAGATGCCGAGGAAGAGCGCAAGCCCGCCGAGCCGCGGCACCGGGCGCCGGTTCAGCCGGCGTCCGCCGGGGCTGTCGACGACGCCGAGCAGCCGCGCCATGCCGCCGACGGCCGGCGTGAGCAGGACGACCACCGCGAGCGCCACGAGCGCGCCCCAGACCACCTGCGGGTGGTCGGTCAGCACCGCCCAGACGCTGTGGTGCGAACCGCCCACGTCGCGCACGAGCGCCGCGACGTCCATGCGCACCACCTTAGCGCCGGCTGCCGCGAATCCTCTGCGTGCGGCCTCGAGCCGGGCGTGCGGGCGGCGGATACTGGCCTGCAAGGAGGCGGCCATGCCATTCGTCGAGCGAGACGGCCTGCGGCTCCACTACGAACGCGGCGGCGCCGGAGCGACCGAGCTCCTGTTCGTGCACGGATGGTGCTGCGACCACGGCTTCTGGGAGCCGCAGCTCGCCTACTTCTCGCGCACGTGCCGCACGACGACCTTCGACCTGCGCGGCTGCGGGCGGAGCAGCCGGCCCGACGACGGCTACGACATCCCGTCGCTGGCTGACGATGCCGCCTGGCTCTGCGGCGAGCTCGGGATCGAGAGCCCGATCGTCGTCAGCACAGCCTCGGCGGGATGATCGCGGTCGAGCTCGGCGCGCGCTGGCCCTCGCTCGTCGGCGGCGTGGTCGGCGTCGACCCGGGGCCGATCGACCTCGTCCCCGCGTCGGCGCGCGTCTACGACGCGTTCGCCGCCGCGATGGACGGGCCGGACGGCGAGGCCGCCCGCCGCCTCTACGTCGTCGAAACGGCGGGACCGACCGCGGACGCCGAGCTCGCGGCGCGCATCGTCGAGACGATGTGCGCTGTCCGGCTCGCGGTCGCGCGCGCGGTGATCGAGAACGTGACGAGCTGGAACGGCGCCGGAGCCCTCGGGCTTTGCGAGGTCCCGGTGCTCGTGATCCGATCGGCGCCGTCGACGACGGACGAGCCGGCGCGGCTGCTGCGGCTCAAGCCGGACGTCCAGCTCGGCCTCACGGTCGGCGCCGGCCATTTCAACCACCTCGAGGTGCCGGAGCAGGTCAACGCCATGATCGACCGGTTCCTCGCGCTCTCGTTCGATCCGCGCTGACGTGCGAGCCGAGGACGGCGCGCCGCTACTTCGTGCCGTACAGCCGGTCGCCCGCGTCGCCCAGCCCCGGCACGATGAAGCCCTTCTCGTTCAGGCCGCGGTCGAGTGAGGCGCAGACGATGTGCACGTCCGGATGCCGCTCGTGGATGTAGTCGACGCCGGGAGGCGCCGCGACGATGCAGACGAGCGTCACCGACTGGGCGCCCGCGTCCTTGACCGCTTCGATCGCGGCGGCGCTCGAGTGGCCGGTCGCGAGCATCGGGTCGAGCACGATCGCATCGCGGTCGCCGAGGTCGGTCGGCAGCTTCGAGTAGTACTGGACGGGCTCGAGCGTCTCCTCGTCGCGGTACATGCCGATGAAGCCGACACGCGCGCTCGACACGAGCGAGAGCACGCCGTCGAGCATCCCGACGCCCGCCCTCAGCACCGGGCACACCGCCACCTTCTTGCCCGAGATGCGCTGCGCCGTCATCCGCTCGAGCGGCGTCTCGATCTCGTAGTCCTCGGTCGGCAGATCCTTCGTCGCCTCGTAGGTCAGCAGCAGCGTGATCTCGTTCGCGAGCTTGCGGAAGTGCACCGTCGGCGTGTCGACGTCCCGCAGATAGGAGAGCTTGTGCTGGACGAGCGGATGCTCGACGACCGTCAGCCGCTTCACGCGTCGTAGGTCGTGTAGCCGCGGAAGCCCGGGTAGAGCGGACGCTTGTCGCACAGCGCGGCCACGCGCCCGCGCAGCGCGTCGAGGTCGGGCGAGTCCGTCAGCGCGTCGCAGATGATCCTCCCGGTCTCGCGGAAGTCGTCCTCGTCGAAGCCGCGCATCGTCATCGCCGGCGTGCCGATCCGCACACCCGACGCGACCGTCGGCGGCCGCTCGTCGAACGGCACCGTGTTCCGGTTGACGGTGATGTCGACGTCGTGCAGCCGCAGCTCGGCGTCCTTGCCCGTCCACTCCGAGTTGCGCAGGTCGACCTGCATCAGGTGCGTGTCCGTCCCGCCCGTGACGAGGTCGAGCCCGCCGTCGACCAGCGTCGACGCGAGCGCGTCCGCGTTCGCACGGATCTGCCGCTGGTAGTCGCGGAACGCGTCGGACGCGGCGATCTTGAAGCAGGTCGCCTTCGCGGCGATCGTGTGCTCGAGCGGCCCTCCCTGCATGCCCGGGAAGACGGCGCGGTCGACCGCCTGCGCGTGCTCCTCCCGGCAGAGGATGAAGCCCGCGCGCGGGCCGGCGAGCGTCTTGTGCGTGGTCGAGGTGACGAAGTCGCAGTGCTCGACCGGATTCGGATGCAGGCCGGCGGCGACGAGGCCCGCGAAGTGCGCCATGTCGCACAGCAGCAGCGCGCCGACCTCGTCGGCGATCTCGCGGAACCTCTGCGTCTCGACGGTGCGCGGATACGCGGAGCCGCCGCAGACGATCAGCTTCGGCCGGCACTCCTTCGCGAGCTGCAGCACCTCGTCGTAGTCGACCGTCATCGTCTCGCGCGAGACGCCGTACGACGCGATCGTGTACAGCCGGCCGCTGAAGTTCACCTTCAGCCCGTGCGTGAGGTGGCCGCCGTGGTCGAGCCGCAGCCCGAGCAGCGTGTCGCCCGGCTGCAGCGCCGCCATGTACACCGCCATGTTCGTCTGCGCGCCCGCGTGCGGTTGCACGTTCGCGTGCTCGGCGCCGAAGAGCGACTTCGCGCGGTCGATCGCGAGCTGCTCGATCTCGTCGACGACCTCGCAGCCGCCGTAGTAGCGCTTGCCCGGATAGCCCTCCGCGTACTTGTTCGTGGGCACCGAGCCGACCGCCTCGAGCACCGACGGCCACGTGAAGTTCTCGGACGCGATCAGCTCGATCTGCCCGCGCTGGCGCTCGAGCTCCGCGCCGAGCAGGCGCGCGACGTCCGGGTCGACCTCGGCGAGGCCGGTGGTGGTCAGCTGCCGGAAGCTGTGCTGGATGGCGGCCATGCGCGGATCGTACTCAGCGCCTCGGCCACCGGGCCGCCGCCCTCGCGCAGCACCCGCGGCTCGGGACCGGTGAGGGAGATCACCGTCGACGGCGTTCCGGGCAGCTCGCCGACGTCCACGACCGCGCCGACGCCCGCCCGGAGCTCCGGGTCGAGCTCCTCGACCCGGCGCGGGTCGGGCCCGCCGTGCAGGTTCGCGCTCGTGGCGACGACGACGCCGAGCTCCCGCACGACCGAGGCGGCCGCCGGCGGCAGGTCGGGCACGCGGACGCCGATCGCCGCCGGCGTCTCGCCGCAGATCCAGGGGAAGCGGCCCGCCGGATTCGGGAGCACGAGCGTGTACGCGCCGGTGAGGACCGGCAGCCCGGCCAGCTCGGGGACGGCGGCGACGAGGTCGTCGACGCTCGCCGCGAGCAGGGCCGACGGCTGCGAGAGCTCGCGCCGCTTGAGCGCGTACATCCGCTCCGTGGACGAGCGCGCGGTCGCCTCGCAGCAGAGCCCGTAGACGGTGTCGGTCGGCAGCACGGCCGGCTCGCCGCGCCGCAGCGCCTCGGCGGCCGGGCTCACCGCAAGCCCTCGACGACGCGCTCGATGCCGGCGAGGTCGGGCGTCACGACCACCTGGCGATAGCGGCAGCGCCGCAGCAGCGCGGCCACGTCCTGCGCCTGGCCGGCCCCGACCTCGAGCACGAGCGCGCGCGTCTCGGCGGCGGCGGCGATCCGCGCGTGCATGTCCTCGCCGACGAGCGCGGTGCGCGGCTCGAAGTGCAGCTCGGCCTGCAGCCCCTCGAGCGAGTCGACGTAGGGCGGGTTCGAGACGACGAGGTCCCAGCCCTCCCCCGCCGCCGACTCGTCGCCCTCGCGCAGCTCGACGTCGAGGCCGAGCCGCTGCGCGTTCTCGCGCGCCAGCGCGAGCGCGCCCTCGGAGACGTCGACGCCGACGACCGAGGCGTCGGGCCGCTCGTCCTTGAGCGCGAGCGCGATCGCGCCCGAGCCGACGCCGATGTCGAGCACGCGCGGCGCCTCGACGCCGCGCAGCAGCGCGAGCGCCCGCTCGACGACGACCTCCGTCTCCGGCCGCGGCACGAGCGCGCGCGCGTCGGTCTTCAGCGTCAGCCGGCGGAAGCCCCACTCGCCGAGCACGTAGGCGAGCGGCTCGCGCGCCGCGCGGCGCTCCAGCAGCCCGTCCAGCTCGACCTCGTCGTCGAGCCGCGCGTAGACGCCGCTGCGCGTCGCCCCGAGCGCGTGCGCGACCAGCCACTCCGCGTCGACGCGCGGCGTCTCGACGCCCGCCGCGGCGAGCCGGACCTCCGCGTCGCGCAGCGCCTCGCGGACGCGCATCACTCGCCGAGCGCGCGACGGCGGTCCTCGTCCGTCAGCGCCTGCGTGAACTCGTCGAGGTCGCCCTGCAGGATCCGGTCGAGCTGGTGCACCGTCAGCTTGATCCGGTGGTCGGTGAGCCGGTTCTCGGGGAAGTTGTAGGTGCGGATCTTCTCCGCGCGCTCGCCGGTGCCGATCTGCGAGCGCCGCGTCGCGTCGAGCTCGGCGCGCTGCCGCTCGAGCTCGCGCTCGTACAGGCGCGCGCGCAGCACGCGCATCGCCTTGTCCTTGTTCTGGAGCTGCGACTTCTCGTCCTGCATCGAGACGACGACGCCGCTCGGCAGGTGCGTGATCCGCACGGCCGAGTCGGTCGTGTTCACCGACTGCCCGCCGGGGCCGGTCGAGCGGTAGACGTCGATCTTCAGGTCGTTCGGGTCGATGTTCACCTCGACCTCCTCGGCCTCCGGCATCACGGCGACGGTCGCCGTCGAGGTGTGGATGCGGCCCTGCGCCTCCGTCTCGGGGACGCGCTGCACGCGGTGGGTGCCGCCCTCCCACTTGAAGACCGAGTACGCGCCGTCGCCCTTGACCGCGAAGGTGACCTCCTTGTAGCCGCCGCCCTCGTTCGGCGACGCCTCCAGCTCCTCGACCTTGTAGCCGCGCCGCTCGGCGTAGCGCGCGAGCATCCGGTAGAGGTCGCCGGCCCAGAGCGCCGCCTCGTCGCCGCCGACGCCCTGGCGCACCTCGAGGATCACGTCCTTGCGGTCGGCCGGGTCGCTCGGGACCATCGCCAGCCGCAGCTCCTCCTCGAGCCGCGCCGTCCGCTCCTCGAGCTCGGGGACGAGCTCGCGCAGGTCGGAGTCCTCGCGCGCGGCGGCGAGGTCGTCGCGCGCCGAGCGCCATTCGAGCGCGAGCTTGTACGGGCCCTCGAGCTCCTTCAGCCGCCGCCCGACGTCGGCCGCCTCGCGGTGGTCGTTGTAGACGGACGGGTCGGACATGCGCTCCTGCACCTCCTTGTAGGAGCGCTCCAGCTCGTCGACCAGGCTCTCGAAGTCGTTCGCCATCGCGCGGGCAAATGTAGCGTTGCGCCTCGTGGAGCTCGTGCAGGCGCGGACGCTCGGCGAAGCCTGGCTCGAGGTCGCGCGGCGGATCCTCGAGCGCGGCGACGAGGCGACCTGGGGCGGCGCGGCCACGCGCGAGCTCGCCGTGCTGACGCTCGTCGTCGACGAGCCCGACCCCGACGACCCGGTGATCGCGGAGCTCGGCGACCCCGACTGGCTCGCCTGGATGCACGACAACTTCTTCCTGCCGAAGCCCGTCGCGGAGCTCGGCGGCGCCGACAGCTACGCGACGCGCCTCTTCGACTACGAGCACACGGGCCGCGACCAGCTCGCCTGGGTCGTGCAGCGGCTGCGGGACGACCCGGAGTGCCGCGACGCGGCGATCACGACCTTCCAGCCGCACACGGACACGACGTACGTCCCCTGCGTCAGCCTGCTCGACTTCTGGCTGCGCGAGGGGTCGGTCGAGCTGCTCGTGTACGCGCACTCGCTCGACTTCGGCAAGAAGGCGTACGGCAACCTCGTCGAGCTCGCCGCGCTCCAGAAGCACGTCGCGGACGAGCTGGGCTCGTGCCCGACGGCTGGAAGCGTCGGCGGCAGAGCCGCCGACGCCCAGCCTGGTGAACCGCGACCGGCTGCGCCGGTCGCCGGCCGGATCGTGCTGCACGTGAAGACGGCGCACGTGTACGAGCCGGAGCTCGAGCTGATGCGCGGGCTTACGAGCTCAGCGACGCCTGGAGCGTGATCTCCGGCACGGAGGCGAGCGCCTTCGAGACCGGGCAGTTCTGCTTCGCGTCCTGCGCCGCCTGCTCGAACTGCTGCGCGTCGACGCCCGGCACGCGGCCCTCGACCGTGAGCGCGATCTTCGTGATCCCCTCGCCGGGCTGGAAGGTCACCGTCGCCGAGGTCCGCAGCTCCTCGGGCGCGTTGCCGGCCTGCGCGAGCGCGTGCGAGAGCGCCATCGCGTAGCACGCGGCGTGCGCGGCGGCGATCAGCTCCTCGGGGCTCGTCGCGGACGGGCTGTCCTCGGCGCGGCTCGGCCAGCTCACCTGCTGCTCGCCGAGCTTGCCGCTCGTCGTCGAGCGGATCGTGCCGCTCCCCTCCATCAAGCTGCCCTGCCACGTCACCTCGGCGCGACGGTCCGTCGCCATGTGTTCCCCCTTCGCTCTACGCCATCACTTCGACGCGATTGTCGCCGACGGCGGCCGACTCGAGCTGCAGCACCTCGCGCAGCGCGCGGATGCTCACCTCCAGCTGGTCGAGCGTCGGCTCCCGCGTCGTCAGCCGCTGGAGCCAGAGGCCCGGGGCGAGAATCGTCATCACGACCCGGTTCTGGTGCTTGCCGGCGTAGCGGATCAGCTCGTAGGCGATCCCGGCGATCAGGGGCAGGAAGGCGATGCGCGTGAGGATCAGCCAGTACCAGGTCGGCCGGCCGAAGAAGGCGAAGACGAAGACGGCGAGCACCATCACCCAGAGCAGGAACGCGGTGCCGCAGCGCGGGTGGATCAGCGAGTAGCGTTGGACGATCTCGGGCTCGAGCTCCTCGCCCGCCTCGTACGCGTTGATCGCCTTGTGCTCGGCGGCGTGGTACTGGAAGACGCGCCGCAGGTCGGGGAGCAGCGAGATCAGCGTCAGGTAGGCGACGAAGATCGCGACGCGGATCAGCCCCTCGACGATCACGAACCAGCCGCCGCTGTGGATCGGCAGCAGCTCGGTGAGCAGCCCCGGCGTCACCTTGAAGAGCACGAGCGCGAAGCCGATCGCGACGGCGAACGCGAAGAAGAGCGCGCCGCGCGAGAGCTCGGTCTCCGGCTCCTCGCCCTCCTTCCCCTCCTCCTGGGCCGCGTAGTTGGCGGAGATGGCGAGGGCCCGGAAGCCGATCGCGAGCGACTCGCCGAGCGCCATCACGCCGCGGATCACCGGCAGGCGCAGCACCTTGTGCCGCGCCATCCCGGAGACGACCGGCCGCGCGACGTGGGCGATGTCCCCGTTCGGGGTGCGGACGGCGACGGCCCAGTTGGCGGGGCCGCGCATCATCACGCCCTCGAGGACGGCCTGTCCTCCGATGTTCGCCATGCGAACGGCTAGCGGTTCGCCGACTGGCGCCCGTGCTGCTGACGCTGGGCGCGCTCGGCGCGCTCGAGCTTCCGCTGGAAGCGCTCCACCCGGCCGCCGGTGTCCATCAGCTTCTGCTTGCCCGTGTAGAACGGGTGGCAGTTGGAGCAGATCTCGACGTGGAGCTCCGGCTTCGTCGACCGGGTCTGGAACGTGTTCCCGCAGGAGCACGTCACGGTCGCGAGGACGTACTCGGGATGGATGTCGGTCTTCATCGCCCGGCCAGGATAGCAGCGGCCTGGGCGGGTGCCACGTTGCCTCCCGAGACGACGGCGACGGCGGTCTGCCCCGCCTCGATCCCGGCCTTGCCGGCGAGGATCGCCGCCGCCGGCGCCGCGGCGCCGAGCTCGCAGGCGAGCTTCGTGCGGGCGTAGAGGAAGCGGAACGCCTCGGCCAGCTCCTCCTCGGTGACGAGCACCGACTCGACCCCGAGCTCGCGGCAGATGGCGAAGCAGTGCTCGCCGGCGAAGGGGCCGGTGAGGGCGTCCGCCGCGGTGCGCGGCGTCACCGGCACCGGGTGCCCGGCCTCGAGCGCGGCGTGCAGCGCGTCGGAGCCCTCCGGCTCGACGGCGACCACCCGTGCGGCCGGGTTCCTCGCCTTCACCGCGACCGCGACGCCGCTGACGAGGCCGCCGCCGCCCGCCGCGCAGAGCACGACGTCCGGCACCGCGCCCTCCTCGGCGATCTCGAGCCCGATCGTCCCCTGGCCGGCGATCACGAGCGGGTCGTCGAAGGGATGGACGAGCGTCCTGCCCGTCTCCTCGAGCACCGCGTGCAGGCGGTCGAACGCCGACGACGGCCCCGCCGCCGAGTCGTCGACCGTGGCGCCGTAGCCGCGCATGGCGGCGACCTTGGAGGCGTCGGCGCTCCGCCAGGTGACGATCAGCGCGTCGATCCCCTCCTCGCGCGCGGCCCAGGCGACCGCCTGCCCGGCGTTGCCGGCCGAGACGGTGGCGACGCCGCGAGCCCGCTCCTCGGCGGAGAGGGCGGCGATCTTGTTCAGCGCGCCGCGCACCTTGAAGGCGCCGGTCTTCTGGAAGAGCTCCGCCTTCAGGTAGGCGCCGAGCGTCGTCGAGCGCAGGAGCGGCGTCCGGTGGACCCGCCCGGCGATCGTCCGCGCGGCGGCCTCGACGTCGTCGATCGTGACGGTCACACGCGGGAGACTACGGCGGCGGGCCGACGCAGCCGGACGGTGAACGCGGTCCGCCGGCCCGGCTCGCTCTCGACGCGGACGCTGCCGCCCATCGCCTCCGTCAGCTCCTTGACGATCGCGAGGCCCAGGCCCGTGCCGACGGGACGCTCGCGTCCGTACCGCTCGTGCAGGTAGAAGCGCTCGAACGCGTGCGCCCGCTCCTCGTCGCCGAGCCCGGGCCCGGTGTCCTCCACGCGGAGCAGGCCGGGGCGCGCGACGACGCGGACCTCGCCGCCGGCCGGCGTCAGCCGCAGCGCGTTCTCGACGAGGTTCGAGACGACCTGCAGCGCGCGGTCGGCGTCCGCGATCGCCGGGCTCGGGCCGTCGGTGTCGGCCACGAGCGCGACGCCGAACCCGTCCGCCGCCGTCTGGTAGCGGCGGACCGCGTCCACGATCACCTCGCCGAGGTCGATCTCCGCGTTGTGGACGCTGAAGTCGGTGCGGTTCATGCGCGCGAGGTCGAGCAGGTCGCGCACGAGCCGTTCGAGCCGCGCCGCCTCGAGCGCGACGATCACGGCCGCCTCCCGCGGGTCGACCGCGCCGTCCTCGACCGCCTCCGCGTAGCCGCGGATCGCCGTCAGCGGCGTCTTCAGCTCGTGGCTGACGGAGAGCAGGAACGACCGCTCCGCCTCCTGCGCCCTCGCGAGCTGGACGGCGAGGTCGTTGAACGCCTCCGCGAGCGTCGCGAGCTCGGTGCCGCCCTCGACGGGCACCGGCTTCGGGTGCTCGCCGCGCGCGAGCTCGCGGCTCGCCGCGGCCACGCGGCGGACGGGCCGCGCGATCCGGCGCGCGAGCAGGAACGCGACCGCCGCCGCGAGCACGCCGCCGACGAGCGCCGCGAGCAGGAGGCTGTAGACGTACGGGGTCATCCGGTCGGTGGTCGCGCTCGTCCGCCGGAGCAGCACGAACGGCTTCGGCCGCCCCTGGACGCGCCGCGCGGCGAAGAAGTAGTCGGTGCCGTCGAGGCTGACCGACCCGTCGGCGGCGCCGGCCGCCGCGAGCTGCCGGCGGGCGCGCTCCGGCAGGAACGCGGCCGTCCGCCGGTACGTCTCGTTCTGCCGCCGGAAGTACGGCCGCAGCCCCTCGAAGTTCGCGAAGACGGTCTTGTCCGCCCCCTGGCTGCCGGCGATCAGGTCGGCCTGGTGCGAGAGGTCGCGCAGCGCGCCGCGGTCGACGGCGCGCCGCGTCAGCACGATCCCCACGACGACCGTCAGCGTCACGCAGAACGCGACCGTCAGCGCAATCGCCCCGAACAGCCGCGTCCGGAGGCTGTTCACTCGCCCTCCGCCGAGCCTGCGCTCACGTGGCGAGCAGCTTGTAGCCGGCGCCGCGCACGGTGCGGATCGTCTCGGGGTCGCCGAGCTTGCGCCGCAGCTGCGCGACGTGGACGTCGACCGTGCGGGTGCCGCCGGGGTACGTCATCCCCCAGACGAGGTCGAGCAGCTTCTCGCGCGAGAGGACGATGCCCGGGTGCTCGAGGAAGCAGGCGAGCAGGTCGAACTCCTTGCTCGTCAGCTCGATCTGCGCGCCGGAGACGGTGACGTCCATCGAGTCGCGGCGCAGGACGATGTCGTTCGCGGCGAGCACCCGGTCCTCGCTGCGCTGGTCGACCCGGCGCAGGATCGCCTTGATCCGCGCGGCGAGCTCCCGCGGCGAGAACGGCTTCGAGACGTAGTCGTCGGCGCCGAGCTCGAGCCCGGCGACGCGGTCGGGCTCCTCGTCCCGGGCGGTGAGCATGACGATCGGCACCTTCGAGTGCGCGCGCAGCCGGCGGCAGACCTCGAAGCCGTCGATCCCCGGCAGCCCGATGTCGAGCACGACGAGCCGGACCGGGTGGCGGCGGAACTCCGCCACCGCCTCCTCGCCGGAGCGGAGCCAGACGACGCGCCAGCCGTCCTGCTGCTCGAGGTACGCCTTGACGAGACGGCCGATCGACTCGTCGTCCTCGACGAGAAGTAGGACGCCCCCGGTCGCCGCCGCGCTCATTGCGGTTCCTATTGTGCTAGCGGACGGCCTCGACCTGCACGAGCTGCGCGGGCTGGTTCGCCTGGTGGTAGACGACCACGCGCAGCCGCGGCCGCAGCTTCGCGGCGCTCGAGAAGCGGGCCGGGCCCTGGATGCGGGCCGCCGGGTCGACCGGCACGGAGACGCTCGTGCCGTCCGCCTCGCGGACCGTGACCGTCCCGGCCGCGACGGCGGTGATGACGCCGCGGTCGATCCGCCAGTCCTGCGCGCCGCCCGGCGCGTTGAGGATCACCTCGGCCCGGACGAGCTTGTTGCCGAAGAACTCGTTCACGATCGCCTTCGGCAGCGCCAGGCCGGTCGTCGCGAGCCAGAAGAAGGTGTTGAGCGCGACGAGCGTCACGGCGAGGAGCATGAATCTGCGGCGGGTCACGGCCATATCTTCGCCTCGTATCGGGAGTTGCGCGTAAGCGGCACGTAAAACGGAGTCGACCGGCGCCCGCGTTCGCGCGGGCACCGGTCGTTCCGCATGGGAGGAACTACTTCGCGGTCGCCGGCTCGCGGTCGCCGACGTGCTTCGCGGCGCTCGACTCGACCTGGGCGAGCGTCGAGTGGGCGGCGGCGCGGACCCGGACGACGATCCGGTCGCCGACGACGAGCTTCGACGCGTCGATCACGGTCGGCACCTTCCCCTGCCAGAGCAGGAAGATCGTCTCGTCCCCGGTCGCGAACGTCTGGGTCGAGCCGCTGCCGATCAGCAGCCGGAGCGCACGGTGGTTGCCGCCGGTCACGTCGACCGTGACGGTGCCGCTGCCGACCGACGCGAGCTTGCCGCGGAAGAGATAGAGCGGCTGGCTCGGCTTGTACAGCTGCGTGCCGTGGTCGCCGACGATGCCGGCGGCGGTCGCCTCGATCTCCGAGAGGGACGCGCCGCGCGGAGCGCGGACGTTGACCCGGACGTAGTCGCCGGCGGCGAGATCCGCCGCCTGCACGACCGTCGGAGCGCCCTTCGACCACTTGAGGAACTCCGTCGTGCTGCCGTACGCGAACGTCTGGGTGACGGGCGCGCCGAGCATCGCGCGGAGCGCCTGCCTGTTACCGCCGACGACGTTGATCGAGATGCCGCCGTTGTTCGGCGTCGCGGTCAGGGTGCCGACGAACGTGTAGCGGATCTTGCCGTGTCCGTTGTTCGCCGAGGCCGCGCCTGCGACGGAGAGCGCCGCGACCGCTGCGAGGACGAGGAGCTTGCGGAACATCGAGTTGGACCTCCGAAGACGTGGAATCCGATGGGACGAGCATCCCCCCGTACCGTCAAGCCATGGTTCGGCGGCGGTAAAACGGACGTCGCCGCTTCGTAACGTCTCTGTCAGGTGAGCGTGTACTCGGGGCCGCTGCCGCCCTCGGGCGGGGTCAGCCGGCCGCCCTTGGCGGTGATCGCGCCGCACTGCACGCAGTTGGAGGGCGCGAGGTTGACCGTCACCGTGCCGTCGCCGTCCTCCGCGCCTACCTCGTAGACCTGGGCCGGGCAGAGGTTGACCCACAGCTCGGCCACGTCGCGCGGCACGTGCCGCTCGATGCGGATGTGGTTCGGCTGGTCGTCGCGCGTCTTGTTCCCGGACGCGAAGACCGAGGAGAGCTTGTCGAAGGTGAGCTGCCCGTCGGGCGCCGGGTACGACGCGGCGCGGCCGCTGCGCAGCAGGGGCTGCTCGGCGTCCGGCTCCGCCCGCAGCTTGCCGACGTCGACGCGCCCCTTCGAGACGGTCATCGCGCTCGCGAGCGCGCCGCCGACGAAGAAGCCGCGCCCGAACACCTGCCGCATGTCCCGCACCTCGTGCAGGTCGCGGCCGACGAAGCCGTTGCGGACGGCGTCGTCGTACGACTGCAGCGCCGTCGACGGCGTCGCGCCGCGCCGCAGCGCCGCGAAGGCGGACTCCGCCGCGAGGCGGCCGGACTCGATCGCGTAGTGGACGCCCTTCAGGCGCGGGATGTTCACGAGCCCGACGCCGTCGCCGCAGAGGAGCAGGCCGGGAGCGTGGAGGCGCTGCGGCAGCGCGTACCAGCCGCCGCTCGGGATCGTCTTCGCGCCCCAGCCGATCCGCTCGCCGCCGCGCAGCAGCCCGGCGATCTTCGGGTGCGTCTTCAGCTCCTGCAGCACGTCGTGCGCCGAGAGCTCGACGTCGCGGTAGTCGAGGCCGAGCACCATCCCGATCGTCAGCATGTCGCCGCCCATCGGGTAGATGAACGAGCCGCCGAACTCGCGGAACTTCGCGCGCGTGCGCAGCGGCCAGCCCATCGTGTGGATGACGCCGCGCGGCGCCTTCGGCACGCGCCAGATCTCCTTGACGCCGAGCTCCCAGACCTGCGGCTCCTCGCCGCGCAGCCCGAAGCGGTCGAGCGCGACCCCGGTGAGGTGACCCTGCGTACCCTCGGCGAGCACCGTCACCTTCGCGACGAGGTCGGAGCCGGGCTCGTAGTTGCCCATCGGCTCGCCCTCGCGGTTCCGCCCCTTGTCGCCCGTGCGGACGCCGACGACGCGGCCGTGCGAGACGAGCAGCTGCTCGGCCGCCGTCTCGGGCAGCAGCATCGCTCCGCGTTCCTCCGCCCGCTCCGCGAGGAAGCGGCCGAGCTGCGAGAGCGAGAAGATCCAGTTGCCATGGTTGCGCATCGTCGGCGGCGGCGGGATCCGCAGCGCGGCGCGCCTGGTCAGCACGTACACCGCCTCCTCGTGCACCTCGCCGTAGGAGGGGACGTCCTCGGGCCGGAAGCCAAGCCGGCGGAGCGCGCGCGGGTTGACGACCGCGCCGGAGAGCAGGTGCGAGCCGGGCTGCTTGCCCTTCTCGACGATCGCCACGGGCACCTCGCCGAGCCGCTCGGCCACGTCGGGGTGCTCCTCGAGCAGCTGGCCGAGCCGGATCGCGCACGCGAGCCCGGCCGGGCCGGCGCCGACGATCAGGACGCCGACCTCGATCCGCTCGTCGACGGGATCGGTCGGCTCGGCGACGTAGCTCCGCGCGTCGAACGGCGGCGGGTAGTCCGACGCGCGCGTCACGACCTGCGTTGCTTGATCAGTTCCGTCAGCTCGGGGACGATCTCGTGCACGTCGCCGACGACGCCGAGGTCGCTGAACTCGAAGATCGGCGCGTTCGCGTCCTTGTTGATCGCGACGATCACGTTCGAGGACTGCATGCCGACCTTGTGCTGGATCGCGCCGCTGATCCCGAGCGCGACGTAGAGCTTCGGCGAGACGACCTTCCCGGTCTGGCCGATCTGCGCGGAATACGGGTACCAGCCCGCGTCGACGACGGCACGCGTCGCGCCGACCGCGCCGCCGAGCGCGCGCGCGAGCTCCTCGGCGAGCGAGAAGTTCTCCGCTGCGCCGAGGCCGCGGCCGCCGGCGACGACGACGTCCGCGTCCTCGATCGAGGCGCCCGCCGACTCCTCGAGCTCCTGCCCGGTGATCCGGGCCCGGGTCGAGAAATCCGCGAACTCGACGGCCGGCTCCTCGACCTGCGGCTCGCCGCCGCCGGTCGCGGCCGCGTCGAAGGAACCGGCGCGGAAGAGCGCGATCCGCGGCGTCGACGTCCAGCCGACGTCGACGAAGACGGAGTCCTGCAGCGCCGGGCGCTTGCCGACGAAGCCCGCGTCGATGTCGACGAGGTCCCAGTTCAGGCCGGCGTCGAGCCGCGCGGCGAGCCCGGCGGCGACGTCCGCGGCGAGCACCGAGTTGGCGAAGAAGACGGTGTCGTAACCGCCGTCCGCCACGATCGTCGAGATCGCGTCGACGCGCGGCTGCGGCAGCGGCTGCTGCACCGCCTCGCCCTCGACGGCGAAGACCTTCGCGGCGCCGTACGTGCCGGCCTCCGGGGCGAGCGCCTTCGCGCCCTCGCCCACGATCACCGCGGCGACGTCGCCGGCGCGGAGCGAGGCGGCCTTCGAGAGCACGCCGAGGGAGCCCTTCTGCAGCTCGTTCCCGTGGTGCTCGAGGAAGACGAGAATGCTCACGCTTCCCGCTCCGCGCGCCGGCAGAGCCGGCGGCTCCGCTCCTCGATGAGCTCGGTCGAGCCTACGCTCATAGGAGCCGCTTCTCCGCGAGGAAGTCGACGATCGCCTGCGCCGCGTTCGCGTCGCCCTCGATCTTGCGCGCGTCGCCGCGCGAGGGCGGCTCGTTCAGCGCCTGCACGACGGTCTTCGAGCCGGCCTCGCCCGCCTCGCCCGCGTCGACGCCGACGTCGCCGAGCGAGAGCGTGTCGAACGGCTTCTTCTTCGCGCCCATGATCCCCTTCAGCGACGGGTAGCGCGGCTCGTTGATCGCGTCGCTGACCGCGACGACCGCCGGCAGCGGCGCCTCGATCACGTCGTACCCGAACTCGGTCTGCCGCTTCACGCGCAGCGAGCCGCCGTCGACGGCGAGCTCGGCGGCCTGCGAGACGACCGGGCGCCGCAGGCGCTCCGCGACGGCCGCCCAGAGGACGGCGCCGTCGGCGTCCGAGGCCTGCTGGCCGAAGAGCACGAGGTCGGGGCTCTCGCGCTCGAGCGCCTTGCCGAGGATCTTCGACGTCGCGACGAGGTCGGAGCCGGCCGCCGCGTCGTCGCTGACGAGCACCGCGCGGTCGGCGCCCATCGCGAGCGCCTTGCGCAGCGAGTCGGCCGCCTTCGCCGGGCCGAGCGAGACGACGACGACCTCCGTGTCGGAGTCGCCCTTCAGCCGGAGCGCCTCCTCGACCGCGTTCGCGTCGAAGTGGTT
>DASSSR010000070.1:0-21844 GCA_035708345.1 Gaiellaceae bacterium
ATCGTCGTCTCGCAGTCGCTGCGCGTCGGCGGCGACGAGATGGACGAGGCGATCATCAACCACATCAAGCGCGACTACAAGCTGCTGATCGGCCAGCAGACCGCCGAGGAGATCAAGCTCGAGATCGGCTCCGCGTGGGACCTGAAGGAGGAGCTGCAGGCCGAGGTGCGCGGGCGCGACATGCTGACCGGCCTGCCGAAGACGGTGATCCTCACGAGCGAGGAGATCCGGCGCGCACTCGACGAGCCGGTGACGCAGATCATCGAGGCGATCAAGTCGACGCTCGACAAGACGCCGCCCGAGCTCGCGGCGGACATCATGGACCGTGGGATCGTCCTCGCCGGCGGCGGCTCGCTGCTGACCGGCCTCGACGAGCGGCTCCGCCACGAGACGCAGATGCCCGTCCATCTCGCCGAGAGCCCGCTGACGTGCGTCGCGGTCGGCTCCGGGCGGAGCCTGGAGGAGTTCGAGGCGATCCATCGCTCGAACAAGGCCCGCGCCCGCAGCCGCAACGGCCGCCGCTAGCGGACACCTCCACTAGGACCCCCGGCCCGCCCCGATGGGCCGCACCCCTCCGGCGAGGCCGATACCCTACGAGCGTGGCTTCCCGCGACCGCACCGCGCGCGTGGCGGTGCTGGGCACGTCGGTCCAGCGCTCCAGGAACGAACGGCGCCCCTCGAGGGCGCGCAACGCGCAGCTCCGCCGGGCCGTGCTCGCCGCGCTCGTGCTCGCGGCGCTCGTCCTGCTGACCGTCTCCTTCCGCTCGCCGACGAGCGGCGCGCTGCACACGGCGCAGGGCTGGGGGGCGGCCGGGCTGAAGCCGTTCCAGGTCGCCGCGGAGCGGGTCGCGCGCCCGTTCGCGGACGCGTACGACTACGTCTCCGGGCTGACGAGCGCGAAGTCGGAGAACGCGAAGCTGCGGCGCGAGGTGCGCGACCTGCGCGCGCAGGCGAGCGCGAACGCCGACGCGGAGCAGCAGCTCACCGAGCTGAAGCGGCTGACGCGCTACGAGGGGCTGAAGTCGTTCCCGAAGGACTACCGCGCGATCAACACGAGCGTGATCTCGTTCCCGGGCACGTTCACGAAGCAGGTGACGATCGCCGCCGGCTCGAACGAGGGCGTCGCGCTGAACACGCCGGTCGTCACCGCCGACGGGCTGATCGGCCACGTCACGAACGTCTTCCCCGACACGGCGCAGGTGACGCTGCTCACCGACCCGTCGAGCTCGGTCCCGGCGCTCGACGTCACGCACGGCGTCACCGGGCTGATCCAACGCGGTCCGCAGGGCACGTTCATCCTCAACCGCGTGCCGAAGGACGCCGTCGTCGAGAAGGGCGACATCATCGTCACGCGCGGCACCGTCGACCGCCGCTACCCCGACTACTACCCGCGCGGGATCCAGATCGGCACCGTGCTGTCCGCCTCGGCGAGCGACATCGCGACGTTCCTCACCGTGCAGGTGACGCCGTTCGCACGCTTCGACTCGCTCGACACCGTCGCGGCGCTCGTCCCGACCAAGCGAAAGTGAGCGCGGTCGACGGCCTCAAGGCCGCGGCCCTGCTCTTCGTCGCGGCGATCCTCCAGCTCTCGATCTTCTCGCAGGCGCGCGTGCTCGGCGGCGAGCCCGACCTGCTGCTCGTGACGCTCGTCGCCGTCGCGCTGCTGCGCGGCTCGGTCTTCGGCGCCGCCGGCGGCTTCTTCGCCGGGCTCGTCGTCGACACCGGCACGCTCTCGAAGCTCGGGCTCACGTCGCTCGTGCTGACGATCGCCGGCTACTGGATCGGCCGCTACGGCGAGACGACCGGCCGCGACCGCCGCCACGCGCCGTTCCTCTCCGTCGCGACGATCACGGCGCTGTACGCGTTCGGCGTGCTGATCGTGCACTTCGTGCTCGGCGAGCCGGCGCCGGCGGGCGCCGTCTTCCGCGGCCTGCTGCCCTCGATCGCCCTGAACCTGGTCCTGACGGCGCCGACCTACTGGCTCGTCCGCCGCCTGCTCCGCCCGCTCGAGCGCACCGACTACGCGACCGAGGTGCAGCTGCTTGGCTAGCACCACCACGGAGCTGCCGCCGCTCGTCCCGGAGCCGGCACCCGAGCCCGAGCCGCAGCGCGAGCCGGTCGCGCCGTGGCGGAACACGCGGATCGTCCGCCGCACGGCGCTCCTCTCCGGCGTCCTGCTCGTCGTCTTCGCCGCGCTCTTCCTGCGCCTCTGGGCGCTGCAGGTGCTGACGGGGACGAAGTACGTCCAGCAGGCGCAGGCAAACTCGTTCCGCTCGGTGCCGGTGCAGGCGCCGCGGGGCCAGATCCTCGACCGCACCGGCCGGCCGCTCGTCACGAACGCGGTCGCCACGGCCGTCCAGGTCTGGCCGTCCGACCTGCCGAGGTCGCGCTACGGCGAGCTGAAGCGGCTCTCGCAGCTGACCGACGTGCCGCTGCGCGAGATCGTCCGCGGGATCAGCCGCCATCGCGACGACCCGCTGACGCCGGTGATCGTGCGCGCCGACGCGAACGAGCGGCTCGTGGCCTACCTCGCCGAGCACGCGCAGGACTTCCCGGGCGTGACGACCGGGAGGACGTTCATCCGCCACTACCCGTACCAGTCGCTCGCCGCGCAGCTGCTCGGCTACGTCGGCGCCATCAGCCCGCAGCAGCTGAGGACGCTCGGCCGCGGCTACGACCTGAACGACCAGATCGGGCAGGCGGGGATCGAGTCCGCCTACGACAGCTACCTGCGCGGCGTCGACGGCACGGCGAAGCGGCGTCTCGACGCGCTCGGCCGCCCGCGCAGCGGCCTCGTGCCGACGCAGCAGCCGAAGGCGGGGCACACGGTGCGGCTGACGCTCTCGCTCTCCCTGCAGAAGGCGGCGGAGAAGGCGCTGCAGGACGGGATCTCGCTCGCGCGCGCCGACGGCCAGTGGGCCGCGAACGGCGGCGCGAT
The DNA here is from genome assembly GCA_035708345.1 of Gaiellaceae bacterium. Classification (GTDB taxonomy): domain Bacteria; phylum Actinomycetota; class Thermoleophilia; order Gaiellales; family Gaiellaceae; genus Palsa-739. The sequence goes on from DASSSR010000070.1 coordinate 2,939, forward strand.
CGTGGCGCTGGACCCGCGCGACGGCTCGATCCTCGCGATGGCGTCCTCGCCGACGTACAAGCCGTCCGTCTACGCCGGCCGCGTCACGAACAAGGCGCTCGCGGCGCAGGGGCTGACCCGGGCGACGGCGCAGGCCGACAACTACCCGTCGCTGAACCGCGCGACGATGGCGACGTATCCGCCGGGCTCGACGTTCAAGCCGGTGACGGCGCTCGCGGCGATGGAGCTCCACATCATCTCGCCCTACTCGACGCTGCCGTGCACGCCGACCTACACGTCGCCCGACGACCGCTCGCACACGCCCTTCAAGAACTGGGACCCCTACGTCGACCAGGCGATGGACCTCCCGACGGCGCTCGCGTACTCGTGCGACACCTACTTCTACCAACTCGGCAACTCGTTCTACGAGCTGCCGGGCGACCGCGGCCAGCCGCTGCAGAAGTGGGCGGAGACCTTCGGCTTCGGCAGCAAGACCGGCATCGACGTCGGCCCGGAGGAGGCGGGGCTCGTGCCGACGAAGGCGTGGCGCGAGCAGCAGTTCACGAAGCGCCGCGACCCGTGCTGCTGGCAGGTCGACCGCCTCTGGAAGCCGGGCAACTCGATCCAGCTCGCGATCGGCCAGGGCGACCTGCTCGTGACGCCGCTGCAGATGGCGCGCTTCTACGCAATGCTCGCGAACGGCGGCAAGCTGGTGACGCCGCACCTGCTCTACGACGTCGAGAACCCGAACGGGACGCCGGTGCCGACGCCCGCCCTGCCGGCGCCGAAGCCGGTCGACGTCGACCCGGCGGCGCTGCAGGTGGTCAGGCAGGGCCTCTGGGACGGGACGCACATGACGAACGGCACGTCGTACCCCGTCTTCGGCAGCTTCCCGGTGGCGATCTCCGGCAAGACCGGCACGGCGGAGAAGATCGTCAGCCTCCCGGGCTACCACGGCAACAAGGACCAGTCGTGGTGGTGCGGCTACGGCCCGAGCGACGACGCGAAGCTCGTCGTCTGCGCGGTGATCGAGAACGGCGGCCACGGCGGCACGGCGGCGGCGCCCGCCGCGGCCGAGGTCTTCGCCTCCTTCTTCGGTGTCAAGTACCAGCCGACCGTCAGCAAGCACTCGGATTGATCGGCACGATGGACTGATGCTCGAGTACGCCGGCTCACAGAGGACAGGGCTCCAGCGGCAGCGCGACGAGGGCGTCGCGCTCGCCGGCGTCCTCCGCTCGCTCGACTGGCTGCTGCTGGCCGGCGTCGCCGGCCTCGTCGCGGTCGGGCTCTGGGCGATCTCGGGCGTCACCCGCTTCGACGTGACGGGGAGCCCGGACTACTACCTCAAGCGGCAGATCGTCTACGCCTGCGTCGGCGCGGTGGCGCTCGCGATCGGGCTCGTGATCGACCCCGACCTCTACCGCCGGCTCTGGCGGCCGATCTTCTTCGGGACGATCGGGCTGATCGCCGTCGTGCTGCTGATCGGGCGCGCCGCGCGCGGGTCGACGCGCTGGATCGACGTCGGCTTCTTCACCTTCCAGCCGTCCGAGTTCGGGAAGCTGCTGTTCGTGCTCGCGCTCGCCGGCTTCATCGCCGAGCGGGCGCGGAACGCGGCGGAGGCCTCGAACACGCTGCGGACGATCGGGCTCGGACTCGTGCCGATCCTGTTCGTGTTCGCCCAGCCCGACCTCGGCACCGCGCTCGTCTACTCGTCGGCGCTCGCGGCGATGCTCTTCGTCTCCGGGACGCCCTGGCGCCAGCTCGCCGCGCTCGGCGGGGTCGTAGCGATCGTCGTCTCGTTCGTGCTCTGGATCGGCCCGGCCGCCGGCGTCAACGTGCTCCACGGCTACCAGAAGTCGCGCCTCACGTGCTTCGTGCATCCGCAGAAGTGCACCGTCGACGCCCGCTACAACCTCGAGCAGTCGATCGCAGCCGTCGGCTCCGGCGAGTTCCACGGCCGCGGCCCGCGCAACGCGACGCAGACGCGGCTCAACTTCCTGCCCGAGCACGGGACGGACTTCGTCTTCGCCTCCTTCGCCGAGCAGCGCGGCTTCGTCGGCGCCTCGCTGCTGCTCGCGCTCTACCTGCTCGTGCTCTGGCGGGCGCTGCGGATCGTCACCGTCGCGCGCGACCTCTACTCGGCCGTCGTCGCGGGCGGGATCGTCGTCGCGCTGCTCTTCCAGATCTTCGTCAACATCGGCATGACGATGGGGATCGCGCCGATCACCGGCATTCCCTTGCCGTTCGTGAGCGTCGGCGGCTCGTCGATGATCTCGAACCTCGCCGCGATGGGGATCCTGCTGGCGATTCACGCCCGCGGCCGCGTCGCGCGCAGCCCGCGACGACGGTGATCTCGGCGCGGACGCTCCGCGAGCTGTACCGGGAGCTGACGCCGCGACAGGACGGCAGGCCGCTCGTCGTCGGCGGCGCCCGCGCGCTCGCGCCCCTGCTCCGCCGCGAGCTCGGGGTCGAAGGCGGGGACGATCCGCGCGGCGCGTCGGTCTACGTGCACGTCTGGGCGGGCGACGGCTCCGACGAGGCGCAGCTGAAGCGGGCGCGCCGGGCGCGGGTGCCGATCGTCGCGCTCGCGCCCGAGGAGGTGGAGTCGCTGCCGTGGGTGCTCGCGACCGCCGTCGTGCGCTCGCGGCCGGGCGAGAGCTTCCCGGTCGGCGGGCTCGCGCGGGCGATCGCGCGCCGGCTCGGCGAGGACGCCGCGCCGCTCGCGGCGCAGGTGCCGGCGCTACGCCGCGCGGTCGCCGAGCAGGTCGTCGAGCGGACGGCCCGCAGGAACGGGCTCGTCGCCGCGGCCGTCTTCGTGCCCGGCGTCGACATGCCGATCCTGCTCCGCAACGAGCTCCGGATGCTGACGCGGCTGGAGCAGATCTACGGGCGGCAGCTCGCGCCGGGCAGCCGGCTGCCCGAGCTCGTCGGCACGTTCGCGGTCGGGTTCGGCCTGCGCACGGCCGCCCGCGAGCTGCTCGACCTGGTGCCGGGAGGCGCCGAAGGCGACTCCGGTGTTCCTGCCGGGCGTCGGCGGCTCGGCCGGCGACGCTCCCGGCATGCTGCCGGCTGGGCCGTAAAGGGCGGCGTTGCGTATGCGGGCACGCGCGCGCTCGGTCAGGCCGCGCTCCGGCGGCTCGAAGGCGTCTCCGGGCAGCGCGGACGCTAGGCGGCCGCGGGCCGGAGCTTGGCGCGGCGGGCGCGGATCGCGCGCAGCCGCTGCGAGAGCCGGGCCCACGCCCACGGCTCCACCTCGCGATAGCGGGTCTCCGACTGGGAGCGGGTCGCCTCGAGATACTCGAACCAGGCGTCCGCCTCCTCGATCAGCAGCAGCTCCTCGGCTTCGCGCTTCCCCGTCACGTTCGTCCCTCCGGGTCGGTTGGCGGGATCGTAGGACCGGGGTCGGACGGAACCGCTGATACCCTTGTGGCAAGGCCCATGCCGACGTTTTTCGTTCATAGCGGCAGCGCGCTCGCACGCGACGCAGCGCCGCCCATCCACGAAGGAGTTCGTACTTGCCCTGGTTCCGTCGACGGAAGCACGACGCATCCGACGTCGCGGCGGCTCCTGCCGTCGCCCCCGAGCCCCAGCCGGCGCTCGCAGAAGCAGTAGTCCCCGAGGAGCCGGCCGCCGGCGACGGCGCCGCTCCGACCGAAACCGAGTCCACCGAGCAGGCCAGGCCGAAGCGTCGGCGCGGCAGCCGCGGCGGGCGCAACCGCAAGAAGCCCGGCGAGAAGGCCGCGGCGGACGGCGGCGCCGAGCAGCCGGAGAAGGCGGCGAAGGTGACGCGGGCCGCGAAGCCGGAGAAGACCGAGAAGAAGCGGCAGCCGGCCGAGAGGAAGACGCTGTCGCAGCGGCAGGAGCGGCGCCGCAACGAGCCGCGTCGCCGGCGCGAGCCGCAGCGGCGGGCGCCGCTGCCGGCCGCGAAGCGGGAGCTCGTCGTCTCGGTCGACGTCGGCGAGCAGCGCGTCGCCGTGCTCGAGGACGGCCGCGTCGCCGAGGTCTACCTCGAGCGGCCCGAGCGCCGCTCGATCGCCGGGAACATCTACCTCGGACAGGTCGACAACGTCCTGCCCGGGATGGAGGCGGCCTTCGTGGAGATCGGCCTCGAGAAGAACGGCTTCCTCTACGTCGACGAGATCGTCGGCCCGGAGCTCGAGCGCGGCCACGGCCGGAAGATCCAGGACCTGATCAGCAAGGGCCAGCAGATCCTCGTCCAGGCGGTCAAGGACCCGATGAAGACGAAGGGCGCCCGGTTGACGACGCAGATCTCGCTGCCCGGCCGGTTCGTCGTCTTCGTCCCGCAGGGCGAGGGCCTCGGCGTCTCGCGCCGGCTCGAGGACGACGAGCGGCAGCGGCTGAAGGACATCCTCAAGAAGCTGGCGGTGAAGGAGGGCGGCGTCATCGTCCGCACGGCCGCCGAGGGCGCCTCCGAGGAGGACATCGAGCGCGACCTCGTCTTCCTGCAGCGGCTCTGGCGGTCGATCCAGGCCCGCGCGAAGGAGGCGAAGGCCCCCGAGCTCGTCTACCAGGAGGCGGAGCTGCCGCTGCGCGTGACGCGCGACCTCTTCACCGGCGACTTCGAGAAGGCGTACGTCGACAACGACCAGGCGTACAAGCGGATCACCGGCTACCTGAAGAAGACGTCGCCGCACATGGTCGAGCGGGTCGTCCGCTACAAGGAGAAGCCGCCGCTGATGGAGGCGTTCGGCGTCGAGCAGGAGATCAAGTCGACGCTGAGCAGGCGCGTCGACCTCCCGTCCGGCGGCTACCTCGTCTTCGACTACGCGGAGGCGTTCACCGTCATCGACGTGAACACCGGCCGCTTCGTCGGCTCGCGCGGCAAGAACGCCGCCGGCCGGCTCGAGGACACGATCACCAAGAACAACCTCGAGGCGGTGAAGGAGGTCGTGCGCCAGCTGCGGCTGCGCGACATCGGCGGGATCATCGTCATCGACTTCATCGACATGGCCAACCCGAAGAACCGGGCCACCGTCGAGGAGGCGCTGCGCAGCGAGCTCGAGCGCGACCGGACGAAGACGTACGTCGTCGAGATCTCCCCGCTCGGACTCGTCGAGATGACGCGGCAGAACGTCACCGACGGCCCGCGCGAGGTGATGACGCGCAAGTGCCCGACCTGCGGCGGCGACGGGATCGTCTATTCCGAGGCGTCGGCCGCGATCGACGTCGAGCGGCGGCTGCGGGCGCTGACTGCGGGGTCGCGCTCGCAGGCGTTCCGGGTCGAGCTGGCGGCGCCGATCGCGTCGGCGCTGATCGGGCCGGGCGCGCGGCGGCTGACCGAGCTCGAGGCGCTGACGAAGCGGCGCTTCTTCCTCACCGGCAAGCCGGACACGCACGCCGACCACTTCGTCGTCCTCGGCGAGGGCAAGCTCGTCGACCTCGCGCCGGAGGCGCCGGTCGAGGAGGGCCAGGAGCTGATGCTCGAGCTCGTCGAGGTCGACCGCCACGACACCGGGGCCGCGGTCGGCAAGGTCGAGGGCTTCGCCGTCTGCGTCGGCGACGCGGCCGACCTCGTCGGCAAGCGCGTCAAGGTGAAGGTCGAGCATCTCTTCGACGGCGTCGCCTACGCGACGCTCGCCCGCAAGGCGGCGAAGAAGGCGGCCGAGCCGCTGACGGCCGAGGCCGAGGCGGAGAAGCCGACGCGCAAGCCGCCGGCGCGCAAGCCGGAGGCCGGGGCGGAGGCGGAGGCGCCGGAGCAGGCGGCCGCCGAGGAGCCGGTCGAGGTCGCGGCGGAGGACGCTGCCGGGGAGGCCGGGGAGACGGCGGAGCCGGAGACGTCGGCCGACGGCGCGGCGGCGGCGAAGAAGAGGACCCGGCGCGGCACGCGCGGCGGCCGCAACCGGAAGAAGAAGCCGGCCGGCGAGGAGCAGCCCGCCGCGGAGCACGACGGCGAGCCGGAGCAGGAGCCGAAGCGGAAGGCGGCGACGATCCACCTGCCGCCGGCCGACCTCGGCGAGGCGGCGGCGTCCGAGAACGGCGACGGGGCGGAGGCTGCGGCGCCCGCGAAGAAGCGGACGCGGCGCGGCTCCCGCGGCGGCAAGAACCGGCGCAAGCGCGACGCCCGCAGCGAGGCGTCGGCGAACGGCGCCGAGCCGGATCGGCCGCAGGACGAGGCCGCCGAGGAGAACTGGGACTACGTGCCGATGTCCCAGTGGGGCGACGAGATCGGGGAATAGGGCCGCGGATCCGCTACACTGCTGGCCGCCCGAATTCCGGGCATTTCCTTTGTCATGAGCTACGCGATCATCACCGTCGGCGGCAAGCAGTACCGCGTCCAGGAGGGCGAGCGGCTGCTCGTCGACCGCGTCAAGACCGAGGCCGGGCAGACGTTCCAGCCCCGCGTCCTGCTCGTCGGCGGCGGCGACGGCGGCCCCGATCTCGCGCCCTCGACGACGGTGACGGCCCGGGTCGTCGACCACGTCCGCGGCGAGAAGGTGCGGATCGGCAAGTACCGCCGGCGCACCGGCTACAAGCGGCACACCGGCTTCCGCAGCGCGCTGACGCAGATCGAGATCGAGTCGATCGGCGGCGCCGCGAGGAAGGCGGCGGCGAAGCCGAAGGCGGAGGCCGCGCCGAAGGCGGAGGCAGCGCCGAAGGCGGCGGCGGCGCCGAAGGCCGCCGAGACCGCCGCGCCGGCGCGCACCGCGCATCCGCCGAAGGGCTACGACGAGCTGACGGTCGCCCAGATCCAGGAGCAGGTCTCCGGCTGGCGGCGGCCGAACATCGAGGCGGCGCTCGAGCACGAGCAGGCGAACGCGAACCGCAAGGGCGCGATCGCGGCGCTCGAGGCGGCGCTGAAGGAGAAGGAGGGCCACTAGTGGCACACAAGAAGGGCCTCGGCTCCTCGCGCAACGGGCGCGACTCGAACCCGAAGATGCTCGGCGTCAAGCTGTTCGCCGGCCAGGACGTCTCGGCGGGGATGATCCTCGTCCGCCAGCGCGGCACGCGCTTCCGCCCCGGCCCCGGCGCCGGCATCGGCAAGGACGACACGATCTTCGCCAAGCGCGACGGCGTCGTCGCCTTCCGCACGAGCGGCGAGCGCCGCTACGTCAGCGTCGTCGACGCCGGCTAGCGCAAGTAACAGCCTGTTACTTGCGGGGTACGGTTCCCGCGATGTTCCACGATCGCGCCCGGTTGCACGTCGTCGCCGGCAAGGGCGGCGACGGGTCGATGCACTTCCGCCGCGAGAAGTTCGTCCCCAAGGGCGGGCCGGACGGCGGCGACGGCGGCGACGGCGGCGACGTGGTGCTCGTGGCCGACCCGCGGCGCCGCGACCTCTCCGGCTTCCGCCCGAACCAGAAGCTGCGGGCCGGGCGCGGTGGCAACGGCGGCGGCAGCCTCTCGAACGGCGCGCGCGGCGACGACGCCGTGCTCGCGGTGCCGGTCGGGACGCAGGTGCTCGACGAGGAGGAGCGGCTCGTCGCCGACCTCGCGCACCCGGGCGCGCGCGTCGTCGTCGCGAAGGGCGGCGTCGGCGGCCGGGGCAACAAGCGCTTCGCCGGGCCGACGCGGCAGACGCCGCGCTTCGCCGAGATCGGCATGCCCGGGGAGGAGCGCCCGATCGAGCTGCGGCTGAAGCTGCTCGCCGACGGGGCGCTCGTCGGCCTCCCCAACGCGGGGAAGTCGTCGCTGCTCTCGCGCATCTCGAACGCGCGGCCGAAGGTCGCCGACTACCCGTTCACGACGCTCGCGCCCGTGCTCGGGACGGTCGAGGCGCCCGACGGCCGGCAGCTGACGGTCGCGGACGTCCCGGGGCTGATCGAGGGCGCGAGCGAGGGCGTCGGCCTCGGCCACGAGTTCCTCGCCCATCTCGAGCGCGCGCGGCTGCTGCTGCACGTGATCGACGCGTCCGAGGGCGACGCGGACGACCGCTGGCGGACGATCGACGCCGAGCTCGGCGCCTACGGCGCCGGCCTCGACGTCCGTCCGCAGGCGGTCGTGCTGAACAAGACCGACCTCTCGCCGGAGCCGCCGCCGTTCTCCGTCGAGGACGAGCGGATCGTGCGCGTCTTCCGGGTCTCCGCCGCGACCGGCGCCGGGATCGAGGAGCTGAAGCGCGCGCTCTTCGAGCTCGTGCCGCAGGAGGAGCCGGTCGCGCCGCGCGACGAGTCGGAGCTCGTCGACTTCCTCGTCTACCGCCCGCGGCCGGCCCGCCGCTCGTTCCGCGTCTTCCGCACGGAGGGCGGCTTCCGCGTCACCGGCACGCCGCCGGCGACGGAGGAGCTCGAGGCGATCCTCAGGGCCGCGGGCGCCCGCGAGGGGGACGAGGTCGAGGTCGGCGACGAGACGCTCGAGTGGCAGTGACGGGCCTCTTCGGCGGCGCGTTCGACCCGCCGCACACCGGGCACGTCGCGCTCGCCGCGGGGGCGAAGCGCGCGTTCGGCCTGCCGCGGCTGACCGTGCTCGTCTCCGCCGCGCCCGGCCACAAGCGGACGACGTGCCCGGCCGAGGTGCGGCTCGAGCTCGCGCGGGCCGCGTTCCCGGACGACGAGGTCGTCCTCGACCCGTACCCGCGCACCGTCGACATGCTGCGCGGCGAGCGGCCGGCCGATCCGCTCTTCGTCATGGGCGCGGACGAGTTCGCGAGCTTCCCGTCCTGGAAGGAGCCCGAGGCGGTGCTCGAGCTCGCGGAGCTCGCGGTCGGGACGAGGCCCGGCTACCCGCGCGAGCGGCTCGAGCGCGTCGCCGCGGGGCTGGCGAGGCCCGAGCGCGTGCACTTCTTCGAGCTCGAGCCCGATCCGGCCTCCTCGACCGAGATCCGTGCGAACGGGGAGCTCGCGCGCGTGCCCCCTGCCGTGGCCGCCCTGATCCGGGCGCGCGGGCTCTACCGTCCGTGAGCCGGGGGTACACTGGCCTTCGCTTGGATTCGCTCGCACTCGCCCGCCGGATGGCCGCTCTCGCCCAGGAGAAGCTGGCCGAGGACGTCGTCATCCTCGACATGCGGCCCGAGTGCAGCTTCACCGACTACTTCGTGATCGCGACCGGCCGCAACCCGCGGCAGACGGCGGCGATCTGGGACGAGGTGCACGAGCAGCTGAAGCGGGAGGGCCGGCACATCCCGCGCACCGTCGACGGCGAGCGCGAGGGGACGTGGATCCTCGCCGACTACCTCGACGTCGTCCTGCACGTCTTCACCCCCGAGGCGCGCGGGTACTACAAGCTCGAAGAGCTCTGGGGCGACCTGCCCGCGGTCGAGCTCGAGGCCGCGGCGAGCGCGTAGCCGGCGTCAGGCGGCGCGGGCGCCGTCGCGCGTCAGCAGCAGGTTCGCCGGCGTCTGCGGCAGGCTCGCGACCTGCGAGCCGCCGATCGTGATCTCGAGCGCCTCCGGCCTGCCCATCCGCACCCAGATCGGCCGCGCGAGGCCGAAGCGCAGCTGCCCGCCCCGGACGAGGATGCCGCGGTAGATCTCGCGTCCGGTCGGGCCCCCGATCCGCACCGAGAGCCACGAGTCGTCGGTCGCGGCCCGGATCACGGTGGAGGTCGGCTTCGGCTTCGCCGGCGCGGGCTTCGGCCTCGCAGGCGGCTTCGTGCGGTGCCTGGGCGCCGCCGCCGCGGCCGCTCCCGGCAGGGTCGGGTTCGGCTGCGCGCCGCCGTGCCGCCACGCGGCGATCCCGGCCGCGAGCGCCGCGACGACGACGAGCGCCGCCGCCGCGCGCAGCATCCTGCCGCTGCCGCCGCGGCGGCTGCTCCGGCGGAGCGTCTCCGGCACCGCCGGCCCCTCGTCGGGGCGCGAGAAGCGGTGGTTGTACTCGTCGACGTACAGCTGCCCGTCGAGGCCGAGGAACTCGGCGTACGTCCGCAGGAACCCCTTGATGTACGCGTCGCCCGGCAGCTGCTCCCAGCGCTCCTCCTCGAGCGCGCTCAGGTAGCGCTCGCGGATGCGGATCGCCTTGTGGACATCGCCCGGCGACAGTCCACGGCGGGTGCGGGCTTCGCGCAGGCTGGGGCCGATCTGGAACATGGCGGCGGACTCCGATTGTGCACGTCCCGGTGGAAAACCGCCAGCCGCCTGTGGGCGACCCTGTGGAACGTCTGCGGCGCCGACCGCACGGCGTCGCGCCGGCGGTGCGTAGTGGAGCCGAGGGGGCTCGAACCCCTGACCTACTGGCTGCCAGCCAGTCGCTCTCCCAGCTGAGCTACGGCCCCTGGAGCGCCTTCAAGTCTAGCGGCGAATCCGCCCGCGGCCGCCGGGCGTTCGCCGCGGTCGGCGGCGACGTCGAGCCGGCGCGCGCCCGACGGCGGAACACCACCGAACGGTTGTCGCCGGTCACCTGCCGTGCGAGCATGGCCCGCAATGGACACGGCGCTCGAGCAGCCGCGGACGCCGCCGCGGGAGCGCGCGGCCGAGCGGCTGCTCGTGCCCGTGCGGTACGCGCTGCGGCGGCTGCGGCTGCACCCGGCGCGCACGCTCGTCGCGGCGCTCGGGATCGCGGTCGCGGCGGCCGTGCTCGCGCTGACGCTCGTCGCGTCGACCGCCGCGCAGGACCGCGCCGTCCAGCGTGCGCTCGCGCAGCTGCAGCCGTCCGACCGCGCGGTCCAGGCCGTGTGGAGCGGCGTGCCGGCGCAGTCGTCGCTCTCGCTGCGCACGCTCGACCGGCTCGCGCGCGCGGCGATCACGCCGGTGCTCGGCCTGCGCCCGTCCCGCGTCGAGGTCTTCCGCCAGGCGACGTGGGGCGGCGCGTTCGTCAACCTCGGCGCGGTCGACGGGCTCGCGCGCTGGGTCGACCTCCTGGGCGGCCGGCTGCCGCGCCCGTGCACGCCGGCCGAGTGCGAGCTGTTGCAGATCGGCGGCGCGCCGGTGCAGCCGAGGCTGCCGGGCCTGCGCGTGGTCGGCCGCGGGGCATTCAGGCCCGGGGCGCCGTTCGGCCAGTACTTCGGCGCCGGCGGCGAGAGCAGGCCGCCGATCCTCGTCGCGAACGGCGTGCTCGGCTTCGCCCGCGTCCCGCTCCCCGACGCGGCGCTGATCGCCCGCACCTACGGCTGGGTGGCGCCGCTCGCGCCCCGCGCCGTCCACGACTGGCAGCTCGCGAGGCTGACCGGCCGCCTCGACGCGGCGCAGGCGTCGCTCGAGCGCCGCTCGGACATCTTCACCGTCGCCGGGCCGACCGACACGATCGCCTCGATCCGGGCGACGAGCCGCGTCGCCGCGCAGCGGCTGCTCGTGCTCGGCGGCGACGCGGCGGTGCTGCTGCTCGGCTTCGCGGTGCTCGCGTCGGCGCGGTTGCGGCGCGACCACGACGACGTCCGCCGCCGTCTGACGTGGATGGGCGCACGCCGCTCACAGCTCCTGCTCGTCGCCGCGACGGAGTCCGCCCTCGTCACGCTCGCCGCCTCCGCCGTCGGCTGGCTCGCCGGAGCGGGCGCCGGCGCGCTGCTCGCGCGCCACCTCGGCGACCCGGCCGACCTCGCCGTCTCGCACGCGCTGCTCAGCGGCCGCGCACTCGGGCTCGCGGCGGCGCTCGCGGCCGTCACGGCGGCGGTGATGCTCGTCGCGCTGCGCGCGGACGAACTCGCGGTCGCCGGGGCGCGCGTCACCGCCGCCGACACCGCCGCGCTCGGCGCGCTCGCCGCGGTGCTGCTCGCGCTCGCCCGCGGCAAGGCGGACGCGTCGTCGCTGCAGCAGAGCGGCACGGGCGTCCTGCTGCTCCTGCTGCCGGCGCTCGTGCTGTTCATCCTCGCCGTCGCGGTCGCGCGCCTGCTCGGTCCGGTGCTGCGCGGGCTCGAGCGCGCGGCTCGGCACGCGCCCGCCGCCGCTCGCGTCGCGCTGCTCTCGCTCGCCCGCGCCCCCGGCGAGGCGGCGCCGGCGGTCGTCTTCCTCGTGCTCAGCGTCGGCATCGCCGTCTTCGCGTTCGCGTACCGCGCGACGCTGCTGCAGGGGGAGCGCGACCAGGCCCGCTACGCGGTGCCGGCGCCGTACGTGCTGCAGGAGGACCTGACGAGGCTCGTGACGATCCAGCAGGCCGCGCCGCGCCTGACCGGGACGCGCGTCCTCCGCGACTCCGGCAGCGTCTCCGACGGGACGAGCTTCACGCTGCTCGCGCTGCCCGCACCCGCGCTGCCGCGGATCGACGGCTGGCGCTCCGACTTCGCGGCGCAGTCGCGCGCGCGGCTCGCCGCGGCGATCGCTCCGCACGGGACGCCGCGACTCGCGGGCACCCCGGCGCCCCGACGGCTGCGGTTCACGATCGCCGGCGACCAGGTCGGGCTGTCGCTCGTCGTGCTGCGCCCGCGGGGCGACTTCGCGCAGGTCGATCTCGGCGAGCACGGTCCGGGGACGTACGTGCGCAGGGTCGGCGTGCGCGGCCGGGCCGTGGCGCTCCGGCTCTCGTTCCCGAACACGGCGGCGTTCGTCGCCGACCACAAGGAGGCCGAGACCGCGCAGGGCGTCAACGACGCCGCCGTCGGGACGCTGCGCCTCGGCGGCCCGTTCGCGCGCTGGCTCGGCGTCGCGGGCATGCGCGTCGACGCGCCCGGCGTCTTCCACTACACCGTCAACCGTGCCGCCGACAGCCTGCTGCAGCCCGTGGAGCCGCTGGACGGGCAGCTCGTCCCCGTCCTCGCGACCCCGGCGGTCGCCCGCACGGCGAGCGCCGGCGGCGTGCTGAGCCTGCGCGTCGGCGACAGCGTCGTCGCGGCGCGCGTCGCCGCCGTCGTCCACCGCTTCCCGACCGTCGACGGCGACGCGGTCGTCGCCGACCTGCCGACGTGGCTCCTCGCCGCGAACACCGCCGAGCCGGGGACGACGACCGCGTCGGAGCTCTGGACGGGCGAGCGGCCGCCGGCGGGCCTGCCGCTGCAGGTGACCTCGCAGCGGGCGCAGGAGGCGCAGCTGCGCGGCGACCCGATCGCACGCGGCTCGATCGCCCTGCTGCTCGTCGTCGCCGCCGTCGGGCTCGCCCTCGCCGTCGCCGGGCTGGCGCTCACCGTGCTCGGCGACCGGACGGGCGAGCGCGCGTCGCTCCGCGACCTGGAGGCACAGGGCGCGACGCCGCGCGAGCGCCGCCGCCACCTGCTGCTGCGCGCGGCGACGGTCGGCGGCCTCGGCCTCGCCGGCGGGCTCGCGGCCGGGGCGGTCGTCGGCGCGCTCGTCGTCTCGGTCGTCACGGTGACGGCGGGAGCGCAGGACGCGCAGCCGCCGCTCCTGCTCGCCTTCGACGGGCCCCTGCTCGCGCTCGCCCTGGCGGCGGCGGCGGGAGCGGCCGCCCTCGCGGCGTGGAGGTCGGCGTGAGCCTCGTCGAGGCCCGCGACCTCTTCCGCTTCTACGCGACCCCGCAGGGGACGGCGGTCGCCCTGCAGGGGCTGACGCTCGACGTGCACGCCGGCGAGCTGCTCGTCGTCTTCGGCCCGAGCGGCTCCGGCAAGTCGACGCTGCTGCGCATCCTCGCCGGGCTCGACCGGCCGACGGCCGGCGCCGTGCGCGTCGCGCAGCACGACCTGCGCACGCTGCGCGGCCGCGCGCTGCTCGAGTACCGCTCGCGGGCGCTCGGCTACGCCGACCAGCACTACACGCACGCGCTCGCGCCCGAGCTGAGCGCGCGCGAGCTCGTGCCGCTCCGCCTCGCGCTGCTCGGCGCGCCGCGGGCCGAGCGCGAGCGCGTCGCCGACGAGCTACTGGAGCGGATCGGCCTGCGCGACCGGGCCGACGCGCGGCCGCACGAGCTCTCCGGCGGCGAGCGGCAGCGGATCGCGGTCGCGGCGGCGCTCGCGCACCGGCCGCGGCTGTTCGTCGCCGACGAGCCGACCGGCGAGCTCGACGCCGCCAACGCGCGCCTGCTCTACGCGCTGATCCGCGAGCTCGCGCACGGCTCCGGCGCGACGACGGTCCTCGTCAGCCACGACCCCGGCGCCGCCGCGATCGCCGACCGGGTCGTGCAGATCCGCGACGGCCGCGTCAGCGCCGAGGACGGCGCCGCCGTCGTCAACCGGGGCGGCTGGGTGCGCGTGCCGGGCCTCCGGGAGGGGACGCGCGTCCGCGGCGCCGTCGAGCTCGACGAGGTGGAGCGGCGTCCGCGAGGCGCTCCTGCGGCGGCCGCGGGCGAGGTCGTCGCGCGGCTCGCCGGCGTCGCGAAGGCGTACGGGCGCCGGCGGGTGCTCGACGCGGTCGACCTCGAGGTGCGCGCCGGCGCGCTCACCGCGGTCACCGGCCGCTCCGGCTCCGGCAAGTCGACGCTGCTGCACCTGCTGGCCGGCCTCGACGTCCCCGACGCCGGCGAGGTCGACGTGCTGGGCACCGAGGTCGCAGGGCTCGACGAGACGGCGCGCGCGCGGCTCCGGCGCGCCCACGTCGGAGTCGTCGCCCAGGGCACCGAGCTCGTCCCCTTCCTGAGCGCGCTGGAGACGGTCGAGCTCGCGCTCGAGCTGCGGGGCCGGCCGCGGCGGGGCGCCGGCGCCGCGCTCGCCGCCGTCGGCCTCGCCGAGCTCGCGGGCCAGCGGGTGGCACGGCTCTCCTTCGGCGAGCGGCAGCGCGTGGCGGTCGCGCGGGCGCTCGCCTCCCGGCCGGAGCTCCTGCTCGCCGACGAGCCGACGGCCCGCCTCGACGAGGAGAACGCGCGGGCGATCGGCGCGCTGCTCGCGCGGCTCGCCCGCGAGCACGGCACCGCCGTCGTCTGCGCGACGCACGACCCGGCCCTGGTCGAGCACGCGACGGCCGAGCTGAGTCTGGCTAGCCTCACTGCGTGAGCGGTAGGCTCGACGGACGCGACCCAGGAGCGGAGCCGCCGGCTTCGCCGGCGGCGGAGCGGGGATGAGCCAGCAGGCGGTCGAGACGATCCTGCGCGGGTACCGCGCGTTCCTGGCCGGCGACCTCGACGCGATCGAGTCGATGCTCGACCCGGAGGTCGAGTGGGTCGGCTTCGGCGAGGTGGCCGCGATCGCCGACCGCGCCGACGTGCTCGACGTCCTGCGCGAGCGGCTCGACGAGCACTACCAGGTGACGGTCGACCGCTGCATCGGCGTCGGCGACGAGGTCGTCGTCAGCATGCGCTTCTCGCAGGTCGAGCTCGACCCGACCGACGAGCGGCCGCTGCAGTCGCGCCGCTCGTTCCACGTCGGCCGCTACGCCGCCGTCGTGACGATCCGCGACGGCCACGTCACGCGCGTCGTCGAGCATCCGCACCTCGGCGGCGCGCTCGAGTCGGTCGGGCTGCAGGACGACAACCCGTGAGGGAGCTCGCCACCGGCTTCGAGCCCTTCGGCGAGCACGCGGGGAACCCGTCGCAGCTGCTCGCGCAGGAGCTCGGCGGCGTCGTGCTCCCGGTCTCCTACGCGCGGGCGGCGTCGGCGTTGCGGGCGGCGCTCGACGAGCGCGACCCCGACCTCGTCGTCTGCTTCGGCCTGGCGGAGACGCGCACCGCCGTCTCCGTCGAGCGCTTCGCGCACAACCTCGACGAGGCGTCGACCACCGACAACGACGACGCGCCGGGAACGGGCCGCGAGATCGACCCGGCCGGCCCGCTCGCACTCCGCTCGACGCTGCCGGTGGACGAGCTCGTCGCCGCGCTGCGCGCACGCGGCCTCCCGGCGGAGGTCTCGCGCGACGCCGGCGGCTTTCTCTGCAACCACGTCTTCTACGTCCTGATGCAGAGCCTGAAGCCGGGGCGCTGCGGCGGCTTCGTGCACGTGCCGCCGCTCGAGGTCCTGCCGCTCGAGCGGCTCGTGGAGGCGGCGCGTTGTATCTTCGAGACGTGCGAGCGGCACACGTCGCGCAGCTGAAGGAGCCGCCGCGTCCGGTCGAGATCGACGACGCGGCGGAGCCCGCCCGCGACGCGCTCGAGATCGTCGCCGTCGCGCTGAACCCGCTCGACCTGGCGGTCGGCGGCGGCGCGTTCTACGGCGGCCATCCGCCGCTCCCGTACGTGCCCGGCTGCGAGGCGGCCGCGCGCACCGCCGACGGGCGGCTCGTCTACCTGTTCGGCGAGGGGCGGGGCGTCGGCAGGGACGGCTTCCTCGCCGAGCGCGTCGCCGTGCCGGGCGACCTGCCGCTCGAACTGCCCGACGGCACGGATCCCGCGCTCGCCGCGGCCGCGGGAATCGCGGGCATCGCCGCCTGGGTGCCGGTCGCGTGGAAGGCGAAGGTCGCGCCGGGCGACCGCGTGCTCGTGCTCGGCGGCACCGGCAGCGTCGGCCGGCTCGCGGCGCAGGCGGCGGAGCTGCTCGGCGCCGAGATCGTCGTCGCCGTCGGCAGCAAGGAGCTCGACCGGATCCCCGAGCAGTTCGGCGACGACGGCTTCACCGTCTGCATCGACCCGGTCTGGGGCGAGCCGCTCGCGAACGCGCTCCGGTACGCGCGGCCGCACGCGCGGATCGTCCACGTGGGGCAGTCGGCCGGTCCCGAGTCGCCGCTCCGCTCGGCCGACGTCCGCGGCCGGGAGCTGGCGATCGTCGGCCACTCCAACTTCGTCCTGACGAAAGAGGAGCGCGACCGGGCCTACCTCGAGCTGCTCGCGCACCTCACGGCCGGCCGCATCCGCCTCGACTACGAGACGTTCCCGCTGGACGAGGTTGCCGCCGCGTGGGAGCACCAGCGCGGCGGCAAGTCCGTCGTCCTGATGTGACTCAGATCTTCCCCGCCGCCCTCCACTTGGCGTAGATCTGGTTGACCTGCTTCGCCGTCTGGCTCACCGAGTCGGCGGCGCTGAGCTTGCCCTGCGACACCTGGGCGAACATCTGCGGGATCAGGTACTTCGTGAACACCTCGTCCATCGCCGCGTTGTACGTGCCCGGGTAGCCGATGTTGTGGGTGAACTTCTCCGCGATCGTCGTCAGCACCGTGTACTTGCCCTTCGGCTTGTGCGGGTCCTGCGCGGCGACCTTGCGGATCTGCTTGAACGGGAACGCGCCAGGGAAGCTCGGGAAGTTGTAGAGCTTCGACGCGAGCGTCGCCTGCTTGTAGTTCACGCAGAGGTCGACGAGGAACTGCGCCGCGTTGGCCTTGTTCTGCGCGAACTTCCAGATGCTGTAGCAGCCCATCACGTGCTCGAGCCCGAACCGTCCGTGCGGCCCGATCGGGATCGGCCACACCATCAGGTCGTCGGAGAACGGCAGGTGTTGGTCCTCCGGCGTGCGCGTCGCCGAGATCGCGTTCAGGATCATCGACGCAGTGCCCGCGTAGAGGTAGTTGTTGTTCGACGCCGGGTTCCACGCGAAGATGTCCGGCGTCTCCCCGGTCTTGTAGATGTCGGCCATGAAGTTGACGGCGTTCACCGTCGCCTTCGTGTTCAGCGTCGGCCGGTTGTGCGCGTTCTGCGTGAACGCCCCGAAGCACATCATGAAGGCGAGCAGCGCCATGTTCGAGTCGAGCTCCTGCGACTGCCCGATCCCGATCGGATGGCCGGCCGCCTTCAGCTTCGGCGCCGCCTTGCGCACGTGGTCCCAGGTGTACGGCGCCTCGCCGACGCCGTTCCAGAGGTCCTTCCGCCAGATCACCGGGTCCGGCACGTAGTTGTCGGAGACGGCGAAGTACTTCTTCGTCTTCGGGTTGTACGTGCTCAGCTTGCCGAGCTGGCTGTACTTGCCGACCTTGTGCTCGATCTGCTTGACGATGTTGGCGTGGTTGATCACCTGGTCCTCGTACGCCGCCATCGGGTGGAGGTTCATGAACAGGTCGTGACCGGACTGCGCGGCCACCTCCGCCGCTGCGCGCGTGTCGAGCAGCGTGTTGTTGATGTGCTCGACGTTGACCTGCACGTCGTTCTTCTCGCCCCACTGCTTGCACCACGTGTTGTCGAACCAGTCGTCGTAGGCGGGGACGAAGTGAACCCACTGGATGATCGAGAGGTCGCCCTTCAGCTGCTTCTTCGCGAACTTCATCGGGCCGGCGAACGCGAACGGCGCGCCCGCTCCCGCTGCTCCGAGCGCAGCGCCTCCCGCCGCGCCCTTCTTCAGCAGCTCCCGCCTGCTGAGCTTGCGGTCATCCCCCGACATGCAGCCTCCCTCCTTTCGCTAGCGGAACGCTCCCCCTGTGAACCCTGCGATGAAGCG
Source organism: Gaiellaceae bacterium (assembly GCA_035708345.1). GTDB lineage: Bacteria > Actinomycetota > Thermoleophilia > Gaiellales > Gaiellaceae > Palsa-739. The sequence continues at coordinate 20,918 of DASSSR010000070.1, forward strand.
GTTGAGAAACGCGTTGTAGACGAGCGCGAGCGGGATGCTCGGGATCAGGATCGCGCCCATGATCCCGGGCCAGTCGAACAGGTCGCCGCGGATCAGGTCGGTGGGGACGCCGACCGGAAGCGTGCGGTTCGTCGCGCTCGAGATGAAGGTGATCGCGTAGACGAACTCGTTGATCACGAGCGAGAAGGTGAAGATGACGACGGTGAGGATCCCCGGCAGCGAGATCGGGAAGACGATCCGCACGAGCGCGCCGAAGCGGCCGCAGCCGTCGACGAGCGCGGCGTCCTCGAGCTCCTGCGGGATCGTCTTGAAGAAGCCCATCAGCAGCCAGATCGCGAAGGGGATCGTGAAGGACGGGTACACGACGACGAGCGCCCAGAGTCGGTCGCTCAGGTGCAGGTACTGGGCGATCACGCGCGAGAGCGGCAGGAAGAGCAGCGTCGGCGGCACGAGGTAGGTGAGGAAGATCGCGACGCCGAGCCCGCGGCCGATGCCGCCGGAGAGCCGCGCGAGCGCGTAGCCGGCCGGCAGCGCGATCAGCAGCGTGATCGCGACGACGAGCAGCGCGACGACGCACGAGTTCTCGATCCAGCGCACGTAGTCCGTGTGGTGGAAGAGGAACGAGTAGCTCGCGAGCGTGGGGTGGAAGTTCCAGACCTTCGTCGGGTCGTAGACCTGCGCCTCCGGCTTCAGCGAGGTGACGAGCATCCAGACGAACGGGAACGCGAGCACGATCGCGAACGGCACGAGCACGCCGTACGTGAAGGCGTTCCGCCTCAGCGTCAGGCTCACTCCTGCACCATCCTGTCCGAGCCGCTCGTCAAGGTGCGGTGGTGCTCTTGGCGCCCGCTCGGGGACGGCCACCTACGCTCGCTCTCCGAGAGCCAGTATGAGTCCCGCCGCTCTGAGCGGGCCGAGGGCCCTCGA
>DASSSR010000071.1:0-12717 GCA_035708345.1 Gaiellaceae bacterium
GACGTGATCGACTTCTCGGTCGACGCCGACGTCGTCGAGCAGCTCAAGGAGCTCACGGGCGGCCGCGGCCCCGACGCGGTGATCGACTGCGTCGGCCTGGAGGCGGCCCACGGCCACGGCACCCTGCACGCGATGGAGCGCGTCAAGCAGGCGTCCCGGCAGGAGACCGAGCGCGGCCACGCGCTGCGTGACGCGATCCTGGCCTGCCGCCCCGGCGGCATCGTCTCGATGATGGGCGTCTACGGCGGGCTGATGGACAAGTTCCCGATCGGCGCGCTGATGAACAAGGGGATCACGATCCGCACCGGCCAGTGCCACGTGCACCGCTATCTGCGGCCGCTGCTGGAGCGGATCCAGGCGGGGCAGATCGACCCGAGCTTCATCGTCACGCACCGGCTCTCGCTCGACGACGCGCCGACCGGATACGAGCTCTTCAAGCACAAGCGCGACGATTGCCTGAAGGTCGTGCTGACGCCGTAGCTGCGGTTACCTGTGCGTGCCGACGGCGAGGATCGGCGCGTTCAGGACGACGTGCGCGTCCTGCATCGTCAGCTTCCCCTGCTTCGCGAGGGCGTCGATCTGGTCGTCGCGGCCGAGCAGCACCGGCTTCACGCCCGGCTTCCACGTCACGAAGACCTCCTCCCAGAGCGGGTTGTAGTCGGACTCTCCCGGCTCCGACCCGAAGACGGTCAGCTGTCCGGCGGCGGCGCGGCCGCGCACGAAGTACTGCAACGGCAGCCCCTTGACCGTCTTCAACGCCGGCGCGTAGTTGACGTGCAGCGCCCGCGCCTGTGACCTGCTCGACACGTCGTCGATCAGGTACGTGTCGACGTGCTTGTCGTAGTAGCCGCGGTACACGGGCCGCGTCTGCATGGTGGGCGTGCCGAGGTGGGGCAGACCTCCGGCCGCCGACGCGGCGGCTGCGGCGGCCGCGACGGCGAGCGCCGCGAGCGCGATCAGTGTGGACGTTCGGCGCACAGCTCCTCCTTTCGTTCTCGGTCAATACGGCGCGCAGGCGCGGGCGGATCCCTTCTCATCGAACGCACACATCCGAGCGTGCGCCGGGGCCGTATCCCAGGCGACACGACAGGAGGAAGACGATGCACCAGGTCCACACACTCGCGTTCGCCCGCCGCCGGCCGATGTCGGCTCTCGCCGCGGCGGCGCTCGGGGCGCTCGCGCTCGTCGCGGCCGTCCACGCGTCGGCCGCCGGGCGAGGCGTCGAGGTCGCGGCCGCGAAGACGAAGCTCGGCCGCGTCCTCGTCAGCGCCCAGGGCAGGACGCTGTACATGTTCATGCACGACAAGCGCGGCGTGAGCACGTGCTACGGGCAATGCGCCGGCTTCTGGCCGCCGCTGCTCGCGACGGCCAAGGGAACCGCCGGCGCCGGAGCCAGGGGCTCGCTGCTCGGGACGACGAAGCGGCACGACGGCACGCTCCAGGTGACCTACGCCGGGCACCCGCTGTACCGGTTCTCCCAGGACACCGCGCGCGGGCAGACGAACGGCGAGGGCATCCAGCACTTCGGCGGGCGGTGGTGGGCGGTCGCGCCGTCCGGGGCCGCGCTCCGGCGCTCCGCGTCGACGCCGCCGGCCGCGACGACGCCGGCCACGACGACCACGGGCGGCGGGTACGGCGGCGGCGGGGGCGGGTACGGCCCCTAGTTGCTTCGTGCGGCGCGTCGCCGAGCGGATCCGGCGGCGCGTCGCACATCGGTCGACGTGCGACGGCGGGCGTGCGCCGGCGGGCGGACGGGAGGAGCGCCCGACCGGGTTCGAACCGGTGACCGCGGCTTGGAAGGCCGCTGTGTTTCCGCTACACCACGGGCGCGCGCGGTTAGCGTAGCCCCATGCACGCCTCGCTGGAGGCCGTCGTCCTCGTGCCGGTGCTCGCCGCGCTCTACGCGTTCGCGCTGCGGCCGCGGGGCCCGCGCGCGGTCGCGGCGGCGCTCGGCCTGTTGCTGATCGCCGCCTTCTTCGCGACGCCGCTGCAGGGCTGGGCGACGCAGACGTTCCTCTGGGCGCACCTGCTCCAGAACGTCGTCATGGCGGAGTGGGCGCCGCTGCTGCTCGTGCTCGCGGTGCCGCCGGACCGCCTGACGCGGCTCCGCGTCCCGTTCCTGCCCGCGATCGCCTGCTGGCTCGGCACGTACGTCGTCTGGCATCTGCCCTGGGTCTACGACACCGCGCTCGCGCACCAGCGGTCGCTGCTGCATCTCGAGCACGTGACGTATCTGCTCGCGGGCCTCGCGTTCTGGTGGCCCGTCGTGCGGAACGACGCCGCGTCCTCCGGCACGAAGGCGCTCTATCTCTTCTCCGCGTTCATCCTCGCGTCGCCGATCGGGCTCGTGCTGGCGCTCTTCCCGCGCCCGATCTACGACTTCTACGTGCACGCGCCGCGCACCTGGGGGCCGACCCCGCTCGTCGACCAGCAGATCGCCGGCGTGACGATGGCGCTCGAGGAGGCGGCGGTGTTCTTCACGGCGTTCGGGTTCTACCTCCTGCGCTTCCTGCAGGAGGAGCAGCGCGATCCCGAGCTCTTCCGGCACGCGCAGCACTCCTGACCCCTCGCCTCAGCCGCGGACGTCCGCTTCCGCCGCGCCGGCGACGCCCGACAGCAGCGTTCGCACGCGCGCCTCGAGCTCCGCGGACGAGAGCCCGCGCAGCGCGAGCGTCGTGCGGCGGCGGAGCACGTCCTCGGCGTCGACCGCCCACTCGCGGTCGCGCGCGTACAGCACCTGCGCCTCCACCTCGGGCTCGCCGGGGACGAGCGGCTCGAACGCTCCGTACGCGGCCACCTCGCCCGCGAGCGACCCGTACGTCCGCACGAGGTGCGCCGCGACCTCCGGCGGGACGTCCGGCAGCGGCGGCGGCGCGCCGGCGCCGGGCAGCGGGAACGGCTCGACGCGGACGCGGCCGCCGAGCTCGGTGCGCAGCGCGTCGAGCACGCTGCGCGCGATCAGCCGGTACGTCGTCAGCTTGCCGCCGGCGACGGAGACCATCCCGAGCGGCCCGCGCGAGCACGTCACCTCGCGCCGCGTGCGCGCCGTCCCGCCCGGCCCGAGCGGCAGCACCCGCAGCCCCGCGAAGCGCGCGCGCACGAGCTCCGGCCGCACCACGTCCCCGTCGAGGCCGCGCGCCGCCTCCTCCAGCACCTGCTCCTCCTCGGCGGCGCCGACACCGGCCGCGCCGGGCGAGTCGACCTCGCTGTCGGTCGTCCCGAGCAGCAGCATCCCCTCCCAGGGCAACGCGAAAGAGACGCGGGTGCGGTCGACCGGGATCGTCAACGCGACGTCGAGCCCCGGCGGCGCGGCGAGCACGAGGTGGACGCCCTTGCTCAACGCGACGGATGTCCCCGCCTGCGGATCCTCGAGCCGGCGCACGGCGTCCACCCACGGGCCGGCCGCGTTCACGACCGCCCTCGCGTGCAGCTCGGCGCCGCCCGCCTCGACGACGAGGCCGCCGTCCCCGCGGGCGACGGCCGTCACCTCGCAGCGGGTCGCGACGACGGCGCCCGCGTCGGCCGCGGCGCGCGCGTTCGCGAGCACGAGCCGCGCGTCGTTCGTCTGCGCGTCCGCGTAGACGCCGGCCGCGCGCAGGCCGTCGACGCGCAGGTGGGGGACGAGCGCCGCCGCCCGACCGGGCGTGACGACGCGGCCGCGCCGACCGCCGAGCACGCCGTAGCCGGCGAGCGCCGCCCGGATCGCGACCGGCCCGTACGGCCCGCCCTCGTACACCGGCAGCACGAACTCGAGCTCGCGGACGAGGTGCGGAGCGACCGTGCGGCGGAGCACCCGCGCCTCCGCGAGCGCCTCGCGCACGAGCCGCACGTCGCCCATGCGCAGGTAGCGCAGGCCGCCGTGGATCAGCTTCGACGAGGCGCTCGACGTCCCCGAGCCGAGGTCGTGCCGCTCGAGCAGCGCGACCCGCAGCCCGGCCCGGGCCGCGAGCGCCGCCGTGGCCGAGCCGACGATCCCCGCGCCCACCACGACGAGGTCGAACCGGCCCTCGAGCCGCCCGGAATCGTGTGCGAACGTTTGCACCGGAGCGGATCGAATCACACCTGTAGGATCGCGCGCCCGATGGCGTACCGGATCGCGAACGCACCCGTCAGCTACGGCGCCTGGTCGCAGGAGGCCGCGCGGACGCCGGGCGTGCCCGCGCCGGCGCGGATCCTGGACGCGGTCGCCGAGGCCGGCTACGCCGGCACCGAGCTCGGGCCGCCCGGCCTGCTCGGCGACGCGCGCACGCTGCGGCCGAGCCTCGAGGGGCGCGGCCTCGCGCTCGCCGGCGGCTACGTGGCGGTGCCGTTCGGCGCCGGGCGGGAGGCGGAGCTCGCCGCGCTCGACGAGGTGCTCGACCTCTTCGACGCCGCCGCGCCGGACGCCCGGCCGATCCTCGCCGACGACGGCGACCCGGCCGCGCCACTCGACCACGCGGACGTCGCGCGGGCCGCGGAGCACGCGCGAAACCGCGGGTACGAGCCGACATTCCACCACCACATGGGCACGCGCGTCGAGACCGCGCCCCAGATCGAGGCGCTGCTCGAGGCGGTCGACGTGCCGCTCCTGCTCGACACCGGCCACCTGCTCGCGGCGGGCGCGAACCCGGTCGAGCGGCTCCGTGCCTGGCGCGCGCGGATCGACTACGTGCACGTGAAGGACGTCGACCTCGGCGTCCTGTGGGCGGCGCCCGACTGGCCCTCCGCCTGGCGCGCGAACCCGTTCTGCGAGCTCGGCACGGGGGACGTCGACCTCGACGCGTTCCTCCGCGAGCTGGACGGCTACGCGGGCTGGCTCGTCGTCGAGCAGGACTGGGTGGCGCCGCCGGGCGGCGACGGCGAGGCGCAGATCGCTGCGCAGGCGCGCAACCTCGCGTGGCTCGCGGAGAGGGCTTGACTCCGGCCGACGCCGGTGCAAACGTTCGCGCCGGAGTGGGGAGGGAGCTGGCCACGCTGGACCGGACCGTCGCGGAGCGGGGCACGCAGCCGCTGCGCGTGGGCGTGGTCGGGCTCGGCGCGGTCGCGCAGGCCGTGCACCTGCCGCTGCTCGCCAAGCACCCCGAGCTCTTCGCCGTCTCCGCGGTGTGCGACCTCTCCCGCTCGACGTGCGCCGCGCTGGGCGAGCGCTTCGGGATCGGCGAGGCGCGGCGGTACGGCAGAGCCGAGGAGCTGCTCGCGGACGGCGACCTCGACGCGCTCGCGATCCTCACGCCCGGCTCGCACGGCGGCCTCGCCGCCGCGGCGGCGCGCGCCGGCCTCGCGGTCTTCTGCGAGAAGCCGCTCGCGTACACGCTCGCGGAGGCGGACGAGCTGGCGGCGCTCGAGCCGCGGCTGCAGCTCGGCTACATGAAGCTCTACGACCCGGCCGTCGAGCGCGCGCGGCAGCTGCTCGCCGACCGGCCCGCCCCGCGGTCGATCGAGGTGACGGTGCTGCATCCGCCGGACGCGCCGCAGCTCGCCCACGCGGGCCTGCTGCCGGCCCCGGTCGACGTCGACCAGGCGGTGCTCGCCGACCTGCTCGCCGCCGACGACGACGTGCTGCGCCGCGCGCTCGGCGACGCGCCGCGGGAGCTGCGGCAGCTGTACGCGAACGTCGTGCTCGGCAGCATCGTCCACGACCTCGCGGTGATCCGCTATCTCGCGGGCGGCCCGCTCGAGCTCGAGTACGCCGACGCGTGGGAGACGTCGGTCGCGCTCGCCGGCACGCTCGCCGGCGGCACGCGCGTCTCGATCCGCTGGCACTACCTGGAGGGGTATCCCGCCTACCGCGAGGAGGTGCGTGTGCACGACGAGCAGGGGTCGGTCTCCGTCACGTTCCCCGCTCCCTATCTCCTGCACGCGCCGACCGTCCTCCGGGTCGTGGAGGACGGGGGGAACGGGTCGGAGCAGGTGAGCGAGACCCGCTCGACGGTCGAGGCCTTCGAGCGGCAGTGGCTCGCGTTCGCAGCGTTCGTGAACGAGGGCGCGGCGCCGCGCGCCGGCATCGAGGACGGCCGGCAGGACATCGTCGCGTGTCAGCGCGCGGCGGCGCTGCTCGCGGCACGGGCAGGGGTCGAGCTCGGCGGCGAGGCCGCCGCATGACATTCCGGACAACCATCAAGAGGGTCGAACGAAAGGGAGGTGCCCGGTGAAGGCAAGGCTGCTTGCTATCGCCGTTGCAGTGCTCGTCTTCGTCCCGGCCGCGTACTCCGCGGTCGACGCCGGCGGCTCCGTGCACGCCGCGAAGAAGGCGAACGCAGGGACAACGATCGTCGTCTACGCCAGCGGCGACGTAAACGTGCAGAACCTCTGGCAGAACAACATCATCCCGCACTTCGAGAAGGCGAACAAGGGCATCTACGTCAAGTTCATCTTCTCGGAGCACGGCACCGACGACGGCACGACGCTGGCGCGCATCGGCGCCGCGGTCAAGGGCCGCCACTGGCCCGGGATCGACCTCGTCGACGGCGGGCTCGTCACGACGATGGCGGCCGCCGGGCTCGACCAGCCGGTCGGCAAGGCGACGGCGCCGAACCTGAAGAAGGTCAACCCCGACCTGCTGGTGCCGGTCAAGGGCGCGGCGATCCCGTACCGCGGCTCCTCCGTCGTCCTCGCCTACGACTCGAAGAAGGTCGCGACGCCGCCGCGGACGCTCGCGGGGCTGCTCGACTGGATCCGCTCGAACCCCGGCAAGTTCACCTACAACTCGCCGAACTCGGGCGGCTCGGGCTACTCGTTCGCCGAGACCGTCGTCGACAGCACGCTGACGCCGGCGCTGCTGAAGCAGATGGACCAGGGCTACGACCCCTCGCTCGAGTCGAACTGGAAGCAGGGCCTCGACCTGCTGCACAGCCTCAACAAGTACATGTACGGCAACGGCGTCTACCCGAACGGGAACGCCGCGGTGCTGAACCTGCTCGGACAGGGCCAGATCTGGATGGCTCCGGTGTGGTCGGACCAGGCGCTGACCGCGCTGAACAACGGTCAGCTCGGCCCGAACATCAAGCTGACGCAGATCGCCAGCCCGTCGTTCACGGGCGGCGCGGCGTACCTCGCCGTTCCGAAGACGGCGAAGCACAAGAAGGTGCTGTACCGGTTCGTCAACTACGTGCTGTCGCCGGCCGCGCAGCAGATGATCGTCAACGTCATGTCGGGCTTCCCCGCGATCGACATCAAGTACATGGGTGACGCGGTCAAGTCGAAGTTCCAGGACGTGTCGGCGAACACCCTGCGGCCGACGTTCCAGACGAAGATGGGCAACGACTTCAAGGCAGCGTGGCAGCAGTCGGTTCCGTAGCCGACTTCCGCCGTCGTGCACGCCGGCGGGTGCTCCGCGAGCGGCTCCAGGGCCTGCTCATGGTGCTCCCGCCGGTGGCGGTGGTCGCCGTCTTCATCGGGTTCCCGGTGGGGGCGGCGATCGCCTACACGCTCGGCAAGACCGGCGGTCCCAACTCGATCGTCGCCTCGATCGCGCAGCGGCAGCACGTCGCGAAGCACGGGGTGACGCTCGACGCGTACCGCGAGGTGCTCTCGAACTCCCACGTCCGCGCCGACCTGCTGGCGACGATCTGGGTCACGCTCCTGACGATCGTCGTCGTCGTGCTGCTCAGCTGGGCGATCGCGCTCTACCTCAGGCTCTCGGACAACTGGATCTCCCGCGTCGTCTCGGCGCTGTCGGTGATCCCGCTGTTCATCCCCGTCGTGATCGCCTCCTACGCGATCCTCACCTTCTACGCGGCGACCGGCTTCCTGAAGACGCTCGCGTGGCACCTCGGCTGGCACGGCTTCCCGACGCTCGGCTACACGCTCACGGCGGTCGTGATCGCCGAGGTGTGGGTGAACGTCCCCTTCGGCGTCCTGATGATGAGCTCGGGGCTGAACTCGGTGCCGAACGTGCTGATCGAGGCGGCGCGCGACTCGGGGGCGTCGCTGCCGCGCACGGTCCGGTCGGTGCTCCTGCCGATGAACGTGATCCCGACGGTGATCGTCGCCACGTTCTCCGGCATCTACGTGCTCGGCAGCTTCACCGTCCCGTACCTCACGGGGCCGTCGTCTCCGAACCTGATGGGCGTCTCGATGCAGCAGTTCTTCGGCTCGTTCAACCAGCCGCAGCAGGCGGAGGTGATGGCGATGATCGTCTTCGTCCTCGCGATCGGCATCGGGGCGGTCTACGTCTGGGCGAACGTCCGCGCGGCGAAGCGCGCGTCCTCGGTCACGTGAGCGCGATCGAGCAGCAGGGGGTCGCGCTCGGCGGGCTCGAGCAGGCGGAGCTGCCGGTCGCGCGGGCGAACCGGCGCCGCCGCCCGACCGTCCGGTCGGTCGCGCTCCGGCTCCTCGGCGGCGTCCTCGTCGCCGCGTTGCTCGTCTTCATGGTCGGGCCGCTCGTCTGGCTGTCGCTGCGGGCGTTCTCCGGCCTCTGGCAGTTCCCCCGGCTCCTGCCGAGCACCTGGACGGTGCAGTGGTGGCGGAGCGTCTTCGACGACAAGAGCCTCGCGCACTCGATCAAGCTCAGCTTCGAGTTCGCGCCGATCGTGACGGTGCTCTCCGCGGCGATCTGCCTGCCGGCGGCGTACGCCTTCTCGCGCCTGAAGTTCCCCGGCCGGTTCGCCCTGCTGGTCTCGCTGTTCGCGACGAACGCGTTCCCGAAGATCGGCCTCTACGTGTCGATGGCGGGCGTCTTCTACTCGCTCCACCTGATGGGGACGTTCATGGGCGTCGTCTTCGTGCAGCTGATCGGGACGATCGTCTTCATGACGTGGATCCCGACCGCCGCGTTCTCGGCGATCCCGCGCAGCCTCGAGGAGGCGGCCCGCGACGCGGGCGCCGGGCCGTTGCGGGTGTTCTTCCGCATCACGTTCCCGCTCGCGGCGCCGGGGATCCTCGTCGCGATGATCCTCTCGTTCCTCGCCGCGTTCGACGAGGCGCAGGGCACCTTCCTCGTCGGCATCCCGAACTACATCACGATGCCGACCGAGATGTACACGCTCGTCCTCAACTATCCCGAGCAGGCCGCGGCCGTGTTCTCGATCCTGCTCGCGATCCCGTCCGTCGTCCTGATGTCGCTCGTCCGCAAGCACGTGATGGGCGGCAAGCTCGCAGAAGGGTTCCAGATCAGATGACAACCGAAGCCCGTCCCGCCGGCCTGCTGATCGACCGTGTCTCGAAAGACCTCGGCGGCCGCACGATCGTCTCCGACATGCGGCTCGAGGTGCACGCCGGCGAGCTGACCTGCCTGCTCGGCCCGTCGGGCTGCGGCAAGACGACGACGCTGCGCATGGTCGGCGGCTTCCTGCAGCCGGATGCCGGAGCGATCCTGATCGACGGCAGCGACGTCAGCCGGCTCGCGCCGGAGAAGCGCCCGACGGCGATGGTCTTCCAGAACTACGCGCTGTGGCCGCACATGACCGTGTTCAAGAACGTCTCGTTCGGGCTGCGGCTGCGCAAGCTGCCGAAGCGCGAGATCCGCGAGCGGGTCGAGCACGTGCTCGAGCTCGTCGGCCTCACGCACCACATCCACAGCTACCCGGCCCGGATCTCGGGCGGTGAGCAGCAGCGGGTGGCGCTCGCACGCGCGCTCGTGCTGGAGCCGAAGGTGCTGCTGCTCGACGAGCCGCTGTCGAACCTCGACGCGAAGCTGCGCGTCCGCGTGCGCGAAGACATCCGCGAGATCCAGCAGCGGATCGGGATCACGACCGTGTTCGTGACGCACGACCAGGACGAGGCGCTGTCGATCTCCGACCGCATCGCGGTCATGTCCGGCGGCAAGGTCGAGCAGTACGCCGACCCGCGCACGCTCTACCGGGAGCCGGCGACGCACTTCGTCGCCAGCTTCGTCGGGGCGATGAACTTCTACTCGGGGACGCTCGCCGGCGGCGCCTTCCGGCTCGGCGGCGGCGCGAGCGTGCCGGTCGAGTCGCTCGAGGGGCACCGCGACGGCGAGTACGAGATCGGCGTCAGGCCGGAGGACGTGAGCGTGTCGGCGAACGGCGGCCCGGGAGCCGACGCGCTCGTCCTCCGTGAGATACCGCGCGGCCACTACAAGGAGCTCGTGCTGCGCGTCGGCGAGGAAGAGATGCGCGCGTTCGTGGCGCCCGACCTCGTCGCGGCCGACCGGTTGCACGTGCGCTTCGCGCGGGCGCTGCTCTACCGCGACGGGCTGCTGCAGCCCTCGGAGAAGCCGGTCGCGGTCTCGTGAGCGCACTGGCGATCGCCCACCGAGGCGACCCGTTCGCGCACACCGAGAACACGCTCGACGCCTTCGGCGCCGCCGTCGCGGCGGGCGCCGACATGATCGAGCTCGACGTCCGCCGCACGAGCGACGGCCGCGCGGCCGTCGTGCACGACCCGACGCTCGAGCGGATCTGGAACGTGCGGCGGCCCGTGTCGGAGCTGACGCTCGCAGACGTGCGGGAGCTCGGCGTCCCGGACCTCGCGGCGGCGCTCGACGCGATCCCGCAGCACGTGCAGGTGATGGTCGACTACGAGGAGGCGGGCGTCGCCGAGCCGGCGCTCGACGCCGTGCTCGAGGCGGGCGCGCTCGAGCGGTGCGTGTTCTCCGGCGACGACTTCGCCGGCCACCGGCGGATCCGCGAGCGCGAGCCGGGCGCGCGGATCGCCGCGACGTGGACGCTCGAGACGCCGATCCCGGACGCGCTGCTCGACGAGCTCGACGCCGAGTTCTACAACCCGAGCGGGCACGTGCTCGCGCGCGACCCGACCGCGCTCGAGCGGATGCGCGCGCGCGGGACGAAGGTGTCCGTGTGGACGATCGACGAGCCGGACGACATGGCGTTCTTCCTCGACCTCGGCGTCGACGCGGTGATCACGAACCGGATCGCCGACCTCGTCGGGCTCCTCGCGCCCGGGCCGCCGCAGGCGGACCGGCCTCCGGAACGGGCGACGTGCTGACGGACGCCGAGCTCGACGCCTGCGCCGAGCTCGTGGCCGAGCTGGCCGAGTTCGCCGTCGACCGGATCGTTCGCGACCGGCCGAGCGCCGACCAGATCGCGACGAAGACGAGCGCCGCCGACTGGGTGACCGAGACCGACCTCGAGGTCGAGCGGCACGTGCGCGCCGCGATCGCCGAGCGCTTTCCCGAGCACCGGATCGTCGGCGAGGAGTTCGGCGAGAGCGGCGACGAGGAGGCGCGTGCGAGCTGGTACGTCGACCCCGTCGACGGGACGACGAACTTCGTGCACGCGCTGCCGTTCTCGTCGTTCAGCGTCGTCGTCGCCGACGACGAGGGGCCTGCGGTCGGTGCGGTCGCCGATCCGTACCGCCGCGAGGTGCTGTCGGCGGTGCGCGGCCGCGGCGCGCGCCTGAACGGCCTGCCGACGCGGTGCGCGGACGCGTCGACGCTGACCGGCGGGATCTTCCTCACCGAGCTGACGATGCAGTCGCTCTGGCCCGGTCAGGCCGGCCTGATGGGCGCGCTCGCGCGCGAGGGCTGCGTGACGCGGATCCTCGGCTCGAACGCGCTCTCGCTCGCGAGCGTCGGCGCCGGGCGCTCGCTCGCGACGCTGATCGGCCGCTTCAACCTCGTCGACTGCCAGGCGGGCGCGCTGATCGCGCAGGAGGCGGGGGCGGACGTCCGCTACGAGCGGGGCGGCATCCTCTGCGCGGCGCCGGGGATCGTCCACCGGTTCCTCGAGCTCTGGGGCGCGGCGGAGAATGGAGCCTGAGCAGCGGCCGCCGACGCTGGCCGACGTCGCGCGGGCGGCGCGCGTCGCCACGTCCACCGCGTCTCGCGCGCTCCAGGAGAGCCCACGGATCAGCGAGACGACGAAGCTGCGCGTCCGCGCGGCGGCGCGCGGGCTCGGCTACCGGCCGAACCGGATCGCGCAGTCGCTGCGCACGCGGACGGCGAACCTGGTGGGGATCGTCGTGCCCGACATCGGCGCGCCGTTCTACAGCCGCGTCGTCAAGGGCGCGCAGAGCGTCTTCGAGCAGTCCGGCTTCGCCGTGCTCGTGATGAACACCGAGCGGGAGCCGGCGCGCGAGGTCGCGGCGATGCAGACGCTGCTCGAGCATCGCGTCAGCGGGGTGCTCGTGGCGACGACCGGCGGCGCGAACGGCGATCCCGAGGTGCCGACGGTCTTCTTCGACAACGTCGTGCTCGGGCGCGGCGTCGGCAACGTCACGCGCGCCAACGTCGCGGGGATGGAGCTGCTCGTCGGGCACCTGCACGAGCGGCACGGGCACACGCGGATCGCGTACGTCGGCGGGCCGCCGGCGCTGACGTCGGGCGTCGAGCGCCTCGACGGCTACCGCGCCGCCGTCGCCCGGCTCGGGCTCGTCGCGCGCGACGACTACGTGCAGTTCGCGGAGGCGACGTGGTCGGCGTACAGCGGTGCCGCCGCGATGGCGCGGCTGCTCGCGCTCGACGAGCCGCCGACCGCGGTCGTGACGAGCGGCGAGTCGCTCGGCCTCGGCGCGCTCAGCGCCTGCAGGACGGGCGGGCGGCGGGTGCCGGAGGACGTCGCGCTCGTCTGCTTCGACGACCCGCCGTTCGGCGACCTGCTCGACCCGCCGCTGACCGCGCTCGGCCGGAACGAGGAGGAGATGGGCAGGCTCGCCGCCTCGCTGCTCCTGCACGCGCTCCAGTCGACCGCGCCCCCGCCGCCCGCGGAAGTCCGGCTCCCCCTCGAGCTGGTCGTCCGTCGCTCCTGCGGCTGTTGAGGCTCGCACGCTTCGCGCGCTCGCCGGGATGAGGTACTTCGCACTGCCGCGAGCGCGGTC
>DASSSR010000072.1:0-21291 GCA_035708345.1 Gaiellaceae bacterium
CCGGTGCGCGAAGCGGAGCGCGGAGAGGATCTGCCGCGCGTACTCGACCGCGACCGTGATCGGCGCCGGCCCCCGCGAGACGATCAGCTCCTTGAGCGACCGCCCCTCGAGGTACTCCATCGCGATGTAGTACGTCCCCTCGGCCTCGCCGCGGTCGTAGATCGAGACGATGTTCGGGTGCGAGAGCGCCGCCGCGTTCTTCGCCTCCCGCCGGAAGCGCTCGACGAACTGCTCGTCGTTCGCGTGCCGGTCGTTGAGGATCTTGATCGCGACCCGGCGGCCGAGCTCCTGGTCCTCGGCGAGATACACGTTCGCCATCCCGCCGGCGCCGAGCTTGCGCACCACGGTGTAGCGGCCGTCGAAGAGCGTGCCGATGAGCGTGTCCGAGACGGCCACGGGACTCCCTAGAGGGTACTCACCGGCCCAGAAGGGCCTGGAGGACCTGCTTCGCGATCGGCGCCGAGACGGAGCCGCCGAAGCCGTTCGCCTGCTTCTCCAGCACGACCGCGACCGCCACCTGCGGGTTGTCGGCCGGCGCGAAGCAGACGAACCACGCCGTGTAGATGTGGTCGACGCCGGTCTCGGCGGTGCCGGTCTTGCCCGCCACCTGGATGCCCGGGATCTGCGCCGACATGCCGGTGCCGCCGCTGACGACGAGCTTCATCATGTCGGTGAGCTCGGAGGCCGTCTGCGGCTTGATCGCGCGGCCGAGGTTGGCCGGCTTCGTGTCGCGGATCGTCGAGCCGTCGGGGCCGACGATCTTCTGGACGACGTAGGGCTTCGGCACGACGCCGTCGTTCGCGACCGTCGACGCGACCATCGCCATCTGCAGCGGCGTCACGAGCATCGTGTCCTGACCGAACGCGAGCCGGCCCGGGTCGGCGGTCGACGTGTCGTTGTTGAGCACGCGGCCCCGCTTCGTGTACTTGTAGCGGCCGCTCGCCGCGCGCTCGTTCGCCGGCGTCTCGAGCGGCGGCACCTTGTAGAAGCCGAACCGCTTCGCGTAGTCGACGATCGTCTGCGCGCCGATCTGCTTGCCGATGTTGCAGAAGACCGAGTTGACGGAGTGCTGGAAGCCCGTCGCGAGCGAGAGGTGGCCGAACGTCTCCGGCCCGCCCTGGTCGGGGTTGCCCGCGTTCGAGACGTGCTGCCCGTACTCGACGCAGTAGCCGGGGTCGTAGAACGACGAGGACGGCGTGAACGCGCCCGTGTCGAGCGCCGCCGCCGCGGTGACGATCTTGAACGTCGAGCCCGGCGTGTACAGGCCCTGCGTGGCGCGGTTGAGCAGCGCGGACGCGTCGCCGCAGTCGCCCTGCTTGTGCAGCACCTTCGCGAACCCGCCCGGCCGCTCGATCAGATCCTGGTCGTAGGTCGGCGACGACGCCATCACGTAGACCGCGCCCGTCTTCGGGCTCATCGCGACGACGGCGCCGCAGCGGCTGCCGAGCAGCTGCTGCGCGAGCCGCTGCGCCCTGGGCCGGATCGTCAGCTGCAGCGAGTCGCCGTGCACGGTCGCGTGGTCGAGCTTGTTCAGCAGGCTGTGGAACGCGTTGCTCAGGTTCGTGTTCGACCCGGTCAGGTAGTCGTTCATCGACAGCTCCAGGCCCGCCTGCGAGCGCGCGGCGGTCGAGTAGCCGACCGTCTGGGCGGCCATCCCGTTCTCGGGGTAGCGCCGGTAGTAGAGGGTGCTCCCGCCCACCTTCTCCTTCTTGTTCGCGGCGAGGACGACCTTTCCGCCCGCTCCGTAGATCAGGCCGCGGGCGATCGTGAACTGGACGACCCGCTGGATCGCGTTGTCCTGCTTCGCCTTCAGGTCGCCCGCCGCCCACGCCTGCCAGTAGGTGGTCGCGACGACGAGCGCGGTCAGGAGGACGACGGCGACGACCGCGAGGCGGTTCAGCTGCCGGTTCACGCGAGCCGCCCTTCGAGCTCGGCGTTCGCGCGGTTGGAGACGAGCATCAGCCCGGCGAGCACGAGGAAGTTGGAGACGATCGAGGAGCCGCCGTAGGAGACGAGCGGCAGCGTGATGCCGGTCAGCGGGATCACGCGCAGGATGCCGCCGACGATGATGAACGTCTGCAGCGCGAAGCCGAACGTCAGGCCGGCCGCGAGCAGCTTCGAGAAGCCGTCGCCGGCGAAGACGGAGATGCGGAAGCCGCGCAGCACGAAGACCATGTAGACGAGCAGCAGCCCCGCCGCGCCGATCAGTCCGAGCTCCTGCGCGAGCGCCGAGTAGATGAAGTCGGTGTTCAGGTACGGGATGATCTGGCCGCCGCTCGCCGACCGGAAGGTGCCGCTGCCGAGCCCGGTGCCGCCGAAGCCGCCGTGGCCGATCGAGTAGAGCGACTGCACCTCCTGGTAGCTCTGGCAGTTCTGGCGGTACGTCAGCTGGCCGTTGAGCGGGCAGACGATCTTCGTCGTCGTCCACGGGTGCAGCCAGTTGAGGACGCGCTCGCGCACGTGCGGCGTGCCCTGGTACACGGCGTACGCGCCGGCGAGGAACAGCCCGAGCCCGACCGCGACGAAGGTGAGCCGCGCCGTCGCGACGTAGAGGAGCGCGAGGAAGATGCCGTAGTAGAGGAGGGCGGAGCCGAGGTCGTCGGTCGCGAACAGGACGAGCATCGCGCCGCCCCAGATCACGAGCAGCGGCCCCCAGTCCTTCAGCTGCCCCTGCGCGAGCACCTCGCGCTTCTCGCGCAGGTACGCGGCGAGGAAGACGATCAGCGCGATCTTGCCGAGCTCGCCGGGCTGGAACTGCAGCCCGCCGACGTGCACCCAGAGCCGCGCGCCGTTGACCGTCTGCCCGATCACCGGCAGCAGCGGCATGAAGAGCAGGGCGATCGCCCCGAGCCCGAACAGGTACTTGTAGTTCTCCAGCAGCCGGTAGTCGCGGCGCAGGAAGACGAGCACGAGCGCGAAGACGGCGACGCCGATCACGACCCACGTCCCCTGCTTGAACGCGTCGCTCGGCCCGAGCCGGTAGATCTCCGTCAGCCCGATCGCCGTCAGCAGCGCCGCGATCGGCAGCACGTACGGGTCGGCGAGCGGCACGGTGAAGCGCGCGATCACGTGCGCCGCGAGGTAGAGCGCGAAGAAGAAGACGGCGTACGTCAGCGACGCGCCCGACACCTGCGACTTGCTCGCGATGTAGACGCTCGCGAAGCCGACGCCGGTGAGGATGCCGACGACGACGAGGTAGAACAGCTCCCGGTTGCGCAGGCTCATGGGCGTCGGGTCAGCGGACGAGGCCCCAGACGAGCAGGACGGCCGCGATCGCGAGCAGGGCGAGCATCGTCAGGACGAGCCGCACGCGGGCCGCCGGCGTCATCGGCTCGCGCCGGGTGAGCTCGCGCGCCTCCGGCGAGCCGGCCTCGACGAAGACCTCGGGCACCTCGTCCGGAGGCACGACCATCGTGTCGACCGGCGGCGCCGGCACGACGTGCTCCTGCGTGTCCGCG
The DNA here is from genome assembly GCA_035708345.1 of Gaiellaceae bacterium. Classification (GTDB taxonomy): domain Bacteria; phylum Actinomycetota; class Thermoleophilia; order Gaiellales; family Gaiellaceae; genus Palsa-739. The sequence continues at coordinate 3,459 of DASSSR010000072.1, forward strand.
TCCTCCGGATCCTGCGCGGGCATGCGCATCGTCTCGTCGCCGTCCGCGGCGATCGCGAACGCGACGACGGTGATGTTGTCCTCGCCGCCGCCGCGGTTCGCCGCCGAGACGAGGGCCTTCGCGACGCGGTCTAGGTCGTCGCGGTTCCGCTCGACCACGTCGAGGATGTCCTCGTCGTCCACCATGTCGGTGAGGCCGTCGGAGCAGAGCAGGAAGATGTCGCCCTCGCTCGCCTCGACGACGAAGGCGTCGACGTCGACGTCGGGGTCGGTGCCGACCGCGCGCGTGATCACGGAGCGCTGCGGATGCACGTCCGCCTCCTCGCGCGAGAGCTTGCCGCTCTTCAGCAGCTCGTTGACGAGCGAGTGGTCCTCGGTCAGCTGCTCGAGCCGCCCCTCGCGGACGAGGTACGCGCGGGAGTCGCCGACGTGCCCGATCGTCACGCCCGCGTCGCCGACGAGCGCGACGGTCATCGTCGTCCCCATGCCCGAGGTGGCGGGGTCGGACGAGGCGCGCTCGAACACGCGCCGGTTGGCCTCGCGGATCACCGACGCGAGCCGCTCCGGGCCGGCGAGCTCCTGCACGTCCGCCTCCTCGAGCGCGCCCGCGGCGAGCCTCGACGCCACCTCGCCCGCCTGCGCGCCGCCCATCCCGTCGGCGACGGCGAAGAGCGGCGGCGCGACGACGTACGAGTCCTCGTTGCGACGGCGCTTGCGCCCGGTGTCCGAGGCGCGCGCGAAGGAGCCGACCACGGTCACAGTCCTTGCCGCTCCGCCGCCGGCGGAGCCACCGGCTCCGCTCTGGATGCTCCGTCGAGCCTACGCATCTTCGTACCTCAGCTCCGTCTCGCCCGTGCGGACGACGTCGCCGGGGACGAGCTTGCGCGGCCGGTCGATCTGGACGCCGTTCACGAACGTCCCGTTCGTGGAGCCGAGATCGGTGACCCAGACGCCGTCGCGGCGCGGCTCGAGCCGCGCGTGCCGCGCCGAGGCGAACTCGTCGCCGTCGATCGAGACGACGTTCTGGGCGCCGCGGCCGATCGTCAGCGCGGACGAGTCGAGCGTGTACTCCGACCCCTCCTCCAGCACCGGGCTCGACTCGACGACGAGCCGGCCGGGGTGGATCGCCTGCCCGATCGCGCCGCCCGCGAGCGCCGGCTTGAGGATGAAGCTCTCCTGCGGCAGCCGCAGGTCGCGCCCCGCCGTCCGGACGACGCGCCAGACGAAGAGGTAGAGAAGGACGAGGAACGCGATCTTCAGGACGAGCAGGACGCTCTCGTACGTCGTCGACGCCAGCGTCACTCTCGCTCCGTGGTGAACGTGATCTCGGTGGAGCCGACCGTGAACGTGTCGCCGGAGGAGAGCTTCGCCCGCTTCACGCGCTTGCCGTTCACCTCGACGCCGTTCGTCGAGTCGAGGTCGACGATCCAGTAGCCCGGCCCTTCCTGGCGCAGCTCCGCGTGCCGGCGCGAGACGTTCGGGTCCTCGACCTGGATGTCGCACTCGCGCGAGCGGCCGAGCAGCACCCGGCGCTTCTCGACCCGCATGTCCCGGCCGTCCCACGAGAGCCGCGCGACCTCGCGGTCGACCTCGGCGGGCGGAGCGTCCGCGACGGGCGGCGTGCGCGGCTTGTAGATCATCGTCGCGCCCGGCTCGGTCTGGTGCTCGACCGGCTCCGGCTGCGCCTCGCGGCGGCCGCCGCGGGGCTGCACCATCCGCGTCGCGATCCCGAACTCGCCCAGCTCGAGGTCGTCGTCCACCTCGAGCAGGACGCGCGGGGGCGTCAGCAGGGCGTAGCTCTCGCGCTTCGCGTGCTCGGCGAGGTACTCCTCCAGCTCGGAGACGAGCGACGTCTCGTAGCTCGTGAACTGCTCGTGGTCGGCGCCCGAGAGATAGACGGTGTACTCGTTCGGGACGTAGACGCGCGAGACGGAGACGGTGCGGTGGTCGTCCATCTCCTTCGCCAGCTTCCGCGCCAGCTCGACCGGCTGGACGTTCGTGCGGAACGCACGCCCGAAGACGCCCTCGAACAGCGCCTCGATCTTCTGCTCGATTGCCCTGAGGACCATGGTCGCGGGAGGACATTACCCCCCGGCGCGCCGTCTCAGACCTACGAGCGCGGCCGCCGTCAGCCACGCGGCGGCGGCAAGCGGCGCCGCGTGCGCCGAGGGCACGGCGAGCACGGTCAGGACGAGCATCGCCGCGCCGAGCCCGGCCGCGCCCCAGCGGCCGCGGTCGCGGGCGTACGGCACCGCGACCGCGAGCGCGGCGAACGCGAGCGACTCGGCGAGCAGCGCGGGGTGCGCTCCGGCGACGCGCAGCAGCGTGCCGGCGACGTCGAGCGGGTCGTTCGCGCCGGCGACGCCCAGGCCGAGCGGCGGCCGCCCGCCGACGAGCGGCAGCTCGTTCCCGCGCAGGCCGGCCGCGAGCGCGGCGAGGGGCACCGCCAGCGCCGCCTGCGCGGCCCGGCGGGGCCAGGCGCGCAGGAGCCCGGCCGCGAGCGGGACGAGCCCGAGGGCGGCGACGGGTGCGAGCAGCGGCCCGAGCGCGAACAGCAGCCCCGCGTGCGGCTCGCGCCACGCGAGCACGAGCCAGGCCAGCGCGAGCGAGCCGTAGAGCACGGCGAGGCCGAGCGAGACGTTCCCGAGCGGCAGCACGGGCACGGCGAGCGCGAGCGCGAGCCCGAGCCGCGGGCGCAGCGCGGCCGCGAGGGCAGCGAGCACGGCGAGCGGCAGGGTCCAGCTTCCCGGATAGAACGGCAACCCGGCGGCGGCGAGCGCGGCGAAGGCGGCCGCGAGCCCCGCGGCGAGCGCGCGCGGCGCGTGCCCGGCGGCGTCGATCGTGCCGGCGCGGGCCCGCCGCCGCCGCCGCGGCGTCGCGGCGCCGCGCAGGCCGGCGGCCAGGTCGGCGGCGCTCGGACGCCGCGCCGGGCTCAGCGAGAGCGAGGCGTCGACGAGCTGGATCAGCGCCTTCGGCAGGTCGGGGCGGAGCTCCGCGAGCGAGGGCGCGCCCGCCTCGATCGCGCGGGCGGTCTCGAGCATCGACGTGTGCCAGAACGGGTGCCGCCCGGCGAGCGCCTCCCAGAGCATCACCCCCACCGACCACACGTCGGCGGCGCCCGTCGCCTCGTCGCCGGCGAGCCGCTCCGGCGCGATGTAGGCGAGCGTCCCGGGGACGTCGCCCTGCGCGGTCAGCGTCTCCGCCTCCTGCATCCGCGCGAGCCCGAAGTCGAGCAGCTTCGCGCGCGTGTCGCCGAGCAGGACGTTCGACGGCTTGACGTCGCGGTGGAGGACGCCCGCGGCGTGCGCGTGCGCCAGCGCGTCGCAGATCTCGGCGCACGCGGCGAGCGCACGCGGGTCGGGCAGCTCGCCGGCGCGCATCGCCTCGCGGAACGTGCTGCCGGGGACGTACTCGTACGCGATGTAGACGTGGCGCGGGTCGCGCGCGAACGCGTACGCGCGCAGACAGCTCGGATGGCGAAGCTTCGCGGCGGCGGCGGCCTCCCGCTCCGCGCGCGCGGCCGCCTTGCCCTCGCGGGCGACGATCTTCAGCGCCACCTCGAGGCCCGTCTGCTCGTCGCGCGCGAGCCATACGGAGCCGGAGCCGCCGCTCCCGAGCGGCTTCAACGGCCGGTAGCGGCCGAGCACGAGACCGGTACCTTCGAGCGCGAGCGCGGCGTTCGACACGATCCCGACTCCTTTGACGGGCGCGGGGTCCTTTCCTGCGCCGCCGGAGCCGAGAGTAAGGTCCCCAGCGGCGGATGAGCGGTTACGACGACGACGACATTCAGTTCGACTTCTTCGACGAGCCCGAGACGGCCGAGGCGACCCAGCGGCGGCGGCTGCCGCGGCTGGAGCTGCCGGGAAGCCGCGGCGGCGACGACCGGCCGCCGCGCCTGCCGCGCGGCCCGTCCGGCAGCCCCGGGGTCGTGCCGCTCCTGCGGCTCGTCCTGCTGATCGCGATCGCGATCGGGGTGATCGTCGGTCTCGTCTTCTGGGTCGGCTCCTGCCAGGGGCCGAGCAAGACGGACGAGTACAAGTCGTACGCGGACAAGGTCGACGCGCTCGCGTCCGCGGACCGCAACCTCGGCAAGGAGTTCGCGTCGACGCTCCTGACCGCGACGAAGGTCTCCGACCTCGAGACGAAGCTCGCGCAGTTCGCGCAGCAGGAGCAGCAGGAGTTCACGCAGGCGCAGGAGATCCGCGCGCCCGGCCCGTTGCGCCGCATGCACCAGAACCTGCTGAACGCGATCGAGCTGCGCGCGAAGGGCATCGCCGGCATCGGCGACGTGCTCGCGCAGCCGAACGCGACCGCGTCGAAGAGCACGACGGCGACCGAGAACGCGCTCGTCGCGCAGGGGAACCTGCTGACGGCGAGCGACGTCGTCTGGGAGCAGCTCTACCGGCTGCCGGCGACGCAGCAGCTGGCCGAGGAGGGCGTCACCGGCGTCGTCATCCCGAAGTCGCAGTTCGTGCAGAACCCCGACGCGGTGACGGGGCGCGGCTTCTCGATCGTGCTCTCGAACCTCTCCGCCGCGTCGACGGGAGGGCAGACGACGACCGGCCTGCACGGCGACAACATCGAGGGCGTGCGGGTGACGCCGCAGGGCCTCGACCTCTCGCCGAGCACGGCGTCGACGATCCGCGTCTCCGCCGACCTGACGTTCCTCGTCTCGGTGAAGAACTCCGGCAACTTCCCCGAGCTGAACGTGCCGGTGACGCTGACGATCGACTCCGGCACGACGCACATCAAGCGCACCGAGCGGATCGCGTCGATCCAGCCGACCGAGGTGAAGCAGGTGCCGTTCACGAACTTCGACCTGCCGCCGGAGGCGTTCGCGAACAAGGTGACGATCAAGGCGACGGTCGCCAAGGTGCCGGGCGAGAAGAACCTCTCGAACAACAGCGCGACGTACTCGGTCTTCTTCACGCTCAGCGGCTAGTGGACTGATGTTCGGGTCGGACGTCGCCGCCTGGATCGCGATCGGCGCCGCCGTCGCCGCGGTCGTCGCGCTCGCGCTGCTCGTCGCGTGCTGGGCGTCGCTGCGGCGGGTGCGCGCGGCGCAGAACGTCCTGCTCGGGGGCGGCGGCGGCGACCTCGTCGACTTCGCCGTCTCGCTGCAGGCGCGCGTCGACGAGCTGCACCGGGCGGTCGACGAGGCGGGCGCCCGGGTCGACCGGCTCGACGACCGCGTCGACCGGACCGTCTCGCGGACGGCGATCGTCCGCTACGACGCCTACGAGAACACGGGCGGCCACCAGTCGGCGTCGGTCGCGCTGCTCGACGCCTCGCGGAGCGGCGTCGTGCTGAGCGCGATCCAGGGCCGGGACTACGCGCGGATCTACGTCAAGGAGCTCGACCGCGGCCACGCGTCCGTCGCCCTCTCCCCCGAGGAGCAGGAGGCGGTCGACCGGGCCATGGCCTCCTAAGAGTTCGACTCTCTCCCGGAAGTCGCGACGTTCGCTTGACGGGGAGTGTCCCCGCTTTCAACCGGTAAAGCGGGGTTCGCTGGTACCGTTTCCCGCAGGGTGCAGCACGTCCTGGTCTTGAACGCCAGCTACGAGCCACTGAACGTGTGCACGGTTCGCCGCGCCCACGTGCTCCTCTACAAGGGCAAGGCGGAGGTGGTCGAGCAGCTCGACCAGCCGCTGCGGTCGGCGACCGGCAGCTTCGTCTGGCCGCACGTGATCCGGCTGCTCAACTACGTCCGCGTCCCGCGCGCGATCCAGCGCAAGATCTCCCGCAAGGCGCTCTTCGCCCGCGACGGCTGGCGCTGCGTCTACTGCGGCACCACGAGCGGCCGGCTGACGCTCGACCACGTCGTGCCGCGCTCGAAGGGCGGGCAGTCGGTCTGGGAGAACGTCGTCACGGCCTGCGCGCCCTGCAACCTGCGCAAGGGCGACCGGACGCTGGAGCAGGTGGGGATGGAGCTGAAGACGCTGCCGCGCGCGCCGCAGCCCGTGCTCTTCATCCGGCTGGCCGCGCCGCGCATCCCCGAGCGCTGGACGACGTACCTCGGCGCGGTCGACACCGCCACCGCCGCGGCGTAGCAGCGATGTGACACCGGCGCGCCCGGCGCCGTACACGTCGCATGACCAAGCGACTGCTCTTCCTCATCGGCCTGTTCCTGCTCGCGGCCGCCGTCGCCGGCGTCGCGCAGCCGCGGCTCGGCCGTGCGGCCGACACGGCGCCCGCCGGCCGCACGATCACCACCGGCGGCAGCGGCAGCGTCACGACCGTCCCCGACCGCGCGACGTTCACCTTCGGCGCCGACGCCCGCGCGGCGACCGCGAAGGCGGCGCTCGCGCAAGCGAACGGCGCGGCGGACGCGCTCGTCGCCGCGCTGAAGCGGGGCGGCGTCGCCGACGCCGACCTGCAGACGAGCGACGTCTCGCTGACGCCGCAGACCACGCAGGACGGGACGAGGGTGACCGGTTACGTCGCCTCGACGAGCGTCACCGCGACGACGACGATCGCGAATGCCGGGCCGCTCGTCGACGCCGCCGTCGCGGCAGGAGCGACGAACGTCTCCGGGCCCTCGCTCTCGCGCGCCGACACCGACGCGCTCTACCGCGACGCGCTGAAGCGGGCGGTCGCCGACGCGCGCGCGAAAGCGGACGCGCTCGCGGCCGCATCGGGGCTGACGCTCGGCGCCGTCCGCACCGTCGTCGAGGGCGGCGGCGCGACTCCGGTCCCGCTGCCGATGGCCGCCGACGGCGCGGCGAAGATCGAGCCGGGCACGCAGACGGTCGACGCGACCGTGACGGTGACCTTCGACGCAGCGGGCTAGCCGCGCTCGAGCGGCAGGCCGCGTGCCGACCACTCGCTCCACGAGCCGGGGTAGAGCCGTCCCTCGCGGCCGGCGAGCCAGGCCCGGTGCAGGACGACGCACGCCGTGACGCCCGAGCCGCAGTACGCGACGAGCTCGCCCGCCGGCAGCTCCGGCAGCGGCTCGGCCCACGGCGCGTTGCGCGCGCCGGGGATCCGGCCGGGCGGGTCGTCGAGGGGGTTCGGCTCGCCGCGCCAGCGCGCGGCCGTCCGCGCGTCGACGAGCACGAGCCCGGGGTCGCCGAGCCGGGCGGCGAGCTGCTCGGCCGCGACGACGTCGTCCGAGCGCTCGCGCGGGACGAACGTCGCGAGCTCGATCTCCTCCTCGCCGGCGGCGAGCGGGCCGCCCCAGACGTCGATCCCGCCGAGCAGGACGGCGCAGTCGTCGTGGCCGAAGTGGCGGAGCAGCCACCACAGCCGCTCGGCGCCGCCGAGCGACCCGTACGCGACGGCGAAGACGCCCGCGCCGATTCCCGCCCGCGACGCGACCGCCGCGAAGCGCTCCGCCGACGGCAGCGGGTGCCGCCCCGCCCCCGCCACGGAGAGGTCGGAGAGGTCCTCGTCCACGTCCAGGAAGGCGGCGCCGGGGATGTGCCCCGCGCGGTAGAGCTCGCGTCCGCGCTCCGGGTTCCCGAGCTCCCAGCGGCAGTCGAAGAAACGAACGCGGGATTGCGTCCAATCACTCATGGGGAGTACAACCTTGCACATGCACCGCCGCCGACTGCTGGTCGCCTCGGGCTTCCTCCTGACCGTGAGCGGGATCGCCCTCTCGGCCGGCGCCGCGTACGCCTACGTCTGGAACCGCAGCCACGCCGACGCGATCGCGCGGGGCGTGACGATCGCCGGCGTCGACGTCGGCGGCCTGCACGCGGCGGAGGCGCGGACGCTGCTCGAGCAGCGGCTCGGGGCGCAGCTGCGGAAGCCGGTGACGATCTCGTACGGCTCGCACACCTTCGTCGTCCGGCCCGCGAAGGCGGGCCTGCGGGTCGACCTCGACCGGATGGTGGACGAGGCCGTCGCGGCCAGCCACACCGGCGGGCTCGTGCGGCGCCTCTACCGCGACGTCCGCGGCCGGACGCTCGACCGGGCGGTCGCGCTGCGGGCCGCGGTCTCGACCACGGGCGTCGAGCGGGTCGTCGACCGGATCGCGGCGACGCTCGACCGGCCGGCGAAGAACGCCCGGGTCGTGCCGAAGCCGCTCGCGACCGGGCTGACGGTCGTCCCCGATCGCACAGGCCTCGCCGTCAAGCGTCCGCAGCTCGTGCAGCGGCTGACGCACGCGCTGCTCTCGACGCGCGGCCGGCGTGCGATCGCCGTCCCGATCCGTCCGCTGCACGCACGCTGGACGACGACGACGCTCGCGAGGAAGCTCGACACGTACCTGCTCGTCAGCCGGGAGACGTTCACTCTGCGCCTGTACAAGCAGCTGAAGCTCGTGAAGACGTACCCGATCGCAGTCGGGATGGCCGGTCTCGAGACGCCCGCCGGGCTGTACGACATCAACGACAAGCAAATCAACCCGTCGTGGCACGTCCCGAACAGCGCGTGGGCCGGCGACCTCGCCGGGCGCGTGATCCCGCCCGGCCCCGACGACCCGATCAAGGCGCGCTGGCTCGGCTTCTACGACGGCGCCGGCATCCACGGCACAGACGAGGACTGGTCGATCGGCTCCGCCGCCTCCCACGGCTGCATCCGCATGCACATCTGGGACGTCGAGGACCTGTACGACCGCGTCCCGCTGCACACGCCGATCTACGTCGGCTAGAGAATCCTCCGGATCCCGCGCACGGCCTGCGCGATCCGCTGCTCGTTCTCGACCAGGGCGAAGCGGACATGGCCTTCGCCGTCGGCGCCGAAGCCGCTCCCGGGGCTGACGGCGACGTGGGCGTCGCGGAGCAGGCGCAGCGCGAAGTCGTGCGACGGCTCCTCCGTCGGGACGCGCGCCCAGACGAACATCGTCGCCCGCGGGCGCGCGACCGCCCAGCCGGCGCGGGTGAGCCCGTCGCAGAGCGCGTTGCGGCGGCCCTCGTAGACCGCGGCGACCTCCGCGGGCCGGTCGCGCGCCTCGCGCAGCGCGACGGTGGCGGCGATCTGCAGGGGCTGGAAGCTGCCGTAGTCGAGGTAGGACTTCAGCCGCGCGAGCGCGCCGACGACGTCGGCACGGCCGAGCACGAACGCGACGCGCCAGCCCGCGAGCGAGAAGCCCTTCGTCAGCGAGTAGAGCTCGACCGCGACCTCGCGGGCGCCTTCGCACTCGAAGATCGACGGCGGCCGGTAGCCGTCGAAGCCGAGGTCGGCGTAGGCGAAGTCGTGCACGAGCACGAGCTCCCGCTCGCGCGCGAAGTCGACGAGGCGCTGCAGCTCGTCGCGGTCGGCGCACGCGGTCGTCGGGTTGTGCGGGAACGAGCAGAGCAGCACCCGCGGCCGGGGCTGCGCCGCCTCCCAGGCCTCGTGCACGCCCGCGACGAAGTCGTCCGCCGGCACGCGCTGCACCGCCGCGCCCGCGAAGCCCGGCGCGAACAGGTGGATCGGGTAGCTCGGGCTCGGCACGAGCGCGACGTCGCCCGGCGCGAGCAGCACCCAGAGCAGGTGCACGAGCCCCTCCTTCGCCCCCAGCGACATCGTCACCTCGGTCTCCGGGTCGAGCGCGACGCCGTACCGGTCGCGGTACAGCTCAGCCGCCGCCTTGCGCAGGTTCGGCAGCCCGCGGCTCGCCGAGTAGCGGTGGTTGCGCGGCAGCGAGGCCGCCTCGCGCAGCTTCTCGACCGCGACCTCCGGCGGCGCCACGTCGGGGTTGCCGAAGCCGAGGTCGACGACGTCCTCGCCGGCGCGGCGCAGCTCGAGCTTCAGCCGCTCCACCTCGGCGAAGGCGTACGGCGGCAGCGCGTCGACGCGGCGGAACTCGGTCACGCGGCGGATCGTCGCAGAGCGAGCGCCGCGCGGACGGCGACGACGTCGCCGACGACGAGCAGCGCGGGCGTCCGGGCCGCCGCCGCCACCGCGCCGAGCGGCGAGACGACCACCTGCTCGTCGGGCAGCGTGCCGCGCGAGATCACCGCCGCCGGCGTCGAGGCGGGCTTGCCGTGCTCGACCAGCCGCTGCGCGAGCCGCTGCGCGCCCGCGCCGCCCATGAACGCGACGAGCGTGCCCGGCACGCGTGCGAGCGCGGCGGCGTCGAGCGCCTCGACGTCGTGCGCGGCGAACGCCGTCACCGCCTGCGAGACGCCCCGGTGCGTGACCGGGACGAGCGCCGAGCCCGGCACCGCCGCGATCGACGACACGCCCGGCACGAGCTCGAACGGGACGCCGGCCGTCGCGAGCGCGAGCGCCTCCTCGCCGCCGCGGCCGAAGACGAAGGGGTCGCCGCCCTTCAGCCGCACGACGAAGCAGCGGCGTCCGTGCTCCACGAGCAGCGCGTTCACCTCGTCCTGCGGCAACGGGTCGCGCGCGATCCGCACGGCGTGCTCCGGCGCCTGCTCGACCAGCGCCGGCGAGACGAGCCGGTCGTAGAGCAGCACGTCGGCCGCGCGCACGCGCGCGAGCCCGCGCACGGTGATCAGCTCCGGGTCGCCCGGCCCGGCGCCGACGAGCGCGACGCTCACGAGAGCGCCCGCTCGACGCGCTCGCGGAAGTACTCGCGCCGCTCGGCGTACGTGGCGAAGGTGCGCTTCGCCCAGGGGCGGAGCCGGCGCAGCTCGCGCGCGAGCTGCTCGTGCTCGAAGCCGACCTGCGCGGCGAAGTGGTCGCGCAGCCACTGCGCGAGCGCCGGCGAGGCGCCGCCGGTGGAGACGGCGACGGTGATCGGCCCCCGCCGGTGCAGAGCCGGCAGGATGAACGTGCAGAGCTCGGGGACGTCCTCGACGTTGCAGAACACCCGGCGCGCGGTCGCGTCCGCGAACACGCGCTCGCCCTGCGCCCGGTCGACGCAGACGACGAGCCAGGCGCCGTCGAGCAGCGCGGGCTCGTACGCCGCCGAGACGACGACGTCCGCGCCGGCGGCCCGCAGCGCCGCGACCTTCTGCGGCGCGTGGCCGACCACGACGACGCGCAGTCCCGTCAGGTCGAGGCACGCGACGTAGTGCTGCGGCTCAGACGCCGACGGCATGCACGCGCGCCCCTGCGCGGTCGAGGCGGACGGACAGCTCGCGTCCCTCGACGGCGAGCGTGACGAGATACGCGCCCGGCCCGGCGGCCTGCACCTTAACCTCGTCGAGCGTGCGCCCCGCGAGCGACGAGAGCGCGTCGCTCACCTCGGCCGCGCTCTCCGCGAGCGCACGGCCGCCCGGGAGCCGCCGGTACGCCGCGAGCGCAGCCTGCTCGCCCTCCGGGCCGTAGACGCCGCGGATCCGGCCGCTCGCGAGCCCGACCTCGAGCAGCTCCTCCAGCGCGGCCGCGTCGTCCTCGCCGAGCTCGCCGTCCTGCACCGCGGCGACGAGGTCCGCCAGTCGCCCGCGCCGTTCGGGCTCGCGGACGTGCGCGAGCACCGCCTGCGCCTCGCCGAGCGCGACCTCCGCCGCGGCGCCGCGAACCCTCACGTGCCGAGGATCGCCTTCAGCTCGTGCTCGAAGCCGCCGTGCTCGATCGAGCAGTGCATCCCGCACTCCTTCGGCGCGCCGCTCTCCCACCACCAGCGGCCGGCCCGGTCGTCCTCGCCCGGCGCGATCGCGCGCGTGCACGGCGCGCAGCCGATCGAGGTGTAGCCCTGCGCGTAGAGCGCGTGCGCCGGCACGTCGTGCTCGCGGAGGTACGCCCACACCTCGCGCTTCGTCCACTCGGCGAGCGGGTTGAGCTTGACGATCGCGCCGTGGTCGTGGTCGATCTCGACCTTGCGGATGTTCGTCCGCGTCGCCCACTGGTCGCGGCGCAGCCCGGTCACCCACGCGTCGAGCCCGTCGAGGTGCGCCGTCAGCGGCTGCACCTTGCGGACGTTGCAGCAGAGCAGCCGGTTCTCGACCGACTCGCGCATCAGGTCGAGGCCTTTCGCGGCGACCAGCCGCTCGACCTGGCCGGCGTCGGGCCGCAGCACGTCGAGCGCGAGCCCCGGATAGCGCTCGCGCAGCGCCGCGATCAACGCGTGCGTCTCCTCCGGCAGCCGGCCGGTGTCGACGGTGAAGACGCGCACCGACGGGTCGATCCGGTACGCCATGTCGATCAGCGCGACGTCGTCAGCCTGGAACGCCGCGGAGATCGCGATCCGCTCGAACTCGTCGAGCGCCCACTCGAGCAGGGCCTGCGGCTCCTCGCCCTCGAAGCGGATCGAGAGCTCCCCCGCGTCCAGCTCGTCCAGCCATACCGTCATGCCGCCACCTTTCGCTTGACCACGGGCTCGAGCCCGGCGAGCGCGCCGAGCTCCTCGTCGGAGAGCCGCAGCTGGAAGTCCGTGAACGACTCGGCGCCCTCGCGCCCCGCGAGCCAGCCGCGCACGAGCCCCGCCACCGCCGGCTCGAGCTCGGCGCTCGGCACGCGGCGGAAGAGCGAGGCGCCGATGCGATCGCGGCCGCCGCGCACGAAGACGTCGTAGGCCGGGATCCGGTTGCCGTGGGCGTCCTTGCCGGTCGTCGCCTGGAACCCCAGGTCGCCGATCCAGTGCTGCGCGCAGGCGTGCGGGCAGCCGTCGAGGTGCAGGCGCAGGTCGGCGATCGCGGTGCCGAACTCCGACTCGAGCTGCGCGACGAGCTCGCGCAGGCGCGCCTTCGTCTCGCCGACGGAGAAGTTGCAGTGCGGCTCGCCCGTGCACGCGATCGAGCCGGCCCAGACCTCGTTCGTCTCGAGCGGCAGGCCGAGCGCGGCGAGCCGCTCGAGCGTTGCCGGCACGTCGCGGACGCCGGTGACGATCAGGTTCTGCTGGCGGGTCAGCCGCACGTCGCCGCCGAACGACTCGACGAGGTCGGCGACCGCGATCAGCCGTTCGCCGGAGGTGAGGCCGAGCGGCACCGGCACCCCGACGTAGTGCAGCCCGTCCCGCTGCGCGTGCACGCCGACGTGCGTCGAGAAGCGCGATTGGGCGGGCGGCAGCTCGTAGCGTTCGAGCGCGCGTCCCAGCTTCGCCTCGACGCGCTCGCGCATCCCCTCGGCGCCGAGGTCGTCGACCATGAACTTGAGCCGCGCCTTCACGCGGGACAGCCGGTACTTGAGGTCCTCGCTCCACACCGACGTGACGGCGCCGAGGAGCTCCACCGCCTGCTCCTTCGGGACGAAGACGCCGAGGTCGCGCGCGATCCGCGGCACCGACGAGAGGCCGCCGCCGACGAGCACGCCGTAGCCCTCGCGCCCGTGGTGCAGGACGCCGACGAGCGAGACGCAGTTGAGCTCGGGCGCGTTGCAGCGGTCGGGGCAGCTCGCGATCGAGTACTTGTGCTTGCGCGGCAGGTTCGCCCAGGCAGGATTGCCGTAGAACTCGGCGGTCGCCGCCTCGATCGCCGGCGTCGAGTCGAACAGCTCGTCGGCGGCGAGTCCCGCCACCGGGCAGCCGGTGATGTTGCGGACGGTGTCGCCGCAGCCGCCGGCGCTCGTGATCCCCGCGGCCTCGAGGTCGCGGAAGACGTCGGGCAGCGCCGCCAGCTCGAGCCAGTGCAGCTGGATGCACTGCCGCGTCGTCAGCTCGGCGTCGCCGCGGCCGTAGCGGTCGGCGACCTCGCCGATCGCGCGCAGCTTCGCCGGCGTCAGGATCCCGCTCGGGATCTTCACCCGGAGCATGAACGTCCCGAGCTTCGGCTTGTCGTGGTAGAGGCCCCACCACTGCAGCCGCACGACGTCCTCCTCCGCCATCCGCTCGTAGCCCTCGGCGATCAGCGCCGGCAGCTCCTCGCGGATCCCGAGCGGCGCCCTGTCGCGCTTGATCCGCTCGACCGAGTTGCGCTCGTAGACGGCGTCCCACGACGTCATCCCGCGAGGCTACGTGGCATTACTTCATTTAGGGAAGTGAGTTGTCCGGCTTACAGCAGCACGAGCCGGTCGCGGTGCACCGCCTCGACGCCCTTGGCCGGAAGCGCGAGGTCGGCCGCGTCGACCGAGGCGATCCCGCGCGCGAACGGGACGCCGTCCGGGCCGACGAGCTCGACGCCGTCGCCGGCGCGGAAGCGGCCCTCGACGCCGGTGACGCCGACGGCGAGCAGGCTCGCGCCGCCCTCGACGACCGCCCGGCGGGCGCCGCCGTCGACGACGAGCCGCCCGCCGACGCGCTTGCCGTGCCGGAGCCAGAGCTTGAACGCGGGCGCGGCGGCCTCCGCCGCGGCGAAGCGCGTCCCGCCGGCGGCGAGCAGCTCGGCGAGCGGCGTCTCGCCCGCGATCACCGTCGGGATCCCCGCGCCGGCGGCGAGCTCCGCGGCGGCGACCTTGCTCTCCATGCCGCCGCGGCCGAGCGTTGTGCCGGCGCCGAACTCCGCCGTGCGCGCCTGCGCGCCGTCCGCGATCACGACGCCCTCGCGCAGGACGCCCGGCACGGACGTGAGCAGGACGAGCAGCCGTGCGCGCAGCAGCACGGCGACCTGCGCCGCGAGCGCGTCGTTGTCGCCGAAGCCGATCTCGTCGGTGGCCGTGGCGTCGTTCTCGTTCACGACCGGGACGGCGCCGAGCGCGAACAGCGCCTGGAACGCGGACCGCACGTTCACGTAGGCGCGCCGGTCGCCGATCTCGGCGCTCGTGAGCAGGATCTGGGCGGCGTCGCGGCCGTGCGGACGCAGGGCGTCCTGCCAGGCGCGCTGCAGCGCCGCCTGTCCGAGCGCCGACGCCGCCTGCAGCCGCGGCAGCGAGCTCGGCCGCCTCGCACCGCCGAGGCCGAGCGCGATCGCGCCCGACGAGACGACGCAGACGGGCGTCCCCTGCTCGACGACCGCGGCGATCTCGGCCGCGCGCCGGCGCAGCAGCGAGCGGCGCGGGCGGCCGCGCGCGTCGACGACGAGCGAGGAGCCCAGCTTGACGACGAGCGGCTTCTTCACCCGACGACGCGGTACTGGCGCAGCCAGAGGTCGCGGTACGTGACCGGCCCGCGCGGCCCCGGGACGCGGTCGACGTTGATCCCCGTCTCCGGCGCGCCGGTCAGCTTGTAGCCGTCGGTCAGCCGCGTCGTCGCGTTCCAGTAGGCCGACGTGCCGCGGTACGCGTCGAGGAAGCTACGGGCGGCGTCGGCGTCCTCGGTGACGATCGCCGCCGCAAGCCCGCTCGTCTCGGCGTTCGCGAGCACCGCCGCCTCCACCGGCGAGCCGACGACGTGCACGGTCACCGACGCGATCCGCTCCGGGTCGTTCGCCCACTCGTGCCCGAGCCGCTCCGGCTCGCGCACGGCGATCCCCAGCCGCTCGAAGACGTCGTACGGAACAAGTTGCAGGCTGTCACTAAGGAGGAGGTTGAGCCGGTTGCAGACGCCGAGCCGGTCGAGGCCCGCCTCGACGAGCGCCCGCGCCTTCGCCGGGTCGGCGGCCGAGTGCAGGTAGAGGACGCCGCCGCCCTCGGCGTGCGCGAGCGTGCGGACGCCGTGCTGCGCCGCCTCGCGCGCGAGCGCCGCCGTCGTCTCGCCGCTGCCGCGCAGAATCACGAGCGGCAGCAGATGCGGCAGCGCGACGAGCGCGTACGCGCCCGCGCGGTCGGGCGTGCGCACGAGCCCGACCGCCTCCGGCGGCAGCCCGGCGTCGCGCAGCGCCGGCCGTAGCACGTCGTCGACGAGCACCGTCACCGTGCGCAGCGCGGCGCCGCCCGTCCGCAGCACGGCGCCATTCAGCGATTTCAGCAGCTGCCCGGCGACGTCGACCGCGACGTTCGGCCGCGCCTCGAAGTTCGCGCCGACCGCGCCGACCGGGATCCGCCGCACCTCGACGCGCGCGCCCGACTCGAGCGTCCACGCGTCCTCGAGCCGCTCGAGCGGCGGCAGCTCGGCGAGCTGCGCGAGCTGCTGCGCGATC
Source organism: Gaiellaceae bacterium (assembly GCA_035708345.1). GTDB lineage: Bacteria > Actinomycetota > Thermoleophilia > Gaiellales > Gaiellaceae > Palsa-739. Next base: position 19,183 of record DASSSR010000072.1, read on the forward strand.
GCCTCGAGCCGGGCGTCGTCGAGTTGGAGGCGGTCGAGCGCGCCCTCGTCGAGCGAGGCCGCGGCGGCGACGTCCTCCGCGTTCGCGCGCAGGATCGCGTCGCCGCGCTCGCGCACGAGCTCGGCGGCGCGTGCGAGCGCCCGCGCCACGCCCTCGTCGTGCAGCGCCGGCACCGCCTCGTGCGCGGCGCGCGCCTCTGCCTCGATGAGCTGGGCCTCGATCATCCGGTGTTCCTCAAGGCCGCCGCGATCCCGGCGATCGAGCGCAGCAGCGCCGGCTCGACCGTGGCGTCGCCGCCGCGGTACCGGGCGAGCAGCTCCACCTGGATCGCGTTCAACGGGTCGACGTACGGGTTGCGCAGCTCGACGGAGCGCTGGATCACCGGGTGCCGGTCGAGCAGCCGCTCCGCCTCGACGATCGCGAGCACGCCCTCGACGGTACGCTCGTGCTCCGCCTCGATCGCGGGCCACAGGCGGCTGTCGTCGACGAGCGACAGGTACTCGCGCGCGATCTCGAGGCTCGACTTCGCCAACGTCATCTCGAGATTCTGGACGAGCGTCGTGAAGAACGGCCACTCGCGGTAGAGCGCGCGCAGGTCGCGCAGGTCGGCGGACGCGAACGCGGTGCCGCAGCCGTACCACGCGGGCAGCACGCAGCGGTTCTGCGTCCACGAGAAGACCCACGGGATCGCGCGCAGCGAGGCCAGGTAGTCCGTGTCGTCGGCACGCCGGGCGGGCCGCGAGCCGATGTTCAGCAGCCCGAGCTCGTCGACCGGCGTGAAGGCGCGGAAGAACGGGACGAAGCCGGGATCGTCGACGAGCGCGCGGTACGTCTCGCGCGACCGCTCCGCCAGCTCGCGCAGCGACCCGGTGTCGACGCGCGGCTCGACGCCCGACGCCGCGTGCAGCGTCGCCGCGAGCGCCGCTTCCAGGTTCCGCTTCGCGAGCTCGGGCAGGCCGTACTTGAAGGCGATCGTCTCGCCCTGCTCCGTCACCTTGAGCAGGCCCGGCGGGTGTCCCTGCGGCTGCGCCAGGATCGCGTCGAAGGTCGGCCCACCGCCCCGGCCGGCGCTGCCGCCGCGGCCGTGGAAGATCGTCAGCTCGGCGCCGCGCCGGCGCGCCGCCCCGGCGAGCGCGACGAGCGCCTGGCGGATCTCCCACTGCGCCGCGAGGTAGCCGACGTCCTTCGCGGAGTCGGAGTAGCCGACCATCACCTCGCGGCAGCCGAGCTGCTCGTAGATGCGCGGTGCGTCGCGCAGCGTCTCGAGCGACTCGAAGAGCGGGACGACGTTCGGCGCCGGCGTCAGCGCGCGCACGCGCTCGACGTCCTCGGCCGACGCGGTGCCGGAGACGATCACCGTCTCGCCGGCCTCCGCGAGCAGCGCCCGGATCCGCTCGTCCGGCGCCCGCGCGTCGCGGGCGTGCACGCGCACCTCGAGCTCCGCGAGGTGGAAGCCGAACAGCTCGATCCTCCGGCGCAGCGCCGCGAGCGCGCCGTCGGCGATGCGGGCGCCGCGGTTCGCGCGCAGGCTGCGGTCGAGCACGTCGAGATCCGCGAGCAACCGCTCCGGCCGCTCGTACAGGTCGGCGTCGAGCCGGTGCCAGACGAACGACAGCTTGCGCCGGTACGGCTCGTCGAGGTTCTGGCCGGCGATCGCCTCGGCGTACTCCGGCAGCTCCGCCTCGTCGCGCGCGATCGACTGCCACAGCTCGTCGCTCACCGGCACGAGGCGGGACGAGACCCCGATCTCCCGCGCGAGCTCGCGCACGTCGTCGCGGTAGCGCTGCCGCAGCAGCTCCCGCGCGCGCCGGCGCGCCTCCCGCACGGTCTCGACGCTCGTGTTCGGGTTGCCGTCGGCGTCGCCGCCGATCCACGTGCCGAAGCGGAACGGCAGCGGCAGCTCCGGCGCACGCCGCCGGACGTCCGCGAGCAGCGCCTCCGCGGCGTCGATCAGGCTCTGCTCGAAGAACCAGTGGCCGTTGCGGATCTCGTCGACGACCCGCGGCCGCCGCGTGCGCACCTCGTCCGCCTGCCAGAGCTCGGTGATCTCCGCCAGCAGCGCGTCCTCGTTCCGCTCCTGCTCCAGCAGCCGGGCGATCCGCAGGTGCG
>DASSSR010000073.1:0-42000 GCA_035708345.1 Gaiellaceae bacterium
CGATCTCGACCTGGTTCCCGTACGTCGCGACTCTGTTCCTCTTCATCTGGACGCTGAACATCGTCGGCTTCGTGCCGCTGCCGATCTCGAACGAGAAGTTCCACCTGTTCGGGCTCGCGATCCCGACGTGGGGCATCTACGCGGTCACCTCGCAGCTGTCGGTGACGCTCGTGCTCGCGATCATGAGCGTCGTCTTCACGCACGTCGAGGGGATCCGCTTCAACGGCATCCGCTACTTCAAGAGCTTCGTCCCGGCGGGCGTGCCGAAGCTGATGGTGCCCGTGATGGCGGTGCTCGAGACGATCTCGCACCTGTTCCGGATCATCTCGCTGAGCGTCCGGCTCTACGCGAACATGCTCGCCGGCCACATGCTGATCCTCGTCTCGATCGGGCTGCTCTTCATCCTGAGCGGGATCACGTTCTGGATCGTCGCCTTCGTCTCGCTCCCGATCGGAATCGCCTTCTACCTCTTCGAGATCGTGATCGTCGTCACCATCCAGGCGTTCATCTTCGCCGCGCTCACCGCCATCTACATCGGCTCGGCGATCGAGCCGGCCCACTAAGGAGGAAACCCGGTGCTCCACCAGTTGCTCGCTGCAACCTCACCCATCATCAAGGCCGCACAGGCGCTCGGCTTCGGCGTCGGCATGGGTCTCGGCTCGCTCGGCGCCGGCATCGGCATCGGCACCGTGTTCGCGTCGATGATCCAGTCGGTCGCCCGCCAGCCCGAGCTGCGCGGCGAGCTGCAGGGGATCATGTGGCTCGGCTTCGCGCTCACCGAGGCCGTCGTGTTCTACGGCCTCGTCGGAGGCTTCCTCGGCTTCGTGCTCGTCAAGTAGATGCTCGTCGCCGTCTCCAGCCCGCTGACCAAGCTCATTCCGGGGCTGATGATCTGGACGATCATCTTCTTCGTCGTCGTGTTCGTCGTCCTGCGCAAGTACGCGTTCGGCGCCATCCAGAAGGCGATCGACGACCGCCGGGAGGCGATCCGCCGGTCGATCGAAGCTGCCGACGAGGCCCGCGACGAGGCGCAGCGGCTGCTCGAGGAGCACCGCAAGCTGATCGCGGAGGCCCGCGGCCAGGCCGAGTCGATCCTGTCCGAGGCACGCAAGACGCGCGAGTCGATGGAGACCCGCATGCGCGAGGAGACGGAAGCGGAGCGGCAGCGCCGGCTCGAGGAGACGCGCAAGGAGATCGCGGCCGAGACGGCCCGCGCGCTCCAGCAGATCCGGGCCGAGGTCGCCGACCTCACGCTCGAAGCCGCTTCTCGCGTCGTCGGCCGTACGCTCGACGCCGAGCGCGACCGTGAGCTCATCTCGGAGGCGATCGCCGGCCTCGACTTCTCCCGCCTCGAGGAGTCGGCATAGCCGTCGCTCACCGCATCTACGCCGAGGCGATCTTCGGCGCCGCGAAGGACGCGGGCAAGCTCGCCAAGGTGCACGAGGCGCTGAGCGACTTCGCGGCTGCGGTGGCAGGGTCGCCGGAGCTCCGCGCCGTCCTGCGCAACCCGCAGCTCGAATCGAGCGCCAAGGCGGCGATCCTCGCCGACCTCGCCGGCGGCGAGGAGCCGCTGTTCACCAACTTCCTCCAGGTGACGGCGGAGAAGGGCCGCGCGGCCGAGCTCGAGGAGATCGCCAAGGAGTTCGAGCGGCTGATGGCGCGCGAGGAGCGGCGCCTGACCGTGGAGCTGACGACGGCTCGCGAGCTCTCCGGCGACGAGGAGAAGGCGATCCTGAAGCAGATCGAGGACGCGGCGGGCCGCAAGGTCGAGGCCACGACGAAGGTCGACCCCGACCTCGTGGGCGGCATCGTCCTGCAGGCGGGCTCGCTCCGCGTCGACGCGAGCGTGCGCGGAAGACTGGAACGACTGAGACAAGAACTCGTGCAGACCTGAGGAGAGAGCCTTGAAGCTGAGACCCGAAGAGATCACGTCGATCCTCAGAGAGCGGATCGAGCAGTACGACGTCGAGACCGACCTCGCCGAGGTCGGCACCGTCCTCCAGCTCGGCGACGGCATCGCCCGCGTGTACGGGCTCGAGAACGCCGGCTCGCTCGAGATGCTCGAGTTCGAGCACGGCGTGACCGGCCTCGCCTTCAACCTCGAGGAGGACGACGTCGGCGTCGCGCTGTTCGGCGACTGGGAGCAGGTCTCGGAGGGCGAGCCTGCGCGGCGCACCGGCCGCGTCGCGAGCGTCCCCGTCGGCGAGGCGCTGCTCGGCCGGGTCGTCGACCCGCTCGGGAACCCGCTCGACGGGCGCGGCGCGATCGAGTCGTCGGAGACGCGGCCGCTCGAGTTCAAGGCGCCGGGAGTGGTCGAGCGCCAGCCGGTGAAAGAGCCGCTCATGACCGGCATCAAGGCGATCGACTCGATGACGAACGTCGGCCGCGGCCAGCGCGAGCTGATCATCGGCGACCGCTCGACGGGCAAGACGGCGATCCTGATCGACACGATCCTCAACCAGCGCGAAACGGACGTGCACTGCATCTACGTCGCGATCGGCCAGAAGGAGTCCACGGTCGCGGGCATCTACGAGCGCCTGCGCGAGGAAGGCGCGATGGAGTACACGACGATCGTCTCCGCCTCGGCGAGCCAGGCGGCGCCGATCAAGTGGATGGCGCCGTTCGCGGGCTGCGCGATGGGCGAGTACTTCCTCTTCAACGGCAAGCACGCGCTCGTGATGTACGACGACCTCTCGAAGCACGCGGACGCCTACCGCCAGCTCTCGCTGCTGCTGCGCCGGCCGCCGGGCCGCGAGGCGTTCCCCGGCGACGTCTTCTATCTGCACTCGCGGCTGCTCGAGCGTGCGTGCAAGCTCGCGGACGACCAGGGCGGCGGCTCGCTGACGGCGCTGCCGCTGATCGAGACGCAGGCGGGCGACGTGTCGGCCTACATCCCGACGAACGTGATCTCGATCACGGACGGGCAGATCTTCCTGCAGTCCGACCTCTTCTTCTCGGGCGTGCGGCCGGCGGTGAACGTCGGCATCTCGGTGTCGCGCGTCGGCTCCGCCGCCCAGACGAAGGCGATGAAGAAGGTGGCCGGCCGCCTGCGCCTCGACCTGGCGCAGTACCGCGAGCTGGAGGCGTTCGCGCAGTTCGGCTCCGACCTCGACAAGGCGACGCAGCAGGCGCTGACCCGCGGCGAGAAGATGGTCGCGACGCTCAACCAGCCGCAGTACGACCCGTGGCCGACGGAGGAGCAGGTCGTCGCGATCTACGCCGGCATCAACGGCTTCCTCGACGACATCCCGACCCCGCAGGTGCAGCGCTTCCAGGAGGAGCTGCGCGAGCACATGCGCACGGAGGGGTCCGTCTACGAGCAGATCCGCGAGACGGGCGACCTGCCCGACGAGCTCGCCGAGAAGCTGAACGGCGAGCTGGAGAAGTTCAAGAAGGGCTTCGCGGTGCACGAGGAAGCCGCCATCTAGTGGCATCCCTGCAGGACATCCGGCGGCGGATCAACTCCGTCAAGAACACGCGCAAGATCACGAAGGCGCTCGAGCTCGTGGCGGGCGCCCGGCTGCGCCGCGCGCAGACGCGGATCGAGGAGATGCGCGCCTACGCCGACCGGATGCAGGAGCTGATGATCGGGACCGCGCGCGCCGCGTCGTCGTTCCGCAACCTCGCGCTGATGCAGCGGCGCGACGTCAACCGCGTCGGGCTGCTCGTCGTCACCGGCGACCGCGGCCTCGCCGGGCCGTTCAACGGCCAGGTGCTCCGCCGCGCGTTCGAGCTGGAGCGGCGCGAGCGTGCGGAAGGGCACGAGGTCGTGTGGACGGTCGTCGGGCGCAAGGGCGCATCGACCCTCCGCTTCCGCCGCTACGAGCTGGCGGCGCAGTGGGCGGGCTTCGTCGACCGGCCGGCGTACGGGGACGCGCAGGCGATCGCGCACCGGCTCGCCGAGATGTACGTCGACGCCGAGGTCGACCGCGTCGTGCTCGTCTACAACCGCTTCGAGTCGGCGCTCGTGCAGCGCGTCACCCTCACCGACCTGCTGCCGATCCCCGAGCACGTGCTCGAGGCGGGGGAGGACATCACCGCCCGCGAGGAGGCGCTGCGCGGCGACTTCATCTACGAGCCCGAGCCGGAGGAGATCCTGCAGCGGCTGCTGCCGGTCTACCTCGAGACGGAGATCTACCGGGCGCTGCTCGAGTCGGCGGCGTCGTTCCTCGCCGCGCAGATGACGGCGATGCGGAACGCGTCGAAGAACGCGGGCGAGCTGATCGACCGCTACACGCTGCAGCTGAACCGCGCCCGGCAGGCGCAGATCACGCAGGAGATCCTCGAGATCGTCGCGGGCGCGGACGCGCTCACGCAATAGGGCTAACTCGACTCCGATGGCTGCGTCGTACCTGTACGTGGAAGCGGTTCTCCCGGAGGAGTGCGAGCGCGCGCGCGCGCAGGCGTCGCTCGCGCTCGACTGCGAGCTGTCCGAGCACGAGCGCGCGCAGCTGTGCGCGCATCTCTCCCGCTGCGGCGACTGCACCGCGTTCGTCGGCGGGCTGCGCAACCTGACGCTCGAGCTGCGCACGGCGCCGCTGCCCGAGCCGTCCCGCCCGATCGCGCCGGACGCGCAGGCGCGCTGAAGCTCACCGTCCAGGTTCGACTACCATCCCACCGCTTTCCAGGAGACCAATGGCCGACCAGAGTCAGAACGGCACCAGCACCGGCAGGATCGTCGAGATCAAGGGCGTCGTCCTCGACGCCGTCTTCCCGTCCAAGCTCCCCGAGATCTACAGCGCGCTCCGCGTCGACGTCGAGGGCCGCGACCAGCCGCTGATCGCGGAGGTGCAGCAGCACCTCGGCGACGACCGCGTGCGCGCGGTCGCGATGGACTCGACCGACGGCCTCGCCCGCGGCACGGAGGTGGTCGACACCGGCGCGCCGATCACGGTGCCGGTCGGCGACGAGACGCTCGGCCGCATCTGGAACGTGATCGGCGACCCCGTCGACGGCAAGGAGCAGGCGACCGGCGACCGGCGGCCGATCCACGCCGACCCGCCCGCGTTCGGCGACCTCTCGCCGAAGGTGGAGATCTTCGAGACGGGGATCAAGGTCGTCGACCTGATCGCGCCGTACGTGCGCGGCGGCAAGGTCGGCCTCTTCGGGGGCGCCGGCGTCGGCAAGACGGTGACGATCACGGAGCTGATCCACAACGTCGCGCTGCAGCACGGCGGCGTCTCCGTCTTCACCGGCGTGGGCGAGCGCACCCGCGAGGGCACCGACCTCTACATCGAGATGGAGGAGTCGGGCGTCCTCGACAAGGTGGCGATGGTCTACGGGCAGATGAACGAGCCGCCGGGCGCGCGCCTGCGCGTCGGCCTCTCCGGCCTGACGATGGCGGAGTACTTCCGCGACCAGGGCCAGGACGTGCTGCTCTTCATCGACAACATCTTCCGCTTCGTCCAGGCGGGCTCCGAGGTGTCGGCGCTGCTCGGCCGCATGCCGAGCGCCGTCGGCTACCAGCCGACGCTCGCGACGGAGATGGGCCAGCTGCAGGAGCGCATCACCTCGACGCGCACGGGCTCGGTCACGTCGGTGCAGGCGATCTACGTGCCGGCCGACGACCTCACCGACCCGGCGCCGGCGAACACGTTCGCGCACCTCGACTCGACGACCGTGCTCTCGCGCGCGATCGTCGAGAAGGGGATCTACCCGGCCGTCGACCCGCTCGACTCGACGTCGCGCGCGCTGCAGCCGGGCATCGTCTCCGACGAGCACTACCGCACCGCGACGCGCGTGCAGGAGACCCTGCAGCGCTACCGCGACCTGCAGGACATCATCGCGATCCTCGGCATCGACGAGCTCTCCGACGAGGACAAGCTCGTCGTCGCGCGCGCCCGCAAGATCGAGCGGTTCTTCTCGCAGCCGTTCTTCACTGCGGCGCAGTTCACCGGCACGCCCGGCGAGTTCGTGAAGCTCGAGGACACGATCCGCGGCTTCTCGGAGATCCTCGACGGCAAGCACGACGACCTGCCGGAGCAGGCGTTCTACATGGTCGGCACGATCGAGCAGGCCGTCGAGCGCGCCAAGTCGATGCAGGAAGAGCCGGTCGCCGCGTAGTGGCCTCGCATCCGAAGTTCTCGCTCTCGCTCGTCACTCCGGAGGGGGCGGCGTTCGAGGGCGACGCGGAGATGGTGGTCGTGCCCGGCGCCGCCGGCGAGATCGGCGTGCTCGCGCGGCACGCGCCGCTCGTGGCGATGCTGAACGCGGGCTCGACGCGGGTCTACCTCGACGTCGACTCGTCGGACGTCCGCACGTTCGCGACCGGCCCCGGCTTCTTCCAGGTGCTGGAGGACCGGGCGATCGCGCTCGTCGACGACGCCGTGCTCGCGAACGAGATCGACGACGCGCGGGCGCAGCAGCAGCTCGACGAGGCGCAGGCGGAGCTGAAGCGCGTCGAGGAGGGCGACTCGACCGCCGACCGCTGGCAGCTGGAGCAGCGGATCCGGCACGCCGAGAACCAGCTCAACGTCGCCGGGCGCGGCTAGCGGCGCCTGCCCTCAGGCGGGGGGCCGCCCGTTCGACGATCGGGAACGCGCCCGTCCCGTCGACGCAGTCGACGGCGAAGACCGCCGCCCCGACCCCGCCCGTGAAGAGGCTGTAGCGCGGCGGCAGCGCCCGCGCCTGCTCGAGCGCGTGCACCGCGAAGCGCCGCGCCCGCTCCAGCCAGAGCTCGTCGCCGGTGCGCTCGAACGTCTTCAGCAGCGCGTGGCCGTTGCCGGCGGTGCCGTGGCAGAGGCCGCTGCCCTTCTCGTTCCGCTCCGGCGGGCCGGCGTCCCAGATCAGGCGCGAGGCCTCGAGCAGCAGGTCCTCGTCGAGGTATCGGCTCGAGCACGCGACGATGCCGGGCGCGCCGTCGCACCACTGCAGCTTCGTGCCCCAGTTGGCGACGCCGCCCTCCCGCGTCGCGCGCTCGCGGAGGACGTCGGCGGCGTTGCCGATCTCGCCCAGTGCCAGGACGTTCCCGACCAGCCCGTGCGGCGGACCGAGCGCGCGGAACGTCTCTCCCCAGACGTGCTGCGTCCAGAGGCCGTCCGGGTCGCGCGCCGCCCGAACCTCCTCCTCGCACGCCCTGATCGCGTCGGCGTCGCCGAGCGCGCGCGCCGCGAGGAGCGTGCCGGGCACGCCCCACATCAGCTCGTTCGCGTCGTTGCCGAGGTTTGCGCGAACGAGCTCCCGCAGCCGCTCGCGCAGCGCGGCGGGCCGCCCGCCGAGCAGCCACCCGACGAGCGCGATCCCGGTCTCGCCGACGAGCAGCGCCGACCGGCGCTGCGGATGCTCCTCGCCCTCGGCGAAGTCGGGCTCGGCGACGAAGCGCTCGAGCGCCCGCACGGCGACGGCGGCCGGGTCGATCGCGTCCGCCTCGAGCCGCGCCAGCGCCCAGGCCATGCCGGCGGCGCCGACGTACAGGTTCTTCAGCGGCAGCGCGGCCCTGTACCCGTCCCACTCGTGCGCGGGCCAGAGGTCGTCGGGGTCGTACGCGGCGACCGCGTCGTCGACGAGCGCCGCGACCGCGTCGCGCACCCACGGCTCGTCCCAGCGACGGTCGGTCAGCGGCTCGTGCCAGTCGGGCCGGTGGAGCACCGCTTTGCAGCCTACGCCGCCCGGCGCCGAGAATCCCCTCTTCTGGGGACGCTCGGATACGCGGATCCGGCCGACGATCATCGGAATGCGGCAAACCCAGGAGGTGAAGCACGTGCTTCGTTGGAATCCTCGCTTCATGCGTGCGGCCGTCGCGATCGCGGCGTTCTCCGCGCTCGTGATCGGCTCCGGCGCGGACTGGCGCTGGAACTAGACGTACGTCCGCGGGGCCGCTCTGCGGCTGCATCGGCCCCGCAACGCCCTTCCCCGAACGACCCGATGACCAGAACGCTCTGCGGCCTCCCGATCCGCCTCACCGTCTTCATCGCCGCCGTCACGGCGGCGGCGGTGCCGCTGGTGGTGCTCGCGCTCGGCCAGATCGCGTTCGACCCGCCGTCGCTGCGCGCCGGCGGCGCGGTGCTGCTCTTCTTCGGCCTCGCGCTCGTCGCCGAGCTCCGCCCCGTGCCGATGGACGAAAACGGCGGCTCCGAGGTCTCGATCTCCAACGTCTTCTTCGTCGCCGTCGCGATCCTCTTCGGCTGGCGCTACGCGGTGCCGATCGCAGGGTTCAGCTCCGCCGTCAGCTTCGCGATCGCGCGCCGCGGCTTCGCGCGCATCGCGTTCAACTTCTCCATGTACTCGCTCGCGGCGGCGGCGGCCTCGCTGCCGACGGTCGTGCTCGGCACGATCCACGGCGTCTCGTCGACGCGGCTGACGCTCTACGTCCTCGCCGGCGCGTCGCTGCACCTCGTCGCGAACGTGCTGCTCGTCTCGGGGGCGATCTCGCTCTCGTCCGACGTGTCCTATCGCTCCGTGATCGGCCCCGGCCTCCGGCGCGGCGGCGCCTCCTTCGCGATCATGTCGCTGCTCGCGGCGCTCGCCGCCAACCTCTGGCTCCTCAACTCGTGGCTGCTCGTCCTGCTGACCGGGCCGCTGTTCACGCTCACCCTCTATCAGCGCAGCGCGCTGCACTCGCGGATCGCGCACCGCGACGCGCACACCGACAACCTGACCGGGCTCGGAAACCACCGCGCCTACCAGGCGGCGCTGCGCACGCAGATCGAGGACTCGCTGCGCACGGGCACGCCCTTCTCGCTCTGCCTCGTCGACGTCGACAACTTCAAGCACATCAACGACACCTACGGGCATCCGATCGGCGACGACGCGCTCGTCCGGCTCAGCGAGCTCCTGAAGACGATCGAGCGCGGCGCGGCGTTCCGGTTCGGCGGCGACGAGTTCGCCGTGCTCGTCGCGCACGACGAGCTGAGCGCGTTCCGCGAGATCGAGCGCGTCCAGCAGGAGCTCCAGAGGATCGAGCTGTCGCCGGAAGGGCCGCTCGCGATCAGCGTCGGCATCGCGACCTTCCCCACCCACGCGGAGGACGCCGCGACGCTGCAACGGACCGCGGACGGAGCGCTCTACTGGTCGAAGGCGCACGGCAAGAACCGCACCTGCCTGTACAGCCCGACGATGGTCCGGATCATGACGCCGCGGGAGCTCGAGCTCGAGACCGAGCGGAACGCGCGGCTGCGGGCGGCGAAGAACCTGGTGCGGTTCGTGGACGCGCGCGACCCGTCGACGGCGACGCACTCCGAGGTCGTGTCCGCGCTCGCGGAGGCGCTCGGGATCGAGCTCGGCCTCGACGCCGGGACGATCGACCACCTGCGCCTGGCGGGGCTCCTGCACGACATCGGCAAGATCGGGCTGCCCGACACGATCCTGCGCGCCCCGCGCGCGCTGACGCCGGACGAGTACGAGATCGTCAAGCGCCACCCGGAGTTCGGCTACTCGCTCCTCGACGGGATCGGCATCGACCCGGTCGACGACTGGATCCTCCACCACCACGAGCGCTGGGACGGCGGCGGCTACCCGCACGGGCTGGCAGGGGAGGAGATCCCGCTCGGGGCCCGCATCATCCTCGTCGCCGACGCGTTCGAGGCGATGACCGCGGACCGTCCGTACCGCCGCGCGCCGGGCCGCGCGTTCGCGCTCGCCGAGCTGCGGAAGCACGCCGGCTCCCAGTTCGATCCGCTCGTCGTCGGCGCCCTCGAGCGGCACCTCGGCTTCGCCGGGGCCGGGCGCGTCGAGGCGCTCGCCTGATGGCGCTCGCGCTGCCGCTGCTGCTCGGCCTCGCGGTCTCGCCCCTGCTCGGCGGCACCTGGCGCGCGCTCGGGAGGCTGCGCCTCGCCGCCGTGCCGTGCTTCTACGCCGCGATCGCGCTCCAGATCGCCGCCTTCCCGGCCGACCGGCTGCCGTGGCGGACGCCGGACCGGGTGGCGGTCTGGCTCTGGCTCGCCTCGTACGCCCTGTTCGCCGCCGGCCTCGTGCGCAACGCGCGCATCCCGGGCGTCCCGCTGGTCGCGCTCGGGCTCGTCTCGAACGTCGTCGCCGTCGTCGCGAACGGCGGCCACATGCCGGCGCTGCCGGGCGCGCTGCGCGCCGCCGGGCTCGACTTCGCGCAGAGCCGGAACAGCGTCGTCGCGGTGCATCCGCACGTCGCCGCGCTCGTCGATCGCTGGGCCGTCCCCGGCTGGATCCCGTGGGGGAACGTCTTCTCGGTCGGCGACGTCGCGATCGCGCTGGGAGGGCTCGTCTTCGGCCTCGCGGCGACCGACGTGCTCCGCGCCTTCCGCCGCCGCGGCTCCGACGCGGAGCCGCGCGCGCGCAACGCCTGGTGAGGCTCAGGCGGCCTGCAGCTGCTGCTGCAGGTCCCGGTGCGCCGGCAGGTAGAGCGACTCCGTGTACTCGATCACCATCCGGTTCGTGTTGAACCGGGCGCCGCACTGCGCGATCGAGCCGCGCATCAGCTGCAGCCAGCGCGCGCGGTCGTCGTAGTAGGTCGGGATCACCTGCTGCTCGAGCACGGCGAAGAGCGCCTCCGCGTCGGCGGCGTCCTGCTCGGCGTCCGTCGCGGCGACGGTGTGGTCGCCGATCGCGAAGCCGGTCTCCGGCGAGTAGCCCTCCACCCACCAGCCGTCGAGGATCGAGCAGTTGACGACGCCGTTCAGCGCCGCCTTCATCCCCGACGTGCCCGACGCCTCGAGCGGCCGGCGCGGGTTGTTCAGCCACACGTCGACGCCCTGCACGAGCTCGCTCGCCATCGTCATCTCGTAGTCCTCGAGGAAGAAGAAGCGGCCGCCGGCGCGCGCCTCCCGCTCGAACTCGACCAGCTTCCGGATCAGCGCCTTGCCGCCCTCGTCGGCCGGATGCGCCTTGCCCGCGAGCACGACCTGCAGCGGCCGCTCGGGGTCGGCGAGCAGCCGCGCGAGCCGCTCGGGCTGCGAGAGCATCAGGTCGGCGCGCTTGTACGTCGCGAACCGGCGGGCGAAGCCGATCGTCAGCGCCTCGGCGTCGAAGGTCTCGGGGAGCCGACGGAGCAGCCGCTGCTTCCGGGCCGCGTGCACGCGGCGGAGCTCGTCGTCGTCGATCCCGTACGCGCGCGCGAAGTCGACCGCCCCGGTGTCCTCCTCGCGGCCGAGGAGCGACTCGAGCTCCTCGCCGATCCACGTCCGCGCGTGCACGCCGTTCGTGACCGAGCCGATCGGCACGTCGTCGACCGACCGCTCGGGCCAGAGCGCCTGCCACATCTCGCGCGACACCTCGCCGTGCAGCTCCGAGACGCCGTTCGCATACGACGACGTGCGCAGAGCGAACGGCGTCAGGCCGAAGCCGCTCTCGACGGGCGAGGTGCGGCCGAGCGCGACGAACTCCTCCCACGTGAAGCCGCAGCGCCGGACGAGCTCGCCGACGTTCCGCTGCACGAGCCACGCGTCGAAGACCTCGTTCCCCGCCGGCACCGGCGTGTGCGTCGTGAAGACCGTCGACGCGCGCAGTCGCTGGAGCGCCGCCTCGCGGGAGACGTGCTCGTCCTCGACGAGCTCGCGCAGCCGCTCGAGCTGGAGGAACGCGGAGTGGCCCTCGTTCATGTGGAAGACGGTCGGCTCGAGCCCGCGCGCGCGCAGCACGCGCACGCCGCCGACGCCGAGCACGAGCTCCTGCCGGATCCGGTGCTGGCGGTCGCCGCCGTAGAGCGCGTCCGTGATCGAGCGAGCCCACGCCGGGTTGCCGTCGACGTCGGTGTCGAGCAGGTAGAGCGCGATCCGCCCGACCTGCGCCCGCCAGAGGCCGACGCGCACGTCGTGCAGCTCCCCGTCCTCGCCGGCGAGCTGCACGACGCACGAGACGTCCTCCGCGTGCAGCGGCAGCCGCCGCGGGTCGTTCGCCGGGTAGCGCTCGGTCTGCCAGCCGTGCTCGTCGAGCTGCTGGCGGAAGTAGCCGTTTCGATAGAAGAGGCCGACGCCGACGAGCGGCAGCCCGAGGTCGGACGCCGACTTCAGGTGGTCGCCGGAGAGCACGCCGAGGCCGCCGGAGTAGATCGGCAGGCTCTCGTCGAGCCCGAACTCGGAGGAGAAGTAGGCGACGAGCAGGTCGGTGTCCTCGTCGCGGCGGCCCCACCACGTCAGTCGCGACCGCTCCGCCTCGAGCTCGTGGCGGACGCGGGCGAGCAGGTCGCGCGGCGTCCGCTCCCAGAGCGCCTCGTCCGTGAGCTCCCGCAGGAGCGCGACCGGGTTGTGCTCGAGCGCGGCGAACCGCTCCGGGTCGATCCGCGCGAAGACTTCGCGCGCGCCGGGAATCCAGCTGAACCAGAGGTTCCCGGCCAGCGCGTCCAGGGCGTCGCGCAGGGCAGCGGGCGTGTCGAGCTCGTTCATGGGCTTGGTGGACCTTCCAATACGGGGCGGACGTAATCGCACGGTAGCGGCGCTGCTACCCTCGCCTTGTCCCGGACAGCTTTGAACGGCAGCTTGGCGACCGGGTTACCAAACGCCTAAAGCGCCCGAGAGCGCCGCTCCCGGGCACGAGAGAGGGGAGTGCGGTGCAGGACACACGGGAACGGCTCGAGGCGCTCCTCCGGGAGCGGATCGCGATCCTCGACGGCTCCTGGGGCGTGCTGATCCAGCGCGAGGTGCGCGGGGAGGAGGCGTACCGCGGCGAGCGGTTCACCGACCACCCGCGCGACGTCGCCGGCGACCCCGACCTGCTCAACATCACGCGGCCGGAGGTGGTGGAGCGGATCCACCGCGACTACTTCGCGGCGGGCGCGGACATCGCGACGACGAACACCTTCACCGCGACGACGATCGGCCAGGCCGACTACGCCTTCGGCGCGGACGTCGTCCGCGAGATGAACCTCGAGGGCGCGCGGATCGCGCGCCGGGTCGCCGACGAGGCGGGCGGGAAGTTCGTCGCCGGCTCGATCGGGCCGCTCAACGTCTCGCTCTCGCTCTCGCCGCGCGTCGACGAGCCCGCCTACCGCGCGGCGACGTTCGACCAGGTCCGTGAGGCGTACGCGCACCAGATCGCCGCGCTGCGAGAGGGCGGCGTCGACCTGCTGCTGATCGAGACGATCTTCGACACGCTGAACGCGAAGGCGGCGATCGTCGCCGCGCTCGACGTCGCGCCCGAGCTGCCGCTCTGGCTCTCGTTCACGGCGGTCGACCGCAGCGGCCGGAACCTCTCCGGCCAGACGTCCGACGCGTTCTGGACGTCGGTCGAGCACGCGCTCCCGCTCGTCGTCGGCGTCAACTGCTCGCTCGGCGCCGCCGACATGCGCCCGTTCGTCGAGGGGCTCGCCAAGGTCGCGACGACCTGGGTCGCCTGCTACCCGAACGCGGGCCTGCCGAACGAGATGGGCCTGCACGACGAGCAGCCGGCGGACACGAGCCGCGTGCTCGGCGAGTTCGCGCGCGACGGGCTCGTCAACATCGTCGGCGGCTGCTGCGGGACGACGCCCGAGCACGTGCGCGCGATCGCCGCCGCCGTCGACGGCGTGCCGCCGCGCACGATCCCCGAGCGGCCGCACGTGACCACCTTCAGCGGCCTCGAGAACTTCTCCATCTTCGCTGCCGGAAGCGTCGGCGGCGAGGCCGCCGACGCCCGGTCGGAAGACGGCGCCTCCGGCGCCTCGGGCTCCACCTTCGTGATGATCGGCGAGCGCACGAACCTCACCGGCTCAGCGCGCTTCCGCCGGC
Organism: Gaiellaceae bacterium; assembly: GCA_035708345.1. GTDB lineage: Bacteria > Actinomycetota > Thermoleophilia > Gaiellales > Gaiellaceae > Palsa-739. Next base: position 13,614 of record DASSSR010000073.1, read on the forward strand.
TCGTCGAGGCGGGCGACTTCCAGGCGGCGCTCGACGTCGCGCTCGAGCAGGTGCGCGGCGGCGCCAACCTCCTCGACGTGAACATGGACGCCGACCTCCTGGACGGCGTGCAGGCGATGACGACCTTCCTCAACCTCGTCGCGACCGAGCCCGAGGTGGCGCGGCTGCCGATCGTCGTCGACAGCTCGCGCTGGGAGGTGCTCGAGGCGGGGCTGAAGTGCCTGCAGGGCAAGGGCGTCGTCAACTCGCTCTCGCTGAAGGAGGGCGAGGAGGCGTTCCTCGCGCAGGCCCGCACGGTCCGCCGCTACGGCGCCGGCGTCGTCGTGATGGCGTTCGACGAGCAGGGGCAGGCGGAGACCGCCGAGCGGAAGGTCGCGATCTGCGAGCGCGCGTACCGGCTGCTCGTGGACGAGGTCGGCTTCGCGCCGGAGGACATCGTCTTCGACGCGAACGTGCTCGCCGTCGCGACCGGGATCGAGGAGCACGACGAGTTCGCGAAGGCGTTCATCGAGGCGCTGCCGCTGATCAAGGAGCGCTGTCCGGGCGCGAAGACGAGCGGCGGCATCTCCAACCTCTCCTTCTCCTTCCGCGGCAACGACGTCGTGCGCGAGGCGATGCACTCCGCCTTCCTCTTCCACGCGATCCGAGCCGGCCTCGACATGGGCATCGTCAACGCCGGCCAGCTCGTCGTCTACGAGGACATCGAGCCGGAGCTGCTCGAGCACGTCGAGGACGTGATCTTCAACCGCCGCCCCGACGCGACCGAGCGCCTCGTCGAGCTCGCCGAGCGCGTGCGCGGCGCCGGGACGAAGCGCGAGCTCGACCTCTCCTGGCGGGAGGCGCCCGTCGAGAAGCGGCTCGAGCACGCGCTCGTGCACGGGATCGTCGACTTCATCGAGGAGGACGCCGAGGAGGCGCGGCAGAAGCTGCCGCGGGCGCTCGACGTGATCGAGGGGCCGCTGATGGCCGGCATGCAGGTCGTCGGCGACCTGTTCGGGGCGGGGAAGATGTTCCTGCCGCAGGTCGTCAAGAGCGCGCGCGCGATGAAGCGCGCCGTCGCGTACCTGGAGCCGTTCATGGAAGACCAGAAGGGCGACGGCGACGCCGGCGGCTCGACGCGCGTGCAGGGGCGGATCGTGCTCGCGACCGTCAAGGGCGACGTGCACGACATCGGCAAGAACATCGTCGGCGTCGTGCTCGGCTGCAACAACTACGAGGTGCACGACCTCGGCGTGATGGTGCCGGGCGACGTGATCCTCGACACGGCGCGCGAGGTCGGCGCGGACGCGGTCGGGCTCTCCGGGCTGATCACGCCGTCGCTCGACCAGATGGTCGACGTCGCGCGGGAGATGGAGCGCCGCGGGCTCGACCTGCCGCTGCTGATCGGCGGCGCGACGACGTCGCGGCAGCACACGGCGGTGAAGATCGCTCCCGAGTACTCGCAGCCGGTGCTGCACGTGCTCGACGCGTCGCGCGTCGTCGGCGTCGTCTCCGATCTGCTCGACCCCGTTCGCCGCTCGCAGCTCGACGCCTCGAACCGGGAGGCGCAGGAGCTGCTGCGCGCGCAGCACGCCGAGAAGGAGCGCAAGCCGCTGCTGCCGATCGCGGCCGCGCGCGCGAACGCCGAGCCCGTCTCGTTCGAGAACGTGCTCGAGGCGCCCTCGTTCGGCGGCGTCCGCGTCGTCGAGCCGTCGGTCGAGGAGCTGCGCGGCTACGTCGACTGGCAGTTCTTCTTCCACGCCTGGGAGCTGAAGGGCAAGTACCCGGCGATCCTCGAGCGGCCGGAGGCGCGGGAGCTCTTCGACGACGCGCAGGCCCTGCTCGACGAGATCGCCCGCAACGGCCTCTTGCAGGCTCGCGGCGTCTACGGCTTCTGGCCGGCGTCGTCCGACGGCGACGATATCGTTGTCCACGATGACAACGGAGGGACGCGCTTCTGCTTCCTGCGCCAGCAGTCCGCCTACGGCGACTCCCGGCCGAACCGCTGCCTGGCCGACTACGTCGCGCCGGGGGACGGCGCTTCCGGCCCGCGCGACCACGTCGGCGCGTTCGCGGTCACCGCCGGCCTCGGCCTGGACGAGCTCGTCGCCCGGCTCGAGGCCGAGCACGACGACTATCGCGCGATCATGGCGAAGGCGCTCGCCGACCGGCTGGCCGAGGCGTTCGCGGAGTGGTTGCACGAGCGGGCGCGTCGCGAGTGGTACGAGGCCGGCGACCGGCTGTCGAACGCACACCTGATCGAGGAGCGCTACCGCGGCATCCGGCCTGCGTTCGGCTATCCCGCGTGCCCCGACCACTCCGAGAAGCGCAAGCTCTTCGCGCTGCTCGGCGCCGAGGAAGCGGGCATCTCGCTGACGGAGTCCTGCGCGATGATCCCGGGCGCGAGCGTCAGCGGGATCTACCTCGGGCATCCGCAGGCGCGCTACTTCTCCGTCGGTCGCGTCGGCCGCGACCAGGTGGAGGACTACGCGGCGCGCAAGGAGCTGCCGCTCGACGAGGTCGAGCGCTGGCTGCGGCCGAACCTCGCGTACGAGCCCGACGTCGAGCCCGCGCGCAAACTCTCAGCCGCGACGTAGGTTCCCGGTGGAACGTCGGGCGCGGACTGTTTTAACGACGGCGCGAGTCGTCCATACCGCTGCGGATGGACGTCAACTACGGACGCCGCGCGTCGTTCACGCTCGGCGTGGAGGAGGAGCTGCAGCTCGTCGACGCGACGAGCTTCGACCTGACCTCCCGCTACGAGGAGGTGTTCGGCGAGGCGGCGCGCGACGACGAGCGGATCAAGCCGGAGCTGCTGCAGTCGACGGTCGAGGTCGCGACCGAGCCCGTCGGCACCGTCGCCGAGGCCGTCGCCGAGTCGGCGGAGCTGCGGCGGCGCGCGCACGAGGAGGCGGAGCGGCGCGGCGTCCGCGTCCTCTCCGCGGGGACGCACCCGTTCTCGCGCTACGAGCACCAGGACGTCACGGACGAGCCGCGCTACTCCGAGCTCGCCGACGCGCTCCAGTGGGCGGTGGAGCGCCAGCTGATCTTCGGGCTGCACGTCCACGTCGGCCTGCAGAGCGCGCCGCAGGCGATCGCCGTCGCGAACGCCCTGCGCACGTGGCTGCCCGAGCTGCTCGCGCTCTCGGCGAACTCGCCCTTCTGGCACGGGCGCGACTCGGGGCTGCACTCGACGCGCTCGAAGGTCTTCGACGCGATGCCGCGCAGCGGCCTGCCGCCTGCGTTCGCGTCGTTCGAGGAGTTCGAGCTGCTCGTCGACCGCGGCGTCCGCACGGGCAGCTTCGAGGACTACACGTTCATCTGGTGGGACCTGCGCCCGCACCCGCGCCTCGGGACGATCGAGGTGCGGATCTGCGACGCGCAGACGCGACTCGAGAACGTCGCCGTGCTCGTCGCGCTCGTCCAGTCGCTCGTCGCCACGCTCGCCGACCGGTTCGACCGGCAGGGCGTGCTCGAGACGCAGCCGGTGACCCTGATCGCCGAGAACAAGTGGCGGGCGGCCCGGTACGGGCTCGACGCCGAGCTCGTCGACCTCAGCCGCGACGAGCAGCGGCCCGCGCGCGAGGCGTTGCGGGCGCTCGCCGAGCTGGCGCTCCCGGCGGCGCGGCGGCTCGGCTGCGCGGACGAGCTCGCGCTGCTCGAGGCGGTGCTCGCCCGCGGGGACGGCGCCGGCGAGCAGCGGGCGGCCGCCGACGCGGCCGGCGGGAGCCTGCTCGGGGTCGTCCAGAGGCTCTGCGAGCTGACCTTGCAGGGGATTTAGAGGACTCTCAGGCCGCTCCGCTAAGGTGGCCATCCGGCGCCGTGCGGACGACCACGAAGAGAGGACTCGGTCGCGCAGCGACCCTGAACGGCAACGGCCGGGCAGTGCTGCCACCCGCGGCGCTCGAGCCGATGCGGCGCTACCGGCAGCCGCCGCCGCCGCGGCGTTCGACGGGCAAGTTCATCCTCAAGGCGTTCGGCTGGCTGCTGCTGGCGCTGGTCGTGATCGCCACCGGCCTCGCCGGCGGCGTCTACCTGTACGGGCACGAGACGCTCGACGCGATCTCGGCCCACTCCGCGCAGGCGAAGGCGACCGCGAAGGACAAGCACGTGACGCCGATCGCCTCGCCGACCGAGCCGGCGACCGCGCTCGTGATCGGTTACGACACGCGCAAGGGCGCCGACGCGAAGCTCGGCCAGGAGTCGCGCTCGGACACGCTGATGCTCGTCCGCGCCGACCCGGCGAACAAGACGCTCTCGCTGATGTCGTTCCCGCGCGACCTCGTCGTGCCGATCTACTGCAACGGCTCCGACGTGCCGCGCACCCACGACCGCATCAACTCGGCGTGGAGCACGTGCGGGGAGCAGGGGACGCTCGACACGATCGCGCACCTCACGCACATCCCGATCAACTTCGTGATCACCGTCGACTTCCACGGCTTCAAGCTGCTCGTCAACAAGCTGCACGGCGTCTACGTCGACGTCGACCACCGCTACTACATCCCGCCCAACAGCGGCACCTCGGCGATCAACCTGGAGCCGGGCTACCAGAAGCTCGACGGCGGCGACGCGCTCGCCTTCGTCCGCTTCCGGCACACCGACGACGACATCACCCGCAACGCCCGCCAGCAGCTCTTCCTCGACTCGCTCAAGGACCGCCTGGCGACGAGCTTCCACCTGACGGAGCTCCCGGGGCTGGTCGGCGCGATCAAGGGGAGCGTCGAGGTCGTGCAGTCCGGCGGCGGCACGCCGAAGCTGAGCGTGCTGCAGTCGTACCTCGGGCTCGGCTACTCGCTGCCGCCGGGGCACCTCTTCCGCACGCAGATCCCGAACCTCGTCAACTGCGGCTACCTCAACGCCGAGGTCTGCACGAGCGACGGCGACATCACCTCCGCGGTCGACACGTTCATGCACCCCGACGTGACGGTCTCGAGCCGGGCGAACTGCCAGGCGATCGGCTGCAAGGTCAAGCCGTCGAAGACGAAGGAGCTGAAGCCGTCGCAGATCACGACGCTCGTCCTGAACGGGACGACGATCGCCGGGCTGGCCGGCAACACCTCCTACAAGCTGGCGGTGGCCGGGTTCCACACCGTGCAGCTGCCGCCGACGATCCGGGCCGACGCCCCGCGCGCCGACTACTACTCGAGCTACGTCTACTTCGACCCGGTGCAGCCGGCGTCGAAGGCCGCGGCGAGGACGCTGCAGCAGGCGCTCGGCTCGAACACGCTCGTCGCGCCGCTGCCGCCGGAGATCGCGCCCTACGCCGAGCAGGCGCACAACCCGCTCGTGACGGTCGTGCTCGGGACGAGCTTCGGCGGCGAGGTGACGAGCCCGACGGCGCACGTGCAGGAGCTGCCGCCTCCGCAGCCGCCGCAGGTGAAGGACTACTCGGCCTACACGCGGCCGGCCGTCCAGGAGAAGGCGAAGGAGCTGCCGTTCAAGGCGCTCTACCCGAGCGTGATCGAGTCGAGCTCGCAGTTCACGACGATGGAGCCGGTGCGGGTCTTCAAGCCCGCCGCGCACCACAAGGAGCTGGTGCTCACGTTCGTCACCGGCGCGCAGAACATCTACTGGCAGGTGATCGAGACCGACTGGAACGACGCGCCGGCGCTGCGGGCCCCGACGGGCAAGTACCTCGACAGGAAGACGGGGCGCCGGTTCGACGTGTTCACGACGAGCGGGCACATCCACCTGATCGTCTACAGGGCGAACGGGGCGAGCTACTGGGTCTACAACACGCTCGAGGACAAGCTCTCGAACAAGACGATGCTCGCGATAGCGCGCGGGCTCCGGCCGCTCGGGAAGTAACCTAGGCGCGTGGCGAAGATCGGCATGTTCGGGGCCGGCTACGTCGGCCTCGTCACCGGGGCCTGCTTCGCCGACCTCGGGCACGAGGTGGTGATCCGCGACATCCTCCCGGAGCGCGTCGAGCGGCTGCGCGCGGGCGAGATCCCGATCTACGAGCCGGGGCTCGACCACGTCGTCGAGCGGAACCGCGAGCGGCTCCACTTCACGACCGACGTGCAGGAGGCGGTCGACGGCGCCGACTTCCTCTACGTCGCGGTCGGGACGCCGCCGACCGAGTCGGGCGACGCCGACCTGCACGCCGTCTGGTCGGTGGTCGACGAGCTGCCGCAGGACATCCCGGGCCGGCCGGTCGTCGTGATGAAGAGCACCGTGCCGGTGGGGACGGGCGAGAACGTCCGCCGCCGCCTCGACGCGCGCGGGCTCGTCGGCGTCGGCTACGTCTCCAACCCGGAGTTCCTCGCCGAGGGCAGCGCCGTCCGCGACTTCATGAACCCCGACCGGATCGTCGTCGGCGCGTTCGAGCCGGCGGACGCGGAGCGCGTCGTCGAGCTGCACGCCGGCCTCGACGCCGAGATCGTGCGGACGGACGTCCCGTCGGCGGAGCTCGTGAAGCTCGCGGCGAACGCGTTCCTCTCCACGCGCATCAGCTTCATCAACGAGATCGCGAACGTCTGCGACCTCGTCGGCGCCGACGTCGTCGACGTCGCGAAGGGCGTCGGGCTCGACCACCGGCTCGGGCCGCACTTCCTCAAGGCGGGGATCGGGTTCGGCGGGAGCTGCTTCCCGAAGGACGTCACCGCCCTCAAGCAGCTGGCCGGCAACAGCGGCTACCAGTTCATGCTCCTGCAGGCCGTCTGGGAGGTGAACGAGCTGCAGAAGCGGCGCGTCGTCCAGAAGCTGATGAAGCACCTCGGCTCGCTGCACGGCAAGCGCATCGCGCTGCTCGGCCTCGCCTTCAAGCCGAACACGGACGACATGCGCGAGGCGCCGAGCCGCGTGATCGCCTACCGGCTGCTCAGCGAGGGCGCCGAGGTGCGCGCGTGGGACCCCGTCGCGCAGCCGGCCGACCTGCCGGGGATCGAGCTCTGCGACTCGGTGCTCGACGCGGTCCGCGACGCGGACGCCGCCGTCGTCGTCACCGAGTGGCCCGAGCTGGCGTCGCTGCCCTCGGCCGAGGTGCGCGAGGCGATGGCGCAGCCGGTGATCATCGACGGGCGCAACCTGCTCGACCCGCAGGCCGCGCACGCCGCGGGCTTCGTCTACGAGGGGATCGGCCGGCCGCGCCACGCGAGCCCGGCGGCGCCGCGCGGCAGCCTCGATCCGGAGCTGAGCACCTGATGGAGGCCTTGCTGCTCGCGGGCGGCAAGGCGGAACGGCTGGGCGAGGCGGCGCAGGGTCTCCCGAAGCCGCTCGTGCCCGTGGCCGGCTTCCCGCTCGCCGAGTACACGGTCGGGCGCCTCGTCCGCGCGGGCGTCACCCGCGTCATCGTCGCGTGCCGCGCCGGGCAGGAGGAGGCGTTCGTGAACGCGCTCGGCGGCCTCGGCGCGGAGGTCGTCTGCTCGGGCGAGCCCGAGCCGCTCGGCCGCGGCGGCGGCTTCCGGCTCGCGGCGGAGCAGCGGCAGGAGGAGGGCCCGGTGTTCGCGCTCAACGGCGACGAGCTGCTCGACGTCGACTTCGCCGCGCTCCTCGACGAGCACCGGAGCTCGGGCGCGGCGGCGACGATCGTCTGCGCGCAGGTGCGCTCCCCCTTCGGCGTCGTCGACCTGCAGGAGGACGGCCGCGTCACCGGCTTCCGCGAAGCGCCGCTGCTCGAGGACTGGGTCAACTCGGGCGTCTACGTCCTCGGCGAGGAGGCGCTCGGGCGGCTGCCGGAGCGCGGCGACCACGAGCAGAGCACCTTCCCGGAGCTCGCCGCCGAGGGCCGGCTGCGCGGCTTCCGGCACGCCGGCGTCTGGCTGACCGTCAACACCCCCAAGGACCTGCGACGGGCGGAGGAGTACATGGAGCAGCATCCCGACTGGCGGCCGCAGAGGCGCGTCGCATGAGCGTAGGCTCGGCGGAGCTCATCAGAGAGCGGAGGCGCCGGCTCTGCCGGCGCCGGGAGCGGGCATGAGCGTCGGATCGTCCAACTTCGAGGGCCTCGACCGCTGGGCGTTCGAGCCGCGGCGCGTCGAGAAGCCGTGGGGCTGGGAGCTGATCTGGGCGGTCGCCGAGCAGTACGTCGGCAAGGTGCTGTTCGTGCAGGCCGGCGAGTCGCTCAGCCTCCAGTTCCACAACGAGAAGGACGAGAGCTGGTACGTCCAGAGCGGCCGCGCCAAGCTCGAGCTCGGCGAGGCCGGCCAGGGCGTCCTCAACACCGAGGTCGTCGCGGAGGGCGCCTGCTTCCGCTACCGCCCCGGCACCGTCCACCGCGTCACGGCGCTCGAGGACACGACGATCCTCGAGGTGTCGACGCCGCACCTCGACGACGTCGTCCGGCTCGAGGACCGGTACGGGCGCGAGGGCACCGCCAATCCCTGACACGCTCGTGTTAAGATTCGCGGCATGCAGGGACTGAAGGTCACCGAGGCCGCGGAGCGCGCCGGCTGGTCGCCGCGGATGCTCCGCTACCTCGAGCGCCTCGGGCTCGTCGTCCCGCGCCGCACGCGCTCCGGCCACCGCCGGTACGGCCTGCGCGAGCTGAACCAGCTCCGCGCGCTCGCCGAGCTGCGGCAGCGGTACGACCTCCAGATCTCCGACGTCGTCTTCGCGGCCCGGCTCCGGCGCGAGCCCGAGCTCCGCCGCGCCGTCGACGGCTGGCTCGCCGGCGCCGATGACCTCGCGTGGGTCGAGTGGGAGCAGCGCAAGCACGAGCGGCTGCTGGCCGCCTGAAATCGAAAGGACTGAATGGCGACGACGAAGCGATACGACGTGAAGGACCTCGCCCTCGCGGCCGAGGGGAAGCGCCGGATCGAGTGGGCCGACCGGCAGATGCCGGTGCTCGCCGCGATCCGCGAGCGCTTCGAGCAGGAGCAGCCGCTGGCCGGCTACCGGATCTCCGCGTGCCTGCACGTGACGACCGAGACCGCCAACCTGATGCGGACGCTGAAGGCCGGCGGGGCGGACGTGGTGCTGTGCGCCTCGAACCCGCTCTCCACGCAGGACGACGTCGCCGCGGCGCTCGTCGACGAGTACGACATCTCGGTCTTCGCGATCAAGGGCGAGGACCACGACACCTACTACTCGCACATCGAGGCCGCGGTCGACCACAAGCCGCACTTCACGATGGACGACGGCGCCGACGTGATCGGCGTCCTCCACTCGGCGCGGCGCGAGCAGCTCGGCGACATCATCGCCGGCACCGAGGAGACGACGACCGGCGTCATCCGCCTGAAGGCGCTCGAGGCGGAGGGCAAGCTCGGCTTCCCGATCATCGCCGTCAACGAGGCGCAGACGAAGCACATGTTCGACAACCGCTACGGCACGGGCCAGTCGACGGTCGACGGGATCATCCGCGCGACGAACGTCCTGCTCGCCGGGAAGAAGTTCGTCGTCGGCGGCTACGGCTGGGTCGGCCGCGGCGTCGCCTCGCGCGCACGCGGGATGGGCGCGCAGGTGATCGTCACCGAGGTCGACCCGATGCGGGCGCTCGAGGCGTCGATGGACGGCTTCGAGGTGATGCCGATGCACGCCGCCGCGAAGGTCGGCGACGTCTTCTGCACCGCGACCGGCGACAAGAACGTCATCTGCGAGGAGCACTACCACCTGATGAAGGACGGCGCCATCCTCGCCAACACGGGTCACTTCAACGTCGAGATCGAGATCCCGGCGCTGAAGAAGCTCGCGACGGAGTCGCGCGAGGCGCGCGAGTTCGTCGAGGAGTTCACGATGGCGGACGGCCGGCGGATCTACCTCGTCGCCGACGGCCGGCTCGTCAACCTCGCCGCCGCCGAGGGCCACCCGGCGCTCGTGATGGACATGTCCTTCGCGAACCAGGCGCTCGGGCTCGAGTTCGCCGTGCAGCACTCCGGCGAGCTCGAGAACAAGGTCTACCCGGTGCCCGCCGAGATCGACCGCGAGATCGCGCGGCTGAAGCTCGCGACGATGGGCGTGACGATCGACACGCTCACGGAGGAGCAGGCGAAGTACCTGGCCTCGTGGGACGAGGGGACCTGAGCCGGGCAGGCTCGGCTCGAAGCGAAGGAGCGCCTGGGGCGGGAGAGCGCGGGCTCCCGCCCCGGGCGCGACGACGCTCGGTCCTCGCCGGCGCTTCGCGCCGGCCCGTTGCCGATGGGTGAGCTGTCGCCAGAGCGCATCGTTCGGCTGGACGAGTCGATTCCGGCGGTCGTCCTGCTGGACCAGCGGCAGCTGCCGCTGCAGTCGGTCGAGCTGGAGTGCCGGACGATCCCCGAGCTCGCCGGCGCGATCAAGACGCTCGCCGTGCGGGGTGCGCCGGCGATCGGCGTCGCGGCCGCCTACGGGATGGCGCTCGCGGCGCTGCGCGGCGACGACCTGCCCGAGGCCGAGCGGACGCTCGCCGCGAGCAGGCCCACCGCCGTCAACCTCTTCTGGGCGCTCGAGCGGATGCGGGACGACCCGACGCCGGCGCGCGCCCGCGCGCTGCACGACGAGGAGGTCGAGCGCTGCCGGGCGATGGCCGCGCACGCCGCCGAGCTCTTCGAGCCGGGCACGCGCGCGCTGACGCACTGCAACGCGGGCGGGCTCGCCACCGGCGGCTACGGCTCCGCCGTCGGCGCGCTGCGCGCGGCGTGGGAGCGGCGCCGCCTCGAGCACGTGCTCGTCGACGAGACGCGGCCGCTGCTCCAGGGCGCCCGCCTGACCGCCTGGGAGCTCGAGCAGCTCGGGATCCCGCACGCCGTGATCGCCGACTCCGCCGCCGCCTCGATGATGGCGCGGGGCGAGGTCGACCTCGTCGTCACGGGCGCCGACCGGATCGCCGCCAACGGCGACACCGCGAACAAGATCGGCACGTACAGTCTCGCCGTGCTCGCCCGCCACCACGGCATCCCCTTCTACGTCGTCGCGCCCAGCTCGACGCTCGACGACGCCACGCCGAGCGGCGACGGCATCCCGATCGAGGAGCGCGACGGCGCGGAGATCACGGCCCGCTTCGCCGCGCGCAACCCCGCCTTCGACGTGACGCCGCGCGAGCTGATCACCGCGATCGTCACGGAGAACGGGACGCTGTGAAGGCGCTGATCCTCGCCGCCGGCTACGCGACGCGGTTGAAGCCGCTCACCGACGACCGGCCGAAGCAGCTCCTGCCGGTCGGCGGCCGCCCGATCGTGGACTGGATCCTCGAGAAGATCCGCGAGGCGGGCGTCGACGACGTCCACCTCGTCACGAACGCCCGCTTCGCGCCGATGTTCGCCGACTGGAGCGCGCAGACGGGCGTCGAGATCCACGACGACGGCACGACGACGAACGAGACGCGGCTCGGCGCGATCGGCGACATGCAGTTCGTCGACCTCGACGACGACCTGCTCGTGATCGCCGGCGACAACCTCTTCGACTTCTCGCTCGCCGACTTCGTCGCCTACTGGCGGGATCGGCAGCCGGCGAGCGCCGTCGCCGTCTACGACGTCGGCGCGAAGGAGCTCGCGCGCCTGTACGGGGTCGTCGCCGTCGACGGGGACGACCGGATCGTCGACTTCGTCGAGAAGCCGGCCGACCCGCCGAGCACGCTCGCCGCCACCGCCACCTACCTCTACCCGCGCGCGCACGCGCGCCTCGTCGACACGTACCTCGCCGAGGGGAACGCGCCCGACCAGCCGGGCAACTTCGTCGCGTGGCTGCAGCGGCGCGAGCCCGTCTACGCGTACCGGTTCGCCGGCGGCTGGTACGACATCGGCGACCACGGCCAGCTGCTCGAGGCGGACAACCGACTCCGCGCCCGGCAGGGCCTGCCCACGCGCGAGTCGTATACGGTTGACTGATGGCGACAACCGACCAGGACATCCGCTGGAACCTCGACGACCTCTGCGCCGACGCCGACGAGGCGCGCCGGGCGTGGGACGAGGTCGTCCGGCGGGCGGACGCGATCGCGCAGCGCTACCGCGGCCGGATCGGCGAGCTCGACGCGGCCGGGCTGCGGGCGCTGATGGACGAGCTGGACGAGCTCGAGCAGGAGCTCTCCCGGCTGCAGGTCTACTCGTACCTGCGCCTGAGCATGGCCGCGACCGAGGTGGAGGCGAACGACCTCGCCACCTTCTCGCGCGAGCGCGGCACCGCGATCGAGAACGCGCTCGTCTTCGTCGGGCTCGAGTGGATCGCCGTCGACGACGAGCGCGCGGAGCGGCTGCTCGCGGACGACGAGCTGGCGCCGTACGCGCACAAGCTGCGCGTCGAGCGGCTCGAGAAGCCGTACGTCCTGACCGAGCCCGAGGAGCAGGCGCTGAACGCGCGCCGGCCGATGGTCGCCGCCTGGCAGGCGCTGCACGACCGGCAGGTCTCGACGATGGAGGTGCCCTTCGACGCCGGCGAGGGCACGCAGCCGCACGGTGTCAGCCAGCTCCTCTCCTACCTCTACCGGCCCGAGCGCGAGCTGCGCCTGCGTGCGCTGGACACGCTCTACGAGGGGCTCGCCCCGCGCACCGACGTGCTCTCGGCGTCGTACGACGCGCTCGTCGGCGACCGCCTGACGACCGACAAGCTGCGCGGCTACGCGAACCCGATGCAGCCGACGAACATGGCGAACGAGCTGGACGACGAGACGGTCGAGGCGATGATGTCGGCGATCGAGGAGGCGTATCCGATCGCGCAGAAGTGGTTCCGCGCGAAGGCGAAGCTGCTCGGGCTCGAGAAGCTGACGCTCGCCGACCAGTACGCGCCGATCGGCGACCCGCGCCAGTTCTCGTGGGACGAGGCGGTCGAGATCGTCGACTCGTCCTACGCCCGCTTCACGCCGCGGCTCGCGGAGATCTTCCGGCAGTGCCTGGATGCCGGCCACGTCGACGTGCTGCCCCGCCAGGGCAAGGCGACCGGCGCCTACTGCTCGGCCGTGTCGAAGTCGGTGCTGCCGTACGTCCTGCTCAACTTCACGAGCCGGCTGCGGGACGTCAGCACGCTCGCGCACGAGTTCGGGCACGCGACGCACAACGTGCTCTCGCTCGAGGCGCAGACGTACCGGTCGCACCGCACCGGCATCCCGATGGCGGAGGTGCCGTCGACGTTCGCGCAGTCGATCGCCGACGACTACCTGCTCGAGAACGAGAGCGACCCGGGCACGCGGGCGGCGCTCGCGAACGACCGGCTCGAGAACGCGTTCGCCGCCGTCTACCGGCAGACCGTGCTCGCCCGCTTCGAGCAGCGCGCGTACGCGGCGCGCGCCGAGGGGCGCTCGCTCGCGGCGGAGCGGCTGAACGAGCTGTGGTGGGAGGAGAACGCGAAGTACTACGACGACGCGCTCGACATGCCCGACGGGTACCACATGGGCTGGTCGTACATACCGCATTTCATCCACGTCCGCTTCTACACCTACGCGTACTCGTTCGCGGCGCTCGTCGCGCTGCTGCTCTACCGCCGCTACCGCGAGGAGGGCGACGCGTTCGCGCCCAAGTACCTGGAGCTGCTGCGCGCCGGCGGCTCGAAGTCTCCCGCCGACCTCGTCGCGCCGTTCGGGCTCGACCTGCGCTCGACCGACACCTGGCGCGAGGCGTTCGCGGAGCTGGACGCCTTCCGCGAGGAAGCCGAGACGCTCTCGGCACAGTCGCAGCAGTAGCGTCGGCCGTGTGCTGCTCGACCTGCTGCTGCCGCGGCGCTGCGTCGTCTGCCGCGCGGCGGGCGCGCAGCTCTGCGTCCGCTGCCGCGACGCGCTGCCGCGCCTGACGCCGCCGCTCTGCGCGCGCTGCGGCGCGCCGACGGCGTGGCCGGTCGAGCGCTGCCGCGAGTGCTCGGGGCGACGGCTCGCCTTCACGCGCGCCCGCGCCGCCGTCGCGTACGAGGACGACGTCCGCCGGCTCGTCCGCGCCTGGAAGGAGCGCGGCCTGCGCAGCCTCGCGGAGGAGGCGGCGGAGCTGATCGTCGCGCGCGTGCCGCGGCCCGTCGACGTGGACGTCGTCACCTTCGTCCCCGGCGAGCCCTGGCGCTCCCGCGCCCGCGGCCACACGCCCGCCGAGCGCCTCGCCCGCGCGCTCGCCGACCGCTGGCAGCTGCCCTGCGAGCCGCTGCTCCGGCGCACCGGCTCCGCCCGCCGCCAGAGCGGCCTCGGGCGCGCCGACCGGCGCCACAACCCGGCCTTCACGGCCTCGGCGCCACGGCGCTCCGCCGTGCTCGTCGACGACGTCTACACCACCGGCGCGACCGCGCACGCCGCCGCGCGGGCGCTCGGCGGCCGCGTCGAGGTGCTCACCTTCGCACGGACGGTGCGCCGTGCCTAAGCTGAGAGCGACACCATCGAGGAGGCGGGCATGGAGCTGCAGATCAAGGGCAAGAACCTCGAGGTCAGCGACACGATGCGAGCCTTCGCGGAGCGCAAGCTCGCGAAGCTGGGGCGGATGGTGCACGACTCCACGCGCGTCGAGCTCGAGCTGACGGTGGAGAAGAACCCGTCCGTGGCGGCGAACCAGATCGCCGAGGCGACGGTCTGGCTGAAGGGCAGGACGCTCCGCTGCAAGCAGGCCTCGCGCGACATGAAGGCGTCGATCGACGAGCTGGCCCAGAAGCTGCAGCGCGAGCTGGCGGAGCTGCGGGACAAGCGCGTCGCGAAGCGGCGCACTCCTGCGGAGACGTAATGCTCGACCCGCGTCCGCCCTGGCAGGAGGCCGGGATCCACGGCCTGCCGCGGGCGCGGGAGTGGGACGTCACCGTCGCCGCCGACGCGCCGGAGCTGCGCGGCGACGCCGCGAGCTTCGTCGCGCTGCCCGACGGCACCCTGCTCGTCGAGGACGGCCGCGGCGAGCGGCTCGAGATCCTGGCCGAGGCGGTCGAGCGGGAGCTCTCGCCGCCCTACCGCGCCCGCGGGGCGCGCCAGCTGCGCGACCGCTGGCTCGTGCAGGCGCGGCGGATCCGCGTGCTCGAGCTGCCCGACGCGCCCGCGGCCGAGACGCTCGAGCTGACCCCGGACGGCCTGCTCGCCGACGGCCTGCCCGCCTCCGGGCGCGTCCCGCAGCTCGAGGGCCTCGGCGACGTCGTGCGCGCCGAGCGCCTGGACGGCGACCTCTGGGAGATCCGGGCCGAACGGCTCTAGCCGGTACCCTGACCCGTTCATGGCCCAGCAGCTCGGCGCATTCGAGAAGGTCCTGCGGGTCGGCGAGGGGCGCCGGCTCAAGCGGCTGCAGCAGCAGGCGGCGTACGTCGCCTCGCTCGAGCCGCAGTTCGAGGAGCTCACCGACGAGCAGCTCGCGGCGAAGACGGTCGAGTTCCGGGAGCGCTACGCGAACGGCGAGACGCTCGACGAGCTCCTCTTCGAGGCGTTCGCCGCCGTCCGGGAGGCGTTCAAGCGCACGGTCGGCGTCCGGCTCTTCGACGTCCAGGTGATGGGCGGCATCGTCCTGCACGAGGGCGACATCGCCGAGATGAAGACCGGCGAGGGGAAGACCTTCGTCGCGACGCAGGCCCTCTACCTGAACGGGATCTCCGGGCGCGGCGTCCACCTCGTGACGACGAACGACTACCTCGCCCAGCGCGACCAGCAGTGGACGCTGCCGGTGTTCCAGGCGCTGGGGATGCGGACGGCCTACATCGAGAACATGATGCCGTTCCAGCCGCGCAAGGACGCCTACGAGGCGGACGTCACCTACGGGACGAACTCCGAGTTCGGCTTCGACTACCTGCGCGACAACATGGCGGTGTCGCTCGACGGCATCGTCCAGCGCGGGCACGCGTACGCGATCGTGGACGAGGTCGACTCGATCCTGATCGACGAGGCGCGGACGCCGCTGATCATCTCCGGCGAGCCCGAGACGGCCGCGCAGATCTACTACGACTTCGCGCGGATCGCGCCGCAGCTGATCGCGCACGAGTCGCGGCCGGGCGACCCGAAGGGCGCCGCGGAGGCGGCCGGAGCCGACTACGAGTACGACGAGAAGTTCAAGACGGTCGCCGTCACCGAGCAAGGCGTCGCGAAGGTCGAGCGCGCGCTGCGGATCGACAACCTGTACGCGCCGCAGAACTCGCAGCTCGTCAACCACCTGAACCAGGCGCTGAAGGCGCAGGCGCTGTACCACCGCGACACCGAGTACGTCGTCCAGGACGGCGAGGTGAAGATCGTCGACGAGTTCACCGGCCGGATCATGGAGGGCCGCCGCTGGAGCGAGGGCCTGCACCAGGCGGTGGAGGCGAAGGAGGGCGTCCGCATCCAGGAGGAGCACCAGACGCTCGCGACGATCACGCTGCAGAACTACTTCCGCCTCTACGAGAAGCTCGCCGGCATGACCGGCACGGCGAAGACCGAGGAGAAGGAGTTCGTCGAGATCTACGACCTGAACGTCGTCGAGATCCCGACGAACGTCCCGGTCGCGCGCGCGGACGAGCAGGACCTCGTCTACAAGACGAAGGAGGGCAAGTTCGCGGCAGTCGCGCGCGACATCAAGGAGCGGCACGAGAAGGGGCAGCCGGTCCTCGTCGGCACGATCGCGGTCGAGACGTCCGAGTACCTCTCGCAGCTGCTGACGCGGCAGGGGATCCGGCACAACGTCCTGAACGCGAAGGAGCACGCGCGCGAGGCCGAGATCATCGTCGACGCCGGTCAGCAGGGCGCGGTCACGATCGCGACCAACATGGCGGGCCGCGGCGTCGACATCAAGCTCGGCGAGGGCGTGCGCGAGCGCGGCGGCCTGTACGTGCTCGGCACCGAGCGGCACGAGTCGCGGCGCATCGACAACCAGCTGCGCGGCCGCTCCGGCCGCCAGGGCGACCCGGGCGAGACGCGCTTCTACCTCTCCGGCGAGGACGACCTCGTCCGCCTCTTCGCCGGCGACCGCATCAAGCGGATCATGGAGCGGTTCAACATCCCCGAGGACCAGCCGATGGAGGCGAAGATCCTCAGCCGGCAGATCGAGGGCGCGCAGAAGAAGGTCGAGGAGCAGAACTTCGTCATGCGCAAGAACGTCCTCAAGTACGACGACGTGCTCAATCGCCACCGCGGCCGCATCTACGAGCAGCGTCGGCAGGTGCTCGAGGGCGACGACATGAGCGAGCAGGTCACCCTCTGGATCGACGAGCTCGTCGAGGAGACCGTGCGCACGTTCACCGCCGAGGAGTACGCGGACGAGTGGGATCTGGAGGCGCTGACGACGGCGCTCGGCCAGCTGTACGGGACGGACGTCACCGTCGCCGAGCTCGTCGAGGACGGCGTCGACGTCACCTCGCGCGAGGCGCTGATCGAGGAGTTCCAGGGCGACGCGCGCGCGACCTACGAGGAGAAGGAGAAGGAGTTCGGCTCCGAGCTGATGCGCGAGCTGGAGCGGTTCGTCATCCTCCAGGTCGTCGACGTCCGCTGGCGCGAGCACCTCGAGAACATGGACTACCTGCGCGAGGGCGTCGGCCTCCGCTCGATGGCGCAGAAGGACCCGCTCGTCGAGTACACCGCCGAGGGCGAGCGGATGTTCACCGAGCTCGGCCGGGCGATCCGCGGCGAGGTCGTGCTGCACATCTTCCACGCGGAGCTCGCGCCGGAGGAGGCGCAGCAGCTGCAGCAGACCCAGACGACGAACGGCTCGCTGCACTACGAGCACGACACGACGGCGGGCGCCGAGGCGATCGCCGCCGCCGGCGCCGGCGAAGCCGTGATGGCCGGCATGCCGTCGGCCGCCGGCGTGCAGACCGTCTACGCGTCGCCCGAGCAGAAGATCGGCCGCAACGACCCCTGCTGGTGCGGCAGCGGCAAGAAGTTCAAGAAGTGCCACGGCGCGTGAGTCGCTCGCGCGTGCTTCGCACCCGCTCGCGCGGCTGGTGAGCTGCTCGGGGGTGCTTCGCACCCGCTCGCGCGGCTGAGGAGCTCCGCGCGGGAAGAGCGTGGTCTTCCCGCGCTCCGCGCAGCAAGACCCCGTCGTGCGGACGCGCGTGCTACGCATGCGCGTCCTGGTTGGCGCTCGCTAACGCTGACGCGTTAGCTTGCGTGCAATGCACGGCATCGAGCTTCGCGGGCTGACGAAGACCTTCCGCACGCCGCAGGGGCCGGTCGAGGCGGTGCGCGGGATCGACGTCACCGTCGAGGCGGGCGAGACGGTGGCGCTGCTCGGGCCGAACGGCGCCGGCAAGTCGACGACGCTCGACATGGTGCTCGGGCTGCTGCGTCCCGACGGCGGCGACGTCCTCGTCTTCGGCAGCGCGCCGCAGGACGCGGTCGCGCGGGGCGCGGTCGGCGCGATGCTCCAGACCGGCCAGCTGATCCGCGACCTGACGGTGCGCGAGCTGCTGCTCCAGTTCGCGTCGCTCTACCCGCAGCCGCTCGACGTCGACGAGACGATCGAGCTCGTCGGCATCCGCGACGTCGCCGGCCGGCTGACGCAGAAGCTCTCCGGCGGGCAGACGCAGCGCGTCCGTTTCGCGCTCGCGCTCGTCTCCAACCCGGACCTGCTCGTGCTCGACGAGCCGACCGTGGCGATGGACGTCGAGGGGCGCCGCGGCTTCTGGACGACGATGCGCGAGTTCGCGTCGCGCGGGAAGACGGTCGTCTTCGCCACCCACTACCTCGACGAGGCGGACGCCTACGCCGACCGCGCGGTGCTGATGGCGAACGGCACGGTCGTCGCCGACGGGCCGACGACCGAGATCAAGGCGATGGTCGGCCGGCGCACGCTGCGGGCGACCCTGCCCGACGTCCCGCTCGAGGAGCTCGAGCGGCTGCCCGGCGTCACGCACGCCGAGCGGCGGGGCGAGGCGGTCGTGCTCTCGTGCTCCGACTCGGACGCCGCCGTGCGCGCGCTCGTCGCCCGCTACGACGACGCGCGCGACCTCGAGATCGGCGGCGCCGGGCTCGAGGAGGCGTTCCTGGAGCTGACGCGGTGAGCGGCGTGAACGCGGCGACGTACGTCCGCTACGAGATCAAGCGTACGTTCCGCACGCGCCGCTTCGTCCTGCTCGCGTTCGGCTTCCCGGTCGGCCTCTACTTCCTGATCGCCGCCCCGAACCGCGACACGCACAGCCTCGCCGGCTCGGGCCTGAGCGCGCCGCTCTACTTCATGATCGGTCTCACGGCCTTCGGTGCGATGAACGCGATGCTGAGCGCGGGCGCGCGGATCGCCGGCGAGCGGCAGGTGGGCTGGAACCGCCAGCTGCGGATCACGCCGCTCTCGCCGCGCACGTACTTCCGGACGAAGGTGCTGACCGGCTACGTGATGGCGGTGGGGACGATGGCCCTGATGTACGTCTCGGGCGCGATCCTCGGCGTCCGCCTTCCCGCCGGCGAGTGGCTGCACATGACGTGGCTGATCCTCGTCGGGCTCGTCCCGTTCGCGGCGCTCGGGATCCTGTTCGGGCACCTGCTCAGCGTCGACGCCGTCGGGCCGGCGATGGGCGGCACGACGGCGCTGCTCTCCTTCCTCGGCGGCGTCTGGTTCCCGATCCAGCACGGCGCGCTGCACGTGATCGCGGAGCTCCTGCCCTCGTTCTGGCTCGTGCAGGCGAGCCGGGTCGCGCTCGGCGGCTCCGGCTGGACGGCGAACGGCTGGCTCGTGATGGGCGCCTGGTCGGTGCTGCTCGCCGCGGGCGCGATGGCCGCCTACCGCAGGGACACCGGCCGCGCCTGATGGACCTCGCGGCCCACCTCGCTCGTACACGAGAGGGTGGAGCCGCGATGCGGGACGAGCACGCCTGGGTCCGCGCCGCCCAGGCCGGGTCGGTGGACGCGCTGGAGCGGCTGTACCGCGCGCACTGGCCGCGCGCCTACCGGGCCGCGTACCTGGTCGTCCACGACGCCGCCGGCGCCGAGGACATCGCCCAGGAGGCGTTCCTCGCCGCCGTGCGCGCGCTCGACCGCTTCGACCGCCGCCGTCCCTTCGGGCCGTGGCTGCACCGGATCGTCGTCAACCGCGCGATCGACTGGGCCCGCGCCCGCGCCCTGCGCGGCGAGGTCGAGGTGGACGAGTCGCTGGCCGGCGGCGACGCGGCCGAGACGGACGGGATCCCCGTGCGCGCGCTCGCGGCGCTGCCGCCGGAGCAGCGGGCCGTGATCGTCCTCCGCCACCTGCTCGAGTACACGCCGGGCGAGATCGCCCGCCTGCTCGACCTGCCGCGCGGGACGGTCAACTCGCGCCTCCGCCGCGGCCTCGACGCGCTCGCGCGGGAGGTGGAGCGGTGAGGGGGTTCCGCGCGCCGGACGAGCTCGGGGCGCAGCAGCGGGCGTGGGCGGCCGTCGCGGCCGCGTTCGCCGAGCGGGAGCCGGTGCGGCGGCGCCGCCGGCCGCCGGTCCGGGCGACGCTCGCGCTCGCCGCCGTCGCGGCGCTCGTCGCGGTCGCGTTCACGCCGCCGGGGCACGCCGTGCTCACGTCGGTCCGGCGGGCGATCGGCGTCGAGCGGGCGCAGCCGGCGCTGTACCGCCTGCCGGGCGGCGGCCGCATCCTCGCCGGCGGCTGGCTCGTGAACGGCGACGGCTCGACCCGCCGCCTCGGCGACTACCGCGAGACCTCGTGGTCGCCGTTCGGCCGCTTCGTCGTCGCGGCGAAGCCGAACGAGCTGGTCGCGCTGCAGCCCGACGGCACCGTCCGCTGGACGCTCGCGCGGCCGGACGTCCGCTTCCCGCGCTGGGCCGGCTCGCACACGGACACGCGGATCGCCTACCTGAGCGGCGGTCGCCTGCGCGTCGTCGCCGGCGACGGGACCGGCGACCACGAGCTCGGGCGGGCGGCGCCGGTCGCCCCCGCCTGGCGGCCCGGCACGTCGTTCGCGCTCGCCTACGCCGACCCGCGCGGCCGCGTCGTCGTCCCCGGCGTCCTCCGCACCGCCGCCGGCCCGCGCCCGCTGCGGCTCGCCTGGTCGTCCGACGGCGCGCGGCTGCTCGTCCTGCGCGCCCGCACGCTCGACGTCTACGACGCGCGCGGCCGCCGGCTGAGCCGCACGACCGGCCGCTTCGCCGACGCCGCCTTCCTGCCCGGGACGCATCGGCTCGCCGTCCTGACGCCGCACGCCGTCGAGCTGCTCGCGCCGCGTACGGTCCTGTTCCGCACCACCGGGACGCTGCGGCAGCTCGTGCCGTCGCCGGACGGCCGGCGCCTGCTCGTCACCTGGCCGGAGGCCGACCAGTGGCTCTTCGTGCCGACCGAGCCCGGCCGGCGGCTGAGCGCCGTCGGGAACATCGCCGAGCAGCTCGGCGGCGCCTTCCCGGTCGGCGGCTGGACCTCGTAGCGGCCGCCGCACGTAGAACGGGCATGACCCGGATCCTGCTCGTCCTCCTCGCGGCGCTCGCGACGGCGCCGGCCGCGCTCGCCGACGGGCCGATGCCGTACGCGGCGCAGAACACGCCCGGCGTGCTCTCGCCGGGCGGGAAGCTCCGCTACGTCGCGCTCCCGAACGCGCAGAACGGCACGATCGTCGAGGCGGTCGCCACCCGCGGCGGCACCGTGCACGCGACGCAGCAGCTGCTCGGCCCGTACGGGATCCCGTACGTGACCTCGCCGCTCGACGGCACCGGCCTCTCCGCCGACGGGCGCACGCTCGTGCTCGGCGACGCCTCCACCACCTTCCCGCGCGCGCACAGCAGCTTCGTCGTCCTGCGCGCCCCGCGGCTGCGGTTCGTCGCCGCCGTCTCGCTGCGCGGCGACTTCGCCTTCGACGCGCTCTCGCCGGACGGCTCGCGCCTCTACCTGATCCAGCACACGACGCCCGGCGACCAGGCCCGCTACGTCGTGCGCGCGTACGACCTCGTCCGGCATCGGCTGCTGCCCGGGCGCGTCGCCGACCGCACGCAGAAGAGCTGGGTGATGCAGGGCTATCCGGTCTCGCGGACGACGAGCGTCGACGGGCGCTGGGTCTACACGCTCTACGGCGACCCGGGCGGCTTCCCGTTCGTGCACGCACTCGACACGGTACGCGGGGTGGCGCACTGCGTCGGCCTGCCGTGGCGCGGGAGCGACGACGCGGTCTGGAACATGCGCCTCACGCTGCACGGCGGCGGCCTCGCCGTGCACTGGGCGAGCGGTCGCCGCTGGCTGCGCCTGGACGCGGCGTCGTGGCGGCTCTCGCCCGACCGCGGCGCCGGCGGGCCGCCGTGGTGGGCGTGGGCGGCGGTCGCGCTCGCCGCCGCTACGATCGTCGGCGCGTATGGCCGACGAACGCGAGCTCTCGCTGCAGGAGCAGCTGGAAGGGATCGGAGCCCAGCTCGACTGGGTTCGTGGTTACCTTTGACCCGGACGCGCTGAAGGCACGCGTCGACGAGCTCGAGCAGGAGCTCGCGCAACCGGACTTCTGGAGCGACCAGCAGCGCGCCGCCAAGCTCTCGGCCGAGCACCAGCGCGCTCAGCGGAAGCTCCAGCGCTACGACGAGCTGCTGGGCAACGTCGAGTTCCTGCAGGAAGGCGTCGGGACGTTCCCCGACGAGGAGCTGCAGCCGACGCTGCGCGAGGTGCAGGACGAGCTCGCGCGGCTGCAGGAGGACGCGCTCTTCGCGGGCGAGTACGACTCGGGGGACGCGGTCGTGACGATCCAGGCCGACGCGGGCGGCACCGACGCGCAGGACTGGGCGGAGATCCTGCTGCGCATGTACCTGCGCTGGGCGGCCGACCGCAAGTTCAAGACCGAGGTGCTGGAGACGAGCCCGGGGGAGGAGTACGGGATCAAGTCGGCGACGTTCACCGTCTCCGGCGAGAACGCGTACGGGATCCTCAAGGCCGAGCGCGGCAAGCACCGGCTCGTGCGGTTGAGCCCGTTCGACCAGGCACACCGCAGGCACACGAGCTTCGCGCAGGTGATCGTCGCGCCGCTGCTCGAGGAGGCCGGCGACATCGAGCTCGACGAGGACGAGATCCGCGTCGACACGTTCCGCTCGAGCGGCGCCGGCGGCCAGCACGTCAACAAGACGGACAGCGCCGTCCGGCTCACGCATTTGCCCAGCGGCATCGTCGTCTCGGTGCAGAACGAGCGCTCGCAGTCGGCGAACAAGGACACCGCGATGAAGATCCTCCGCTCCCGCCTGGCCGAGAAAGCCGAGGAGGAGCGTGAGGCGGAGCTCGCCCGGGAGCGGGGCGGCGTCTCGATGGGCTTCGGCGGCAACGCGATCCGCAGCTACGTGCTCCACCCGTACCAGCTCGTCAAGGACCATCGGACGGAGCACGAGGTCGGCAACACCCAGGGCGTGCTCGACGGCGACCTGGACGGCTTCATCCGCGCGTATCTCCTGCAAGCGGCAGGAAACGGCAGCTGAGTCGCCGAAGGGTCGGCTAGACTGGGCACTCGCCCGTCCTCGCCCGACCCCTTCCGGGACGTGACCGACCTTCAGATAGAACCCGCAGTCGACCGCGCCGAGCAGCGCCTGCACGCCGCCGAGGCGGCGGCCGCCGGCGCCTCGATGATCGTGTTCGACACCGTGTCGAAGGTCTACGACCCCGACGTCGTCGCCCTGCGCGCGGTCACATTCGTGATCGAGAAGGGCGAGTTCGTGTTCATCGTCGGCGCCTCCGGCTCGGGCAAGTCGACGCTGATCAAGCTCCTCCTCAAGGAGATCGAGCCGACCGAGGGGCGGATCATCGTCGGCGGCCGCGACCTGACGCGCCTCAAGGGCTCGAAGGTGCCGGCGCTGCGCCGCAACGTCGGCTGCGTCTTCCAGGACTTCAAGCTGCTGCCCTCGCGCACGGCGGCCGAGAACGTCGCCTACGCGCTGAAGGTGCAGGGCGAGAGCCGCTCCTCGATCCGGCGCAAGGTGCCCGAGGTGATGAACATGGTCGGGCTCGCGCACAAGATGAACAGCTATCCCGACGAGCTGTCGGGCGGCGAGCAGCAGCGCGTCTCGATCGCGCGCGCCGTCGTCAACCATCCGCCGCTGCTCGTCTGCGACGAGCCGACGGGGAACCTCGACCCCGACACGTCGGTCGGGATCATGCAGCTGCTCTACCGCATCAACCGCGCCGGCACGACGATCCTGATGGTCACGCACGACCGCGAGATGGTGGACAAGATGCGCAAGCGCGTGATCGCGCTCGAGGGCGGGCGGCTGGCGCGCGACGAGCGGCGCGGGGGATACGCCTCCGAATGAGCCGCGTCCGGCTGCTGTTCTCCGAGGCGTGGTCCTCGATCACGGCCAACGTGTCGACGACGTTCGCGGCGACCATGACGGTGCTGATCGGGATGTTCCTGCTCGGCCTGTTCATCGCGCTCGGCACGTGGGTGCTGTCGTGGAGCAACCACATCAAGAAGGAGCTGCAGGTCAAGGTCTACTTCGCGACCGGCGCGACGCGCCAGCAGGAGGCGTACGTCGGGCAGAAGCTCAAGCAGCTGCCGCACGTGAAGCTGGTCACGTTCGTATCGAAGGAGAAGGCGTTCGCGGAGCAGAAGAAGCGCTACCCGGATCTCTACTCGGCCGTCCCGTCGAACCCGCTGCCCGACGCGTACCTCGTCACGCCGGTGAACGGCGACTACACGCCGACGCTCGGCCGGCAGATCCTGGCCGCGCGCTACCCGGGCGTCGAGCCGGGGACCGACGGCGTCAACTGGGGCTCGACGACGGCGAAGCGCGTGTTGACGATCGCGGAGGTGATCTGGATCGCCTTCCTCGTCGCCGTCGTCCTGCTCGTGATCGCGTCGACCTTGCTGATCGCGAACACGATCCGGTTGTCGATCTTCGCCCGCCGACGCGAGATCGAGGTGATGAAGCTCGTCGGGGCGACGAACTGGTTCGTCCGAGGCCCGTTCATGCTCGAAGGGCTGCTCTGCGGCCTGATCGGGGCGGTCGCGGCCGTGATCCTGCTCGTGATCGGCAAGGAGGTGGCGCTGCCGGCCCTGCTGCCGCACATCGGCGGCGGCTCCGACGTCCACGCGCTGCCGTTCGCCCTGAACGCCCTGGCGCTCGTCCTGGCCGGCCTCGCGCTCGGCGCCGCGGGCTCCGGCCTGACGATGCGCCGCTTCCTCCAGGTCTAGCCAACCGCCGCCGGGGGCTCTATGCTGCCGCCGACCTGATGCGGCGCGCCCTCATCCTCGGGGTTGTCGGGCTCACCCTCGCCGGCGCGTTCGCCATCGGCTACCGCGCGTCGCGAGCGAGCCGTGCGACCGCGCCCGTCGCCGCGCCCGGGGTCGTCGACCAGGTGCGCTCCGCCCTCGCTGCGCGGTACTACCGGCCGGTGCCGGACAGCGTCCTCCGCCTCGGCTCGGTGCGGAAGATCATCTCGGCGCTCGGCGATCCGTACACCGCCTATCTCGACCCCCGTTCGTACCGGCTCGTGCGGCAGGAGACGGCGTCGGCGTACAGCGGCATCGGCGTCAGCGTCCTGCCGTCGCCGCAGGGCCTCGTCATCGTCTCGCTGCGGGACGGGCCGGCCGAGCGTGCCGGCGTGCACGTCGGCGACACGATCGTCAGCATCGGCGGCCGCACCGCGCAGCACCTGTCCCTCGCGCACGCGATGTCGGCGATCCTCGGGCCGCCCGGGACGGCGGTGCACCTTCGGCTCCTGCGCGGCGGCAAGCGACTGAACCTCCAGGTGGTGCGCGCGCGGATCGCGACGCCGGCCGTGCACGCGCGGCTCATCTCCTACGCGGGCCGGCGCTGGGGCGTCCTGCAGCTGAGCGCGTTCAAGACAGGCTCGACGGTGCTCCTGCGCCGCGAGATCGCCGACCTGCGCCGGCTCGGCGCCGCCGGCCTCGTCCTCGACCTGCGCGACAACCCGGGCGGGCTGCTCGAGCAGGCGGTCGACGTCACGTCGCTCTTCATGGACCGCGGCGTCGTCGCGACGCTCAAGGGCGAGCATCAGCCGATGCAGGTGCTGCACGCGCTGCCGGGCGTGGCGACGCACCTGCCGCTCGTCGTGCTCGTCGACCGGTACACGGCGAGCTCGGCGGAGATCGTGGCGGGCGCGCTCCGCGACAACCACCGCGCGACGATCGTCGGCGAGCGGACGTTCGGGAAGGCGCTCGTCCAGGCGGTCGACCCGCTCGACAACGGCGCCGCGCTCGAGCTGACGATCGCGCGGTACTGGACGCCGGCGGGCGACGACCTCTCCGGCGTCGGCCTCGAGCCGCAGATCCACGCGGTCGACAATCCGCGGACGAAGCAGGACGAGGCGCTGGCGACGGCGCTGCGCGTCCTGGCACGGCCCACCTCGTAGTTACCGTGCGGGCGTGGCCCGCGGACGGCAGAAACGACCTTCGCGCAGCGAGCGGCACGCGCGCCGCCACCAGGGCGCTGCGCGCAAGCCCGTCTCGGAGCTGACCGTCCGCCTGCCGTCGCGCTCGCACGAGCCCGAGTCGGTGATCGCGCATCTGGGGCCGACGAACTCGGGCAAGACGCACGACGCGCTCCAGTTCCTCGTCGAGTCGGGCCGCGGCGTCTACGCGGCGCCGCTGCGGATGCTCGCGCAGGAGGCGCACCGCCGGCTCGCGGCGCAGGTCGGCGACGAGCGCGTCGGCCTCGTCACCGGCGAGGAGCGCGTCAACCCCGGCGCGCCGATCGTCTGCTGCACCGCGGAGATGGCGCCGATGCACGGCGAGACGCTCGTCCTCGACGAGGTGCAGTGGGCCGAGGACGAGGAGCGGGGCTCCGCGTGGACGCGGCTGATGCTCGGCGGGGACTACCGGCACGTCCTGCTGCTCGGCGCGGTCGAGGCGCTGCCGCTCGTCGAGGAGGCGTTCCCGCAGGTGGAGCTGCGGTTCTTCGAGCGGAAGTCGCCGCTCGAGTGGACGGGGAAGAAGACGATCCAGGGCCTTCGGCCGGGGACGGTCGTCGTCGCGTTCTCGCGGCGCGCGGTGATCGGCCTCGCCGGCGAGCTGAACCAGCTGCACCCGGGGAAGGTGGCGGTGTTGTACGGCGCGATGCCGCTGGCGTCGCGCCGCGAGGAGATCGACCGTTTCCTCTCGGGCGCCGCGGAGGTGTGCGCCGCGACCGACGTCCTCGGCCACGGCGTCAACCTGCCGTGCGAGACGCTGCTCTTCGCCGAGACCGACAAGTACGACGGGCGCGAGCGGCGCGACCTCGAGCCGTGGGAGATCGCGCAGATCGCCGGGCGCGCCGGACGGTTCGGCTTCCACGAGCGCGGCCACGTCGGCGTCCTCACCGGTGTGCCGTGGGCGCGTCCGGATGCGGAGCTCGTCCAGTCGGCACTGACGCCGCACGTCGAGCTGCCGGGCGGCCACTGGGGCTACCGCGTCGTCGACACGGGCCGCATCCGCCCGCAGCTCGGCGACCTGAACGTGGCGCGCGTCGACGAGATCGAGCCGGCGCTGCACGCGTGGCGCTCGGCGGCGCTGCGCTACTGGAGCGTCGACGGCTGGCTCGAGGTGGAGTCGATCCAGCCGCTGCTGGCCCGGCTCGACGCCGTGCGCGAGGCGCTGCACCACTGCCGGCGGCGGCTGCAGCTCGAGGACGTGTGGCGGCTGATGCAGGCGCCGATCGACGAGGACGCGCTGCCGCTGCTCGGCACGCTCGCGTGCGCGCTCGCCGGCGACACGCCGCAGAAGACGATGCTCGGCTGGATCCTGCAGCCGGAGCGGCTGCGCGCCGCCTCGCTCGAGGAGGCGGAGCAGGCCGCGCGCGAGGCGTCGATCCTCCGCTGGTTCGCCCTCCAGTACCCGGGCGTGGCAGGCGTGACGATCGAGAAGGCGTCGGCGCTCGAGGAGGCGGCCGCGCGCCGGGTCGTCGAGGAGCTCCGGGCGGAGATCGACGACCCGACGATCGGCCGCTGCCGCGTCTGCGGCGCACGAACGGCGCCGTGGGCGACGCTGTGCGACCGCTGCTTCATGGCGCGCGGCTATCGCGCGCGCCGCTGATCAGGCGAGGTGCAGGACGCGCGCGAGCCTGCGCGTGCGCGACCTCGGCGGCTGCGTCTTCGTCAGCACCGCCATCCCGATCTCGAACGCGCCGAGCGCGACGTGCGGCGCCCAGTGCTTCGCGCCGCGCTTGCGCGCGCCGGTCGCGAACGGCACCGCGGCGAGCGCCGCGCCGCTCATCGCGTCGAGCGCGAGGTGCAGCTTCATCGGGATGACGTTCTTCAGGCTCAGCTCGTAGTCGGTGAGGTTCGAGTAGAGCGCTGCGGCGATGCCGTTGACGCGGGGCACGATGCCCTCGGGGCTCGTGCGGTCGAGGCCGAGCACGGTCGGCGCTGCGATCAGGGCGGGGCCGACGACGTGGTCGACGGCGCTGTGCACGTTGGTGGGGATCACTCTGAGTCTCATGCCCCTACAACGGGCGAGGCCCGTCTGCGGTTATCGCAGGATCAGCTGACTGCAGCGGAAGAGGGCCATCGCCCGGTCGTCGCCGTCGCGGACGGTCGCGTCCCAGAGCTGCGTCGTGCGACCGCCGTGGACGAGCCGCGCCTCGCAGGTGATCGTCCCCTCGCGGGCGCTGCGGAGGAAGTTCGTCTTCAGCTCGATCGTCGTGAAGCCGGTCGCGCCGTCGGGGAGCGTCAGCAGGCAGCCGTAGCCGCACGCGGTGTCGGCAAGCGTGACGATCGCGCCGGCGTGGACGTAGCCGTTCGGCGCGAAGTGCTGCTTCGCGAGCGCGAGGCGCGCGCGGACGACGCCG
>DASSSR010000074.1:0-29368 GCA_035708345.1 Gaiellaceae bacterium
GGACGGCGGCTTCACCCAGTACTTCGCCTTGTTCGCCCACGCGAGCAGGCCGTCGACGTTCACGTACTCGAGCGCCTGCTCGCGGGTCTCCTCGACCGAGGTCGGCGGGATCACGGCGGGCGTCGGCATCGGCCGGCCGGCTGCCTCGCTCTGCTCGCGCAGCGCCGCGACGCGAGCGCGGAACGTCGCGAGCGAGATGCGGCCCGGCATCCAGCCCTCGCAGTACTCGACGGCGCGTCGGACGGACGCCGGTGTGTTGCCGCAGTACCAGAACGGCGGCGGCCCGCCGAGCGGCTTCGGCTCGATCGTCACGTTCTCGAACCGGTAGAAGCCGTCGTCGTACGAGACGTCGTCCTCCGTCCAGACCTTCTTCAGCACCTGCGACGTCCCCTTGACGAGGTCCCAGCGCTTGATCGCCGGGTCGATGCCGATCGCCTCGAACTCGTGGTCGAAGTTGCCGGCGCCGTAGCCGCAGATGAAGCGCGGCCCGACGAGGTGCGTGAGGGTGGCGACCGACAGGGCGACCTCGAGCGGATGCCGGAACGGGATCAGCGAGCCGGTGCCGAGCTCGATCCGCTCGGTGACCGCACCGATCGCGGTCAGCGTGATCAGAGCATCGAAGAAGTTCCGGTTCGGATCCTCCATCTCCCCGTGCGGCTCGAAGATCAGGTGGTCGCGCACCCACACCGAGTCGAAGCCGTAGCGCTCGGCGAGCTTCGCGCCCTCGAGCAGCCGGCCGCGGTCGGCGTAGACGCCGAAGTGCGGCAGGAGCAGCCCGTACTTCGTCCTCGTGTGCTCGCTCATCGGTCTCCTCTCAGGCTGTCGCAGCCACGGGGGTTTCGGCAACCGCCTGGCGACCGTATCCGGGCTGCCCGACCACCTTGCCGTCCACGTAGATCTCCCGGCCGCGCAGGATCGTGCGCTCGATGGCGACGCTGCACTCGCGACCGTCGTACGGCGTCCACCCGCAACGCGAGAGGACGCTGTCGTTCGTGATCGTCCACGGGCTGTCCAGGTCGACGACGACGAGGTCGGCGTCTGCACCGGGCGCGATCACGCCCTTCGTCTGCTTCAACCCGAACACCTCGGCCGGCCGCGAGCAGACGGCCTCGAGCGCGCGCTCGAGCGTCAGCTTGCCCTTGTTGACGAGATCGAGGAGGAGCGGCAGCTGGTACTGGACGCCGGGCGTGCCCGTGTGCGCGCTCCACATCTTCGTCCAGCCGACCTCCTTCTCCTCGCGCGTGTGCGGCGCGTGGTCGGAGGACATCATGTCGATCGTCCCGTCGAGCAGGCCCTCCCAGACGGCCTCCTTCGCGTCGGGCGGGTTGTAGTACGAGAGCGCGTACGGGCCGAGCTTCTCCACGTCCTCCCAGGAGCCGAGGAAGAGCGACCAGTGGTTGATCTCGCAGGTGATCTTGACGCCGCGCGCCTTCGCGCGCCGGACGGCGTCGATCGAGCGGCGCGTCTGCATGTGCATCAGGTGCACGTGGCAGCCGGACGCCTCGGCGAGCCGGATCAGCACGTCGCACGCCGTGTCCCAGATCACGCCCTCGCGGGCGCAGTACGCCTCGGCATACCCCTGCGGCGTGTTGTCGCCGCGCGCCTGGATCGCGCTCTCGATGTAGTTCATCAGGGCCTGGTCGTGCGGATGGATCATGAACGGCAGCCCCGTCGGGACGATCAGGTCCATCGTCCGCAGCAGGTCGCCGTGGTCGTGCATCCCCGTGCCGGCCGGGTGCGGGTACGTGCGCCCGGTGTCGACGACCATGAAGATCTTGAACGCGCGGATGCCCATCTGCGACATCGGCACGATCTGCGCCGGGTCGGTCGCGGCGGGATTGTGGTTCCAGTCCACGACCGACTTCTCGCGATAGAGGTCGAAGACCTGCTCGAGCAGGTCCGCGCTCGAGGTCGGTGGGTTGAGGTTCGGCATGCCGAAGATCGTCGTCACGCCGCCCGCGGCCGCGGCCTGCGTCGACGTCGTGATGTCCTCCTTGTGCGTGAACCCCGGCTCGCGCGTGTGCACGTGCGGGTCGACCATCCCCGGGATGACGAGCTTGTCGGCGGCGTCGATCGTGCGGCCGACGTCCGAGATCTCCACGCTCGGGCCGACGACGCCGACGATCTTCTCGCCGTCGACGAGCACGTCCGCGGGACGGCGCCCGGCCGGGGTCAGCACCTCGCCGCCGGCGATTCTCAGATCGACTGCCATCAGACCTCCATCGTCTCGAGGGATTCGTCGACGCCGTCCGAGCTGACGGCCACGCCGCTGCCGCGGACGTAACGGTCGAGCCACTCGACGATCAGCGGCGTCACCGTCTCCCAGTACTGGTCGTATGCCCCGTAATGCGTGGTGTGCCGTTGCATGACGAGGCGCTTCGGGCCGCGCGCCGCCTCGTAGAGCGCGGTCGCGTGGTCGGTGGGCGTGACGGCGTCGCCTTCGACGCCGATCACGAGCAGCGGCTTCGTCAGCCGCCGTGCCGCGTCGATCGGCCTGTACGCGAGGATCTCGTCGGCGGCGGCGAGCGAGACCGACGTCGGGATCCGGTCGTCGACGTCCGCCTTCACGGTCGTCGTCCGCCGCTCCGCCGCCGGGACCATGATCTCCTCGCGCGGGTGAACGCGGCGCCCCTGGCCGGTCAGCACCCGCTCGCGCCGGTCGGTCTCGAGCGAGGCGCGGAACGCGAGCCAGTCCGACTCCGAGCGCATCCGGTGCAGCCAGTCCTCGCCGTCGGCCACCGGCACCTGACTGACCGCCGCGCGCACGCGCGCATCCACCTGGGCGAGCAGGATCGCGTTCCCGCCGCCGGTCCCGCCCGTGCCGAAGACGCCGATCGCGTCCGCGTCCACATCGTCGCGCGTCGTCAGGTACGTGACCGCGTTGACGAGATCCTCGAGCTGGACGCGCGGCGAGAGCTCGCGCGCGCCGCCGGAGTCGCCGAAGCCGCGGTAGTCGATCGCGAGCACGCCGAAGCCGGCGTCGCAGAGCGCCTCGTGGTAGCGGACGTACAGCTTCGCGTCTTTCAGGCCGAGCCAGCCGGGGCCCTGGACGATCGCGCGCAGCGGCTCGTCGACGGACTCCGGGGTGCGCCAGAGCGCGGAGACCCGCTCGCCTGCGCTGAAGAACTCCACCGACGCGGTCTGCAAAACGCTCGCCCTCCTACGCGTTCCGCGAGACTCCCCCGCGGCCGGGCCGAGCGTATCCAATATCCGCTTGACAGGCAAGCGGATACGGGATACGTTCGCGGCCATCGGCGGTAGGTGTGCCGGACCCCGCACGAGGGAGGCTTTTTGTGGGAGCTGAACGCTCGACGTCCGTGGCGGCCCAGGTGCCGACCCCGGGCCTGTCGCAGCGGCTGACCACCTTCCGCTCCGAGCGGCGCCGCCGGCACGGCTCGATCGCCTACACGCGCACGGGCAAGATCGGCCTGCCGCTCCTGTCCGTCCTCGTCTTCGGCGGGATCTGGCAGTACGTCGGCGCGCACACGAACCCGATCCTCTTCACCACGCCGATCAAGGTGGCGGAGGCGTTCTGGGACCTGCTGCGGACCGGCGAGCTCTGGCCTGCGTTCTACGGGTCGCTCCGCGACCTCGGCATCGGCTACGGTCTCGCCGCCGTCGTCGGGATCACGATCGGGATGGCGATGGGCCGCAGCCCGGTCGTCGAGAAGATGCTCAACCCGTACGTGAACTTCTTCCAGGCGACGCCGCTGATCGCGCTCGTCCCGCTCGTCGTCATCTGGTTCGGCGTCGCGCTGAAGGCACGCGTCGCGGTCGTGTTCATCCTCGCGCTCTGGTCGATCATCATCAACACGTCGACCGGCGTGAAGGAGACGCCCTCGCCCCTGCTGGACGTCGGCCGCATCTACAAGCTGAACCCGCTCCAGGTCGTGGGTCACGTGCAGCTCCCGAGCGCGGTGCCGCACATCTTCGCCGGCCTGCGGATCGCGCTGGGCAAGGCGCTGATCGGCGTGATGATCGCGCAGATGGAGATCAGCGTCACCGGGCTCGGCGGAATCGTCGTCAACTACGGCAACGCGTTCAAGACGGCCTACCTGCTCGCAGGCGTCGTCACGGCGTCGCTCGTCGGCGTCATCGCGGCGTCGCTGCTCGAGGTGATCCGGAAGCGGGTCTTCCCGTGGACGGAGGACGAGGGCAGCGGCGGCTGGGCGGCGGCGATCTAGTGCAGGTGCCCGTTCCCACCAACTCGCTCCGCGTCGGTCGTCGGAGCAGCACCAGGTCCAATCCAAGGAGGGTCATAGCGGTGACGCGGTTCAAGAAGGGCCCGGGGGCGCTCGTTGCGCTCGTCGCGGCCGTCGCGGCAGTCCTCGCCTCCGCCACGGCGGCGGGCGCAGCGGGCAAGCAGACAGCGCTGAAGGTCGACCCGTCGATCAAGAATCAGCGGTTCACTCTGATCATCCAGGGCTCGGGCGACCCGAGCAAGATCGTCGAGACGCACGCGGTCGACATCCTCAAGAAGTGGGGCGTCAACGCGTCCGTCCGCTACAACCCGACGTCGAGCAACGTCGCGATCGCGCAGGTGCAGAGCGGCGACGCCGACGCGTTCGCGAACGCGATCGCGGGCGGCTACGGCGCGGCGATCGCCGGCATCCCGGTCGTCGACTTCGCGCTGCTCGAGCCGCGCATGGACTACGTGTTCATCTCGCGGCCCGACATCAGCTCGATCTCGCAGCTCAAGGGCAAGAAGATCGGCGTGCTCGACACGACGAGCGTCAACTACCCGCAGGCCCTGCTCGTGCTCAAGCACGGCGGCCTCGACGCGAAGGACGTCGACATCATCACCGCCGGCGGCCAGAGCAGCCGCCTCGCGGCGCTCGTCGCCGGCCGGGTCGACGCGACCATGCTCAGCCACACCGCGTGGCTGACGCTGCAGTCGCAGGGCTACCACCTGCTCTGGGACTACACGAAGCAGACGGGCAACCTCTACGACGACAACGCCTTCGCGACGAAGTCGTGGCTCGCCGGGCACAAGGCGCTCGCGACCGCGTTCAACGAGGCGCTGCTCCTGTCGTACGCGTGGTTCTCGAACCCGAAGAACGCCACCGCCGTCGTCAACGAGGCGATGTCGAACTGGTCGGGTCAGGACGCCTCGACGCTGACGAAGCTGTACGACATCCTCCGCACCAACAACGCGTATCCGCCCTGCTACTCGATGAACATCCCGACGCTGAAGTACCAGGCGGCGCTGTTCGAGCAGCTGGGCGCGGTCAAGGGGCACCTCGCGGTCGGCGACTGGGCGAACGTCGCGTACACGAACGCGGCGCGGAAGGCCGTCTGCGGCAACAAGGTCGGATCGAAGGCGATCCCGAAGAAGAAGAAGCACAAGAAGTAGCGCGAGCGCACATCGCGTCGACGTGACGAGGCCCGTCCGCCGCCGGCGGGCGGGCCTCTCTTCACTTCACGGAGGAGGGAACGTTGGAAGCTGGAGTGGCGCAGGACCAGGCAGTCGAAGTCGAGTTCACGCTGAACGGCGACCGGATCCACGCAGAGGTCGACGGCAAGCAGTCGCTGATGCGCTACCTGCGCGACGAGTGCGGGCTGATGGGAACGAAGGACGGCTGCTCGAGCGGCGACTGCGGCACGTGCGTCGTGCTCGTGGACGGCAAGCCCGTCGACTCCTGCGTCTACCTGATGCGGCGCGCGAAGGGCGTCGAGATCGAGACGATCGACGGCCTCGCCGAGGCGGACGGCACCCTCCACCCGATCCAGGCGGCGTTCCTCGACCGCGGCGCCGTCCAGTGCGGCTTCTGCATCCCCGGGATGATCATGGCGACGAAGGCGCTGCTCGCGAGGAACCCGAACCCGGACGAGGACGCGATCCGCGAGGGCCTGAAGGACAACATCTGCCGCTGCACCGGCTTCATGCCGATCTTCGACGCCGTCAAGCAGGCGGCCGCGTGGCTGCAGGACGAGGACGCCTTCGAGGAGTGGTCGCCGAAGTACGGCCCGATGGGGACGTCGTCGGTGCTGCTCGACGGGCACCTCAGCGTGCAGGGCAAGCTCCCGTACGCGGACGACCTGACGATGGAGGGGATGCTCCACGGCAAGGTCGTCTGGTCGGAGCATCCGTACGCGCGCATCCTCTCGCTCGACACCGGCGACGCGGAGAAGGCGGAGGGCGTGCACAGCGTGATCACGCACGCCGACGTCCCCGGCCTGAACGCGCACGGGCGCACCGTCCCCGACCAGCCGGTGTTCTGCCACGACTACGTCCGCTTCACCGGCGACCCGATCGCGCTCGTGCTCGCCGACTCGCGCGAGCAGGCGGAGGCGGCGGCGGAGCTCGTCAGGGTCGAGTACGAGGTCCTCCCCGGTCTCTACGACCCGCGCGACTCGCTCGCGCCGGACGCGCCGCAGCTCGTCGAGTCCTCGCCCGGCAACGTCTGCAAGGCGCTGACGCACGTCGTCGGCGACGTCGACGCGGCGCTCGCGCAGGCGCCGCACGTCGTCGAGGGCCACTTCACGACGCAGCGGCAGGACCACGCGTACCTCGAGCCGTTCGCCGCGCTCGCGAACGTCGACGAGGACGGCACGGTGATCGTCCGCACGCCGCAGCAGGCGCCCTTCGAGACGCGCGAGCAGCTGACGAAGGTGCTCGACCTGCCGCGGGAGAAGATCCGGATCGTCTCGACGCCGATCGGCGGCGGCTTCGGCGGCAAGCTCGAGGTGGCGGTCGAGGGGATGATCGCCGTCGCCGCGTACGTCACCCGCCGGCCGGTGAAGCTGACACTCGGCCGCGACGAGACGCTCCGCACCGGCGTCAAGCGGCACCCGTTCATCTGCGACTACCGCGTCGGCATGGACGACGACGGGCGCCTGCTCGCGGTCGACGCGACGATGATCTGCGACGGCGGCCCGTACACCGGCAACAGCCCGCGCGTGATCGACCAGGCCGCGATCTTCTCGTGCGGCCCGTACCGCGTGCCGAACGTGCGCATCGACGGCAAGGCCGTCCTGACGAACAACCCGCTCGGCGGCGCGTTCCGCGGCTACGGGATCAACCAGGCCGCCGTCGCGATGGAGCAGCTGATGGACGAGCTCGCCGCGAAGCTCGGGCTCGACCCGTTCGAGCTGCGGCGGGTCAACATGCTCGTCGAGGGCGACGAGACGATCACCGGCCAGCAGCTGCCGTCGAGCGTGGGCGCGATCCCGACGCTGGAGGCGTGCAAGAAGGCGTTCGACGAGGAGTGGCTGCAGTACAAGGCGCTCGAGCGGCCGGGCTACCGCGTCGGCTGGGGCGTCGCCGCCGGCTACAAGAACGTCGGCGCCGGCAAGGGCAAGATCGACGACGCGGGCGCGACCTTCCGGCTGAAGAAGAACGGCCGGATCGCGCTGACGGCGTCGGTGATCGACATGGGCCAGGCGATCCGGACGACGATGGTGCAGCTCGCGTCGGAGTCGACCGGGCTCCCCTTCTCGCTCTTCGACCTGACGACCTCCGACACGGCGCTCGTCCATCCGCACCGCTCGGCCTCGGGCCAGCGGCAGACGCTCGTCTCCGGCAACGCCGTCGTGATCGCGGGCAGGGAGTTCAAGCAGCAGCTGCTCGCGCTCGTCGGCCGCTGGTTCGACAAGAAGCCGGAGGAGCTCGCGATCGTCGGCGACGAGATCCGCACGCAGTGGACGCAGTACGTGGTCGAGGAGAAGCTGATCAGCCTCGCGGAGGTGTACGCCCGGGCGAAGGCCGAGGGCAGCCCGCTCGCGACCGAGGCCGAGTACGTCGCGCCGCAGACGTGGCCGCTCTCCGACCAGGAGGCGCGGAGGACGGTGCCGAAGGAGAAGTACCGCAACTACCCGACGTACGCGTACGCGACCCAGGTCGCGATCGTCGGCGTCGACGAGGAGACCGGACGGGTCGACCTGCTGCGCGTGATCGCCGCGCACGACGTCGGCGTCGCGATCAACCCGCAGCAGATCCGCGGGCAGATCATCGGCAGCGTCTCGATGGGCCAGGGGCTCGCGCTGAGCGAGAACTACCCGTCGGTGGACGGGACGCCGCCCTGGAAGCGGCTCGACTACCGCCGGCTCGGCGTGCCGGTGAGCACGAACGCGACGCCGGTGCGCGTCGAGATCGTCGAGGATCCGTTCCCGGAGGGGCCGTACGGCGCCAAGGGGATCTCCGAGATCGCGACCGTCCCGTCGACGCCCGCGATCCTCAACGCCGTCTACGACGCCACCGGCGTCCGCACGTACGACCTGCCCGTCGACCCCAAGCTGCTGAAGGAGAGGATGTCCGCGTGAAGTTCGGGTACAAGGCCTCGGCCGAGCAGTTCGGCCCCTCCCGCCTGCTCGAGTACTCGGTGCTCGCCGAGCGGGTCGGGCTCGACTCGGTCGCGGTCTCCGACCACTTCCAGCCGTGGCGGCACAGGACCGGCCACGCGCCGAACTCGCTCGTCTGGCTCGGGGCGCTCGCGCAGGCGACGGAGCGCGTGCAGATGCTGACGAGCGTGCTGACGCCGA
The DNA here is from genome assembly GCA_035708345.1 of Gaiellaceae bacterium. Classification (GTDB taxonomy): domain Bacteria; phylum Actinomycetota; class Thermoleophilia; order Gaiellales; family Gaiellaceae; genus Palsa-739. Next base: position 8,482 of record DASSSR010000074.1, read on the forward strand.
CGATGCGCTACCACCCGTCGATCGTCGCGCAGGCGTTCGGCACGCTCGGCTGCCTCGCCCCGGGCCGCGTCGTCCTCGGCGTCGGCACCGGCGAGGCGATGAACGAGACGCCGGCGACGGCGTCGGAATGGCCGGGCGCGAAGGAGCGGCGGCTGCGGATGGCGGAGGCGATCGACCTGATCCGCGAGCTGTTCCGCGGCGAGCGCGTCACCTTCGAGGGCGAGTACTACCGCACCGACCGCGCGACCGTCTACGACAGGCCGGAGCAGCCGGTGCCGATCTACGTCGCCGCGTCGGGACCGCTCGCCGCGAAGCTCGCCGGCCGCGTCGGCGACGGGTTCATCACGACGAGCGGCAAGAAGCCGGAGCTGTACGCAGAGCTGCTCGAGAACGTGCAGGCGGGCGCCGACCGCGCCGGCCGCGACGGCTCGGCGATCGAGCGGACGATCGAGATCAAGGTGTCGTACGACCGCGACCGCGAGTACGCGCTGCACGCGTGCGAGTGGTGGGCGGCGCTCGCGCTGACGCCGGACGAGAAGAGCGGCATCGAGGACCCGATCGAGATGGAGCGCCTCGCCGACGAGCACGCCGACCGCGCGCACACGCGCTTCATCGTCTCGGACGACCCGCAGGAGACGGTCGAGAAGATCTGGTGGTACGTTGACCAGGGCTTCGAGCACCTCGTCTTCCACGGCCCCGGCGACGACCAAGGCCGCTTCCTCGAGCAGTTCTCGGCCGACGTGCTGCCGCTACTGCGCGAGCGCGCGGCCTAGCACGTCCCGCAGCTCGGGCGACATGGCATGGCGGAGGACCTCCTCGAGGTCCGCCGCCGTGTCCAGGTCGTGCGCCATCCCCTCGAGGTCGAGGGTCAGCGGCGTCAGCCCCGCCTCGCGGGCGAGCTCCGCGTGCAGCGCGGCGCTGCCGCTGCTGCCGAACGTCGTCCGCATCGCGCCGGCAGGGTGCATCGCGACGCCGTTCGTGCCGGCGTCGGTGGCGCGGGCGATCACGGCGCCGTTCGGCACGAGCGCGGCGACGTACGCCTCGACGTCGTCGGCCGTCAGCAGCGGCACGTCGGCGGAGACGATCGCGACGGCGTCGCCCTCCACCGCCTCTGCGATCGCGGCCGCGAGGGCGTCGTTCCACGGCAGCGCGCGGTCGTCGAAGTGCGCGACGCCGTGCTCGGCCGCGATCACCGGCGCCTCGACGGCCGAGGAGACGAGCGTCACCGAGGCGACCGACGGCGCCGCCTTCACCTGCTCGAGCGTGTGGTCGAGCAGCGCGCGCATCACGCGCACGCGCGTCGGCGGGTCGAGCACGCTCGCGAGCCGCGTCTTCGCATAGTCGAGCCGCTTCAGCGGGACGAGCGCGTCGACCTGCATCGGCGAAGAGTGCCTACCGCACCAGGCGCAGCACGCCGGCTGCGTCCAGCCCCGCGATCCCGAGCTCGGCGGCGCCGACGACGTCCGAGTCGCCGGTGAGCGCGAGCCCGAGCCGGAGCAGCGAGCCCGCGACCGGCACCTCCACCCCGGCCGCCGCCGCGAGCGCGCAGAACGGCGCCAGCCCGTACGCGACGTCCTCGCGGTAGTACCGGTGTGCGAGCGAGTCGGGCGCGCGGATGGCGGCGTTGGCGCCGCCGCCGCGGATCGCGTCGCCGGTCTCGCCGTCGCCGGCCGTGCCGATCGCGCGCATCTCGTCGGCGAGCGGCTCGAGCTCGTGCCCGTACGCGCGCGCGACGGCGAGCCGCTCGGCGTCCAGCGACTCCAGCACGCGCACGACGCCGGGGGTCATCCCCTCGACGTAGAAGCGGAAGTCGCCGCCCGTCGCCTCGACCCACGCGGCGCCGAGCACCGCGCCGGGCGGATGCAGGACGAGGTTGACGTTCGCGAGGTCGGCTGCGAGGACGTCGGGCGCCGGCTCGACCTGGGGGAAGAGCTCCCGCGCGAGCTCGAGCGCGCGCCCGCCGCCGGGCAGCGCCGCGCCGCGCACGCGTCGCGCGACGCCGGTGACGTGGACGACGCCGGGCTCCGCGAGCCGGGCGACGTAGGTGAGCGTCGAGAGCGTCGCCGACGGCGGCGGCGCGGGAAGCGCCGCGCGCAGGTGCAGCGCGCCGCCGACGCCGCCGGGGTTCAGCACGAGCGGCGTCGCCGGCCGCACCGCCGCGAGCGCGGCCAGCAGCCGCGGCCGCACCACCGCGGGCAGGCAGGCGACGGCCGCGTCGGCGCCGTCGAGCGCGGCCGCGAGCTCCGCGACCGGCTCGACCGCCGCGACCCCCTCACCGAGCGCGCCGCGGTACGCGACCCCCTGCGCGAACTGCTCCAGCCGCTCCGGGCGCGGGTGCCACAGCCGCACCTCGTGCCCGCGCAGCGCCAGGTCGGCCGCCGCCGCGGCGCCGCCCGCGCCGGCGCCCAGCACGGCGACTGCGGCGGCGGACCCGGTCATGCCGCGTAGGCTCGGACCTTCTCCAGGTCGACCTCGATGCCGAGGCCGGGCCCGTCGGGGACGAGCACGCGGCCGTCGGCGAAGGCGAACGGCTCCGCGACGACGTCGTCGGTGTAGTAGACGCCGGCGATCGTCGGGCCGCCCGCGCCCGCGACCGTCGTCACCGGGCAGACGCTCGGCAGGGTCGCCCGCTCGAGCGCGGCGCCGAGGTGGAGGTTGGCGGCGTTGCCGATCCCGAGCTCGATCGACCCGCCGATGTCGCTCGTCATCCCGAGCGCGTAGGCGACCTCGGCCTGCTGGCGGGCGCGCCAGAGCCCGCCCGGCTTCGTGACGTAGCACGAGAAGCACTGCGCCGCCTCGAGCTCGTCGAGCTCGAGGATGTCGTGCACCGTCCACGCGGACTCGTCGGCCATCACCGGCGAGTCGATCTGCGCCGCGACGCGCGCGAGCTGCTTCGCGCCGGCGACGGGCTGCTCGCAGAGGAAGATGCCGTGCTCCTCCTGGCGGCGCGTCACCTCGACGGCGAGCGCGACCGTGTCGTAGCCCTCGTTCGCGTCGACCCGGATGCGCACCTCGTCGCCGACCGCCTCGCGCAGGCGGCGCACGAGCTCGACGTCGCGCTCGGGCTCGATCCCGGTCTTGCACTTGATCGTGCGCGCGCCCTCCTCGACCGCGACGACCGCCTCGTCGACGGCGGGGCCGACGTCCATCAGGCCGAGCGAGTGGCAGACCTCGATCCCGTCCCGGTGCCTGCCGCCGAGCAGTTGCCAGACCGGGACGCCGAGCGCGCGGCCGGCGGCGTCGTGGCAGGCGATGTCGAGGGCCGCCTTCGCGTACGGATGCCCCTTGACGACGGCGTCCATCCGCGCGTGGATCGTCCCCGGCTCGCGCGGGTCGCAGCCCTCGATCGCCGGCAGGAGCACGTCGCGGATCATGTGCACGACCGTCTCGGCGGTCTCGCCGTAGTAGCGCATGTGCGCGCCGCCCCAGGTCGCGAGCGCCGGCGCCTCGCCCCAGCCGACGACGCCCTCGTCGGTGTCGAGCCGGACGAGCGCGTGCCGGCCGATCGGCACCTTGGTGTTCGACGCCCAGGCGTGGCGGCGCCGCGTGGGCACGGCGACGACGAAGGTCTCTGCGCCGACGATCCGCACGGTCCTAGGTCCCGATCGGCAGCAGGCCGGAGGCGCGGGTGATCAGCTCGCAGCCGTCGTCCGTGACGACGAGCTCGTCCTCGATCTGGACGCCGAACTCGCCCTCGATCATCGTCAGCGGCTCGATGCACAGCACCATGCCCGGCTCGAGCGGGACGGACGTCTGCGCGTGCACGAAGGGCTCCTCGTGCAGCGTGATCCCGAGTCCGTGCCCGACGAAGTGGTACGGCGGCAGCTCGGCCGCCTCCATCGCGTCGCGGTAGATCCGGTAGACCTCGGCGCTCTGCACGCCCGGCCGCACCGCCTCGAGCGCCCGCTCGTGCACCGACTCGAGCAGCTCGTAGACGCGGACGACCTCCTCGCGCGGTTCGCCGACAACCGCCGTGCGCGCGACGTCGCAGTGGTAGCCGCCGCTCGTGCCGATCACGTCGAGGCGGACGACGTCGCCGGCCTGCAGCGTCCGCGAGGTCGGCGGCGCGTTCGGATGCGACGAGCGCTCGCCGGCGCCGACGACGAGCATCGTCAGCTCGTCGCCGCCGGCGGCCGCGAACGCCTCCGAGATCGCGTTGCCGAGATCGCGCTCGGTGTCGCCCGCGCCGACCGAGCGGCAGGCGCGGGCGGCGATCTCCTCCGCCGCCCTGCCGATCCGCCGGATCGCGTCGATCTCGGCCGGCGTCTTGACGACGCGCAGCCCGGCGAGCAGCTCGTCGACGGGGACGAGCTCGGCGTTCGGGAGGCTGCGGCGCAGCACGTCGTGCGCCTCGACCGAGAGCGCGGTCAGCTCGACGCCGAGCCGGCCGCCGTCGAGGCCCGCGCGCTGCAGGGCGGCCGCGGCCGCCTGCATCGGGTGCTGCTCGAACTCCACGTAGGCCGTGACGCGGTCGGCCCACATCCGCTCCCGCATCAGCTGCGCGTCGACGGAGACGACGACGGCCTCCGTCTCGCCGGTCGCCGGCACGATCGAGGCGGCGAGCCGCTGGCGCACGGTCCGGAGCGACGGCGGCGCCGCGCCCGCGGTGTAGATCAGCGCCTCGCGCGACGTGGCGACGACCGCGTCGAGGCCGGCGTCGCCGAGCGCGCCGCGGACGCGCTCGAGCACCTGGGCGCCGACGGCGGAAGCGGTCGTGCTCACGCCTCCTCCTCGAGCAGCCCGCGCGTCGTCTGGATGTGCGCGGCGACGGCGGCGCGTGCCTGCCCGGCGTCGCGGCGCGCGATCGCGTCGACGATCGTCGCGTGCTCCGCCGCCGAGCCGGTGGGACGGCTCTTCGGCGTGAACATCGCCGCGCGCGACTCGGTCAGCTCCCCGTGCAGGTCGCGCTCGAGCTGGAGCAGAAGGTCGGAGTGCGCGGCGCGCGCGATCTCGACGTGGAAGGCGACGTCGAGCTCGGTGAGCTCCTCGGCCGACGCGGCCTCGCGGCCGGCTGCCTCGGCGAAGGCGGACTGGGCGGCACGGAGCCGCATCAGGTCGTCGTCGTCGTGCTCGACCGCAGCCTCGGCGGCCGCGAGCTCGTCCAACGCGCCGCGCACTTTCAGGAGGTCGATGACGGCGTCGCGGTGCACCTCGAGCCAGCTCGCGAAGGGCTCCGCGAACCTGCTCGCCGGCCCCGACGCCACGAAGGCGCCGCGGCCGTGGTGCACCTCGACGAGGCTCATCGCCTCGAGCGACCGGAGCGCCTCGCGGACGCTGACGCGGCTGACGCCGAACGTCTCCCCGAGCCGCCGCTCGGACGGGATCGGGTCGCCCGGCTTCAGCTCGCCCCGCTTGATCGCCGCCAGCAGCCCGTCGCGGACGGCCCGCGAGCGGTGCACCCGCGTGACCGCCTCGACGTCGGAGAGCGGCGGCTTGGCACTCCTCACCGCCGCACCGTAACATGTCAGTTGTCAGTCCAGCAAGGAGGTCAAAACCGTGCCGGTCGTCGTCGTACAGCTCTGGGAAGGACGCAGCACCGAACAGAAGCGGGCGCTCGCCCGCGCGATCACGGACGCGATGGTCGAGCACGCCGACGCGAGCCCGAACGCGCTGCACGTCGCGATCCAGGAGTACTCGCTCGAGAACTGGGCGCGCAGCGGCGTCCTCGGGGTCGACATGGACGACCACGGCGAGAAGCCGCCGGCCGTCTGGAAGCTCGACCACCTGCTGCTCGAGACGTCCGACCTCGACCGTTCGCTCGCCTTCTACCTCGAAACCCTCGGTTTCTCGGTGCGAAAGCGCGAGACGCGGCCGGACGGCCGGCCGCTCGTCGTCACCCACCAGGGGCTCGGGCTGACCAACGGCGGCGGCGCCGTCCAGAACGTCGAGCACCTCGCCTTCCGGACGCGCGACGTCGCGGGGATGGCCGAGCGCGCCCGCGCGGCCGGGGTGGAGATCCTCGACGGCCCGAAGCCGACCGCCTACGGGGTCTCGCTCTACCTCGCCGATCCCGACGGCAACAAGGTGGAGCTCTTCGGCCCGCGCTGACGCGATCTGGTCTTACCACTTCGTCGAAATGTGGTAAGACCAACCGACCGATCCCCCACGACGAAGGACGCACGAGCATGAGATCGATCCAATTCGGGGTCCGCGTGCCCAACTCCGGGCCGCTCGCGAGCATCGAGAACATCGTCCGGGCGGGCCGCGCCGCCGAGGAGCTGGGCTTCGACTCGCTCTGGGTGCACGACCACGTCGCGTGGAGCACCGAGATGCACCGCCACCACATCTCCTCCGGCGCCGCCGAGGCGCTCGTGGACGAGCAGGACCCGGACTTCTACGAGTCGCTGACGACGCTCGGCTACATCTCCGCGCTGACCTCGACGATCACGCTCGGCGTCGCGTGCATGGTGACGCCGTGCCGCAACCCGATCTACGCGGCGAAGCAGCTCTCGACGCTCGACCACCTCTCGGGCGGCCGGCTGGTCGTCGGCGTCGGCCTCGGCTCGAAGGCGACGCGCGAGTCGGACGAGTTCGGCCTCTTCGGCGTGCCGACGAAGACGCGCGCGCCCGTCACCGACGAGTACCTGCAGGCGATGAAGACGATCTGGACGGAGCGGACGTCGTCGTTCAACGGCAGGTACGTCTCGTTCCCCGAGACGGAGATCTTCCCGAAGCCGAAGCAGCCGACGCTGCCGCTCTGGGTCGGCGGCTGGACCGACCACGCCGCGGTGCGCGCCGGCCGCTACGGAGAGGGCTGGATCCCCGGCTGGCTGAGCCCGTCCGAGATGGCGCGCGGGAGGGAGATCCTGCGCGGCGCGGCCGCCGAGGCGGGCCGCGACGGCGACGGGATCACGATCGCGGTCGAGAAGCTCGCGACGATCGCGCGCACGCGCGACGAGGGGATCGAGCGGGCGCTGCCGACGGTGCGGGCGAGCCGCAACAGCTACGAGCGCGACGTCGACGACGTGCAGTTCGCGCTCGACCGGCACATCTTCGGCTCCGTCGACGACGTGAAGCAGCGCGTCGACGAGTTCGTGCAGGCGGGCGTCCGGCACTTCGAGCTGAAGCTGATCTACGGCTCGATGGACGAGCTGTTCGCGCAGATGGAGCTCTGGGCGGAGACGATCCTGCCGCTGTACGACTGATGGGCCTCGTGTTCGTCAGCGCGGAGGAGTGCGCGCGGCTGCTCTCGGTCGACGACGTCGTGGCCGAGGTGCAGCGGGCGCTCGAGCGAGAGCGGCGGGGCGAGCTCTCCTGGCCGGAGCCGCGGAACCTCAACCTGATCGGCGACGCCCACGGCAACCACTACCACGTCAAGGCCTGCGTGCTCGAGGACGTGCCGATCGCCGGGATCCGCGTCGTCTCCCATCCGGGCGACGACGACTCGGGCGGCGGCACGCGCCTGATCGTGCTCGTCGACCCGGCGACGACGAGGACCGTCGCCGTCGTCGACGAGTCGTGGAACTACGGCCAGCGGACGGTCGCCTCGGTCGCGGTCGCCGCCGCGCGGTTCGCCCGCGAAGGCGCGGACACGCTCGCGGTCGTCGGCAGCGGCCATCTCGCCAGGCTCGCGCTGCCGTACTACGCGCGGCTCGTGCCCGGCCTGCGGCGGGTGCGCGTCACCTCGCGGAGGCCGGAGCGGCGCGAGGCGTTCGCCGCGTTCGTCCGGGCCGAGCTCTCGCTCGAGGCGGACGCGGTGGCCACGGTCGAGGAGGCGGTCGAGGGCGCCCCGCTCGTCCTGACGGCGACGAGCGCGGCCGCGCCGCTCGTCGAGGAGGCGTGGGTCGGCCCCGGTGCGGTCGTCGCCGCGCTCGACCCGGCGGAGCTCTCCCCCGCCCTCGTCCGGGCGGCCGACCTGCTGCTCGTCGACAGCCGCGAGCAGCTCGCGAAGGAGCTCGCGGAGTGCTACGGGCCCGGCGTCGAGCCGGACGCGACCTTCGCCGAGGTGCTCGCCGGCGCCCATCCGGGCCGGACGGCGCCGGAGCAGCGCGTCGCGATCGTCAGCCAGGGGCTGGCGAGCCAGGACGTGGCGCTCGCCCATCTGGCGTACCGGCGCGCGCACACGCCCGCCGCAGCGCCCGCGCCACCAGCACCGCGGTCAGCCGGCGCTTGAAGTCCGCCGGGCCGTAGCCGTCGGAGATCGGGTCGAGCGCCGCCGCCGCCGCCTCGCCGACACGCTCGAGCTCGTCGTCCGCCGCGTCGAGCGGCAGCCCCTCGGCGGCCTGCTCCGCCTCGCGCACGCGCAGCGGCCGCGGGCCGATGCAGCCGACCGCGACGCGGACGTCGCGGGCGCGGCCGTCGTCGCCGTCGAGCAGCACCGCGACGCCGGCGGTCGGACGCTCCGCGTACGCGTGGCGCACGTACGCGGCGCCGTCGAAGCGGCGCCGGGGCAGCTCGACGTGGGTGAGGATCTCGTCCGGGTCGCGCGCCGTCTCGAGCGCGGCGACGAGCAGCTCGTCGAGCGCCACCGTCCGCGCGCCCCGCACGCTCTCGAGCGCGACCCGCGCGTCGTGCGCGAGCAGGACGGTCGCCGGGTCGCCGTGCGGCTCGGCGAAGCAGAGGTTGCCGCCGAGCGTGCCGGTCGAGCGGACGCGGACGTTGCCGAGCCGGCTCTCCGCCTCGACGAGCGCCGGTGCGACCGCTCCTACCTCGGCCGCCGCCGCGACGCGGGCGTGCGCGACGGCGCCGCCGATCCGGACCGAGTCGGCCGTCCGCCAGACGCTCGTCAGGCCGGCGAGCCGCTTGACGTCGACGAGGTGCCGAGCGTCGGCGAGCCCGGCCCGCAGCACGAGCAGCAGCTCCGTCCCGCCCGCGTAGACCTGGGCCTCCGAGCCGTGCTCCGCGAGCAGCCGGCAGGCCTCAAGCAGGCGGGCCGGACGATGCAGCTCGAACGGCGGCAGGGTCGCGCCCGGCGCGGACACACTGGTAAGTTATCAGTCCAGTTGCCGCGCCTCAGCCACAGCTTCTCGGCCCCGGCCGCGCCCGACGAGGTGTTCGCGCTGCTGGCGGATCCCGGCCGCGTCGCAGGCTGCCTGCCCGGGGCCGAGCTCGACCCCGACGCCCCGCGCGGGCGGCTGGCCGAGGGGCGGGAGCTCGGCGGCCGGATCGCCGTCCAGCTGGGGCCGGTCGGGGCGCAGTTCCGCGGCGTCGTCCGCGTCCTCGAGCTCGACGACGCCGCGCGCCGGAGCGTGCTCGGCGTCCGCGCCGACGACGCGAGGGGGAACGGCTCCGCGACGGCGACGATCACGCTCGCGGTCGCCGCGGAGAACGGCGGCAGCCGCGTGGACGTCGACGCCGACGTCGACGTGCGCGGCCGCGTCGCCACCTTCGGCGCCGGGATGATCGAGCGCGTCTCCGGCCGCATGGTCGAGAAGTTCGGCGCCAACCTCGCCCGCGCGCTCGCCGGCGCCGGGCCGGCGACCTCGGCGGCGGCCGAGCCGGCGGCGCCGGCCGCGCTCGCCGCCCGCGACCTCGTCGACGCGCGCGCGCTCGCCTGGCCGGTGCTCGCGACCGGGTTCGCGTTCGCCTGCGGCGTGCTCACCGGCCGGCTGCTCTTCGGGTAGTGGCGGCCGAGCTGTCGATCGACGCGGTCGTCAACGGGCAGGCCGTGCAGGCGACGGTGCCGGCCAACCGGGTGCTCTCCGAGTTCCTCCGCGACGACCTCGGCCTCACCGGCACGAAGGTGTCGTGCGCGCTCGAGCTCTGCGGCACCTGCACCGTCCTCCTCGACGGCGCGGCGGTGAGCGCATGCACGCTGCTCGCCGCGGAGATCGACGGCGGCGAGGTCCTGACGGTCGAGGGCCTCGCGGGCGCCGACGGCGCGCTCGGCCCGCTCCAGCGCGCGTTCGTCGAGCACGGCGCCTTCCAGTGCGGCTTCTGCACGCCCGGGATGCTGATGACCGCGACGGCGCTGCTCGCGCGGGACCCGGATCCCGACGAGGAGACGATCCGCGAGGAGCTGCACGGCAACATCTGCCGCTGCACCGGCTACGTCCCGATCGTCGCGGCGATCCGGGCCGCCGCCCGGGAGCTGCGGACGTGATCGTCGCCGAGCCGCGCGACCTGCAGACCGTCGGCCGCGAGGCCGCGCGCGTCGACGCGCACGCGAAGGTGACCGGTACCGCCTGCTTCGGCGCCGACGTGCACGTCCCGGGAGCGCTGCACGCGGCGCTCGTGCGCAGCCCGCTCCCCCACGCCCGCATCCGCTCGGTCGACACGGCGGCCGCGCTCGCCGTCCCCGACGTCGTGGCGGCGCTGACGAGCGACGACCTCGCACGCGTGCTCGCCCGCCGGCGCTTCGGGCCGGTGATCCGCGACACGCCGGTGCTCGCGGAGGAGGTCGTCCGCTACGAGGGCGAGCCGGTCGCGCTCGTGCTCGCCGCGACGCCGGCGGCCGCCCGGGCCGGCGCCGACGCGGTCCGGCTCGAGCTCGAGGAGCTGCCGGTGCTCGCCACGGTCGAGGACGCGCTCGCGCCCGGCGCCGCGCCGCTGCACGGCGAGACCGAGGGGGGCGAGTTCGGCGCCGCGTGGAGCGGCGGCGGCGACGCCGCGCCCAACGTCGCCGGCCACTACCACGACCTGCGCGGCGACCCGGACGGCGCGCTCGCCGCCGCCGAGCACGTCTTCTCGCACGAGTACCGGCTCGCGCCGCTGCAGCACTACGCGCTCGAGAACCACGTCGTCACCGCGGTCCCCGACGGCGACGTGCTCGTGGTGCACACGCCGAACCAGTATCCGTTCCTGATGGTGCGGATGCTGGCCGGGCTGCTCGGCCGCCCGGAGAGCTCGATCCGCGTCGTCGTCCCCTACGTCGGCGGCGGCTTCGGCAGCAAGGAGTACGTCAACGTCGTGCCGATCGCCGCCGCGGCCGCGGTCGCCGCCAACCGGCCCGTGCGGCTGGAGCTGTCGGTGGAGGAGGCGTTCCGCTCCTCCGGCCGCCACGGCGCGATCGTCCGCTTCACGAGCGGCGTCACCGGCGGGCGGATCGTCGCGCGCAAGATCGAGCTGCTCTTCGACACCGGCGCCTACGCCGACCAGGGGCCGCGGGTGATCCGCCAGGCGGGCTACCGCGCGCCGGGGCCGTACCGGATCCCGAACCTGCAGGTCGACGCGTACGCCGTCTACACGAACAAGGTCCCGGCGGGCGCCTACCGCGGCTTCGGCGCCAGCCAGCCGATCCACGGCTGCGAGTGCCACACGGACGAGATCGCGGCGGCGCTCGGCCTCGACCCGGTCGAGTTCCGGCTCGCGAACCTGCTCGAGCTCGGGGACGACTTCGCGGAGGGCGACCTGCCGCTCGACTGCGACCTGCCGAAGGCGCTGACCATGGCGGTCGAGCGCGTCGGCGGCCTGCGCGCCGAGCGGCTGCCGGACGGGCGCGCCGCCGGCGTCGGGGTCGCCGTCGGCGTCAAGAACACGGCCTCGGGCCGGCTGCCGTCGCGCGCGATCGTGCGGCTGCACCGCGACGGCTCGGCGACCGTCGTCGCCTCCGGGATCGAGCTCGGGCAGGGCGCGCACACGGTGCTCGCGCAGGTCGCGGCCGAGACGCTCGGCGTCCCCTACGAGCGCGTGCGCGTCTCCGCCGTCGACACGGGCGTGACGCCGTTCGACCAGCGCACGTCGTCGAGCCGCACGACCGTCCACCTCGGCACCGCCGTCCAGCGCGCCGCCGAGGACGTGCTCGCGCAGCTGCGCGAGGTCGCGGGCGACGAGGTCGACCCGGCCGACGCGGCCGCCGTCGCGGCCGCGATCACCGGCGCCGCCTCCGGGCTCGGCGGCGAGATCGTCGGCGTCGGCACGGTCGACCAGGACGCGCCCGAGGCGCCGACGGCGTTCGGGATGCGCGCCGGCTACTGGGAGGGCTCGGTCGGCGCCGCCCGCGTGGCCGTCGACCCCGGTACGGGCGCGGTCGAGGTCCTGCAGTACGTGACCGTCGCCGACGCCGGCCGCGTGATCAACCCGCACGGCGCCCACGGCCAGGAGGTCGGCGGCGCGGTGATGGCCGTCGGCCACGCGCTGACCGAGGCGCTCGACTTCGACGCCGGCTACCTGACGAACCCGTCGCCGGTCGACTACCGCGTGCCGCTCGCGACCGACGTCCCGGGCGTCGTCGACAGCCTGTTCATCGAGCGCGGCGACGGCCCCGGCCCCTTCGGCTCGAAGGGCCTCGGCGAGAGCTCGATCATCACGGTGGCGCCGGCGATTGCGAACGCGGTCGCCGCGGCGACGGGCGTACGGGTGCGCGAGCTGCCGATCCGTCCCTGGGCATTGCTCGACCGGGCTCGCTGAGCCGCTCGACGAGGCGCTCGAGGACCGGCAGGGCGCGGGCGAGCCGCCGCTGCTCGGCGCCGGTCAGGCCGCCGATCTGGCCGCGCAGCGCGTCGCTGCGCGCGTCGCGCAGGCGGCGGACGAGCCGTGCGCCGGCGGGCGTCGCCTCGAGCGAGGCGGCGCGCCGGTCCCTCTCGTCGATCAGCCGACGGACGAGCCCGCGCGACTCGAGCGTGGCGATCGACCGGGAGAGGAGCGTCGCGTTGATCCCCTCGAGCCGCGCCAGCTCGGAGAGGCCCATCCGCCCGTACTGGACGACGACGTTCAGCACCGACGACTGCGTCGGCGTCAGGTTCGACGCCGCGTCGATCGTGCGCAGCTGCCGCGACAGCTTGCCGACGACATGCCGGAAGTGCGCGACGTCGAGGCTGTCGTCGATCACTTCGCCCATTGTCCCTCAGCAGTGCGCCGACAGCCAGGCGAGCGTCTCGCCGGCGATCCGGTCGAAGTGCTCGAGGTACGCCTCGTAGTGCTTGTCGCCGTCCAGCCGGACGAGCTTCTTCGGCTCGCCGGCGGCGGCGTACGCCCACTCCGACTGCTCGCCGGGGACGACCGCGTCCCGCGCGACGTAGAAGAGGAGCGCCGCCCGCGGCGAGATCTGCGCCGCCTTCTCGACCGGGCGGAAGTCGATCACCTCCTGCGCGCACCAGAGCGGCGTCCGCTTCGGCGTCAGGGCGGCCGGGACGTTCCCCTTCACCGTCGTCGTCCGGCGCTCGGGCGTCGAGACGAGAATCTCCTCGGTCGGGTCGACGACGGCGCCCTCCTCGCCGCGCGTCCGTGCACGGCGGTCCTCGGCGAGCCGGTCGAGCAGCTCGTGCCACTCGTACTCGCGGCGCATCGACCGCATCCAGGCGCGGCCGTCGGTGACGGCCGAGACGGAGACGACGGCGCGCACGCGCTCGTCGACCGCCGCCGTGTAGAGGGCGTTGCCGCCGCCGAAGCTGACGCCGACGACGGCGAGCCGGGCGGGATCGACGTCGTCGCGCGTCTCGAGGTAGCCGAGCGCGTTGCGGACGTCCGCGACCTGCCGCAGCGGCACGATCTCGCCGCGCGGCCCGCCGCTGTCGCCCCAGCCGCGGTAGTCGGCGAGCAGCACGCCGTAGCCGGCGTCCACGAACCGCTCGACGTACGGCTGGTAGAAGGCCGCCTGCCGCGTGCCCGTGAAGCCGGGGCAGAAGACGATCGCCGGCGCCGGCCCGGAGCCGGCGGCCGGATGGAACCAGCCCGCGATCGTGTCGCCGTCGCTCCGGTACTCGACGTCCTCCCGCGTGGCCGTCACGCGGCGACCTGCTGCCTGACGAGCGGCAGGACCTCCTCCGCGAGCCGCTCCACCTGCTCGAAGTAGTCGTCCGGGCGCAGCCGGAAGTCGAACACGAGCTGGTCGACCCCGCGCTGCACGTACTCGTCGATCTGCTCGGCGCACTGCTGCGGCGTGCCGGCGATCAGGAGGCCGGCGAGGTCGTCGGCGCTCTCGAACGGGCCGTCCCAGAACTTGCGCCCGTTCGCCTCCTCGAGCAGCCCCTCGACGTTCACCTTCGCGACCGCCTCCTCGCGCGAGTCGGCGATCGAGAGCACGGGGATGATGCCGATGCCGAGCTCCCGGCCCTGCTCCGCGCCGCCGTCGCGCACGCGCTTCGCGTACTTGTCGAACGTCTTCAGCGGGCAGCGGCCGGGGAACCAGCCGTCGCAGTACTCGAGCGCGCGCCGGACCGACGCCGGCGTCGAGCCGCCGTACCAGATCGGCGTGTCCGCGGGCGGGTGCGGGTCGATCGTGACGCCGTCGAACCGGAAGAGCCGGCCGTCGTAGCTCGCCTGCTCCTGCGACCACGTCAGCTTGAGGATCTCGGCCATCTCCTTCGTCGCGTCGAAGCGGTCCTCGTACGCGAGCCCGGTCGCCTCGAACGGCTTCTTCGGCGCGCCGGCGCCGATGCCCGCGATCAGCCGGCCGGGGCCGGCGACCATGCTGACGCCGCCGTAGAGCTGCGACGTGACGAGCGGATGGCGGAACGGGATGATCGTCGCCGTGCCGACGACGAGCCTCTCGGTGATCGTCGCGATCGCGGTCAGCGTCGAGAACGGCTCCATGAAGACGGTGCTCGGCCGCTCGAAGCCGTGCGGCTGGAACATCAGGTGGTCGCGCACCCACACCGAGTCGAAGCCCCACTTCTCGAGCTGCGGGGCGTGGTCGATCACCGTCTCGCGGCTCGCCGTGTGACCGAAATGGAGCAGCAGCACACCGAACTTCGTCACGCAGACCTCCGGGTCGAGAGATAGGCCGTCGCGTCGTCGAGCGAGACGACGTCGCCGTACTTGCAGTTGATGTCGAACAGCGCCAGCGCGTGCGACGCCTCGATGCGGTCGAACGTCGCCTCCTCGACGACGGCGACGCGGAAGTTGTGCGAGAACGCGTCGAGCACCGTCGTCCGCACGCAGCCGCTCGTCGCGACGCCGCAGCACACGAGCGTGTCGACCTTCAGGTCGACGAGGTAGTCGAGCAGCGGCGAGCCGTGGAAGGCGCTCGGCTTCGTCTTGCGCACGACGATGTCGCCCGGCTGCGGCGCGATCGGCTCGATGATCTCGTTGCCGCCCGCCTTCGCCGGCGTCGTGTCCTCGTTCCGGCGGCTGTTCTTGTCGGCCCAGCGGCCGGAGTAGACCGGGCCGGGCGGCGTGTCGAGCCCGGCCGAGTAGACGACCGGGACGCCGGCGCCGCGCGCGGTCGTCAGCAGCTGCTGCAGCGCCGGCACCGCCGCCCACGCAGCCTCGCCGCAGCTGTTCCGCCAGCGGGCGATCGAGTCGAGGATCGGCTCCGGCCGGTCGCCGCAGAAGTTGACGGTGACGTCGATCACGAGCAGCGCCGGCCGCTCGCCGTAGCCGCCGCGCTGCCCCAGGCCGGCGGCCTCGGCGACGGCACGGTCGCGCTCGCTCAGGTACCGGTCCCAGACGCGCTCGCTCATTCCGCCCACCGGCTGGCGCGCCCCTCGACGGTGCTGAGGACGAGATAGGAGAGGATCGAGGCGGCGACGATCGTCAGTATCACCGCGTAGAGCTGCGGCATGTCGAACGTGTCGGCGGCGGTGACGATCAGCTTCCCGACGCCGACGACGCCGATGATCATCTCGGCGGTGACGAGGCCCTTGATCGCCTGCACGACCGCGAGCCGCGCCCCGTTCAGGAGCAGCGGCGCCACCGCCGGCAGCTCGACCGTCAGCACGCGCCGGACCCGGCCGGCCTCGAACGAGTGCGACATCTCGCGCAGGTCGGCCGGGACGCCCTTCAGGGCGACGATCCACTGCAGGATCAGCGGGAAGAGCGCGAACGAGGCGACGGCGACGACGCGCGTCGTCGAGCTGTACCCCCAGATGAGGACGAAGACCGGCACGAGCGCGACGAGCGGCGTCGACATCGCGGCGTTGATCAGCGGGCTGAGCGCGTCGTCGAGCAGGCGGACGTTCGCGAGCAGGGCCGAGACGACGCCGCCGAGGACGAAGACGGCGAGCAGCCCGATCCCGAGCGTCTCGAGGCTCGTCGTCGCGACGCGGAACGCGCCCGACGAGGCGAGATCCCACCAGCTCGAGGCGATGCGCTGGATGTTCGGCAGCCAGTACGGCTTCGAGGTCGAGGCGACGATCTCCCACGCCGCGAAGACCGCCGCGGCCGTCAGCGCCTGCGGCCACAGGGCGAGCGCGCGCCTCATTCGACCGTCCCCAGCCGCTTCGCGACGACCTGCTCGAGCGCGTGCGCGAGGCCGACGAGCACGAGCCCCTCGATCAGGATCATCAGCGTCACCGCGTAGAGGTCGCTCGCGGCGAACTCCGAGCGGAACTGCACGATCAGGCCGCCGAGCCCCGCCGGGATCAGCGTCAGCTCGATCACGATCATCCCCGAGATCGCGTGCGCGAGCCCGACGCGGAGGCCGGTGAACACGGGCGCGAACGAGCTCGGGACGATCACGCTCTGCCAGACCTGACGGCGCGAGGCGCCGAAGGCCTCCGACATCTCGACCAGATGCTGCTCGACGATGCGCACGGCCGCGCGCGCGTTCAACGCGACGATCGGCAGCGCGAAGAGGACGACGACGAGCACGCGCGCGGTCAGCGAGAGGCCGAGCGCGACGATGATGACGGGCACGACGGCGATCATCGGGATCACGAGGGCGACGTCGAAGAAATAGCTGAGCCCCCGGTCGGCGACGCGCACGCGCCCGAGCAGGAAGCCGAGCGGCAGGCCGGCGACGACCGAGACGGGGAAGCCGATCAGCAGCGACTCGTTGCTGCGCCACATCGCCGGCGCGAGCTGCCCGTTCCGCCAGAGGTCGATCAGGTGCGAGAACGTCGTGCTGAACGGCGCCACGAAGACGCCGTCGCGCCGGCCGATGATCTCCCAGGCGGCGAAGAGGACGGCAACCGTCGCGAGCCGGATCGCCCAGAGCGCGAGCGTGCGCCGCGAGAGACGGCGGACCACGAGGCCCGGCCCGGTGCGCTCACCGGGCCGGGCGACGTTGTCCTGGGCGATCTCGCTCAACGGCTACTTGACGACGAGCGTCTTGTGGCCGTGCTTGCCCACGAGCGGGCCGTACGTGTACTTGCCGGACTTCAGCGTCAGCTTCCACGTCGCCTTGCCGCGGAACTTCGCGCCCGTCGACTTCTTGACGCCGGGGCCGACGAGCGTGAAGCCGTCGACCTTCGACTTGTCGGTGACGGTGAAGACGTAGGTGCCCGCCTGGAACTTCAGGCGCGGCCGCAGGACGACCGTCGTCTTCTTCGTGCCGCTGACCGTCGCGAAGACCGTCGTCGGCGCGTTGATCGCCTTCACGATCGACAGGTCGCAGCACTTGTCGAGCGACAGCGGCGAGCTGAGGAAGCCGCCGAACTGCATCGCGTTGAGCGTGTACTGGATGTCCTGCTTCGTGAAGCCGCCGTTCGTCGCCCAGACCTTGTCCGTCGTGTAGACGTTCGCGTCGCGCTGCGACGTCGCCGCGTCCATGTTCGGGACGTACTTCTGGATCGCGTCCGCGAGCGCCTGCGGCTTCGCGTACACGAGCTTCTGCTGGGCGAGGATCGCCTTCAGCACGGTCGTGATCAGCGGGCGGTCGGTCTTCAGGAACGACGTCCGCACGAAGATGACCGCGTCCATCAGGAACGGGTACTTCTGCGCCACGTCGTAGATGACGTGGAACTTGCCGGGCGCGAGCTGCTCGAGCGTCGGCATGTCGGACAGCTGGATCGCCGAGGCGTCGAGCTGGCCGGCGGCGAGCGCGCGGATGCGGTTCGCGGAGCCCGGCACGACGAGGATGTTCGGCTTGGCGTTCGGGAACTTCGCGAGCATCAGGTTCGTGTAGAGCGTCGTCGACGAGACGGCGGCGTGGATGCCGACCCGCTTGCCGTCGAGGCCGGCGGGCGAGGTGACGCTCGTCGGCGCGACGATCTGGTACGCGGGCGAGTTCGCCGACATGACCGCCGTCACCGGCGCGCCCTTCGAGATCGCCTGGAGCACGGTGCTCGCCGAGGCCGAGCCGAAGTCGGCGTCGCCGCGGACGACCGCCTGCACCGGGTCCTCGGACGTCTGCAGGAACGTGGTCGTCACCGGATAGCCCTGCGCCTTCAGCGCGTCGGCGGCCATGATCGTCGGGATCTTCTCCACCTGCGGCGTCGCCGCCGAGAAGGCGATCTTCACCGCCTTCTTCGACGCCGCCGACGCGCTGTGCGCAGCGACACCGCCGACCGCGCTCGCCGCGAGCGCCGACACCGCGGCGCCGACGACGACGAACAGCTTCGTTCTCTTCACCCCGCTCACTCCTTTTCTTCCTGTGCGTGTTGGACGACGTCGTCCTTGATCAACTGCCAGAGCACGTTCACGGTCTCCGCGAACTCGCTCGTGTACTTCACGTCGAGGGTGCGCGGCCGCGGCAGGTCGATCGGGACGATCTGCTTGACCCGGCCCGGGTTCGCCGCCAGCACGACGACCCGGTCGGCGAGATACACCGCCTCGTCGAGCTGGTGCGTGACGAAGACGACCGTCTTCCGCCGCCGGCCCCAGATCGACAGGAGCTCGGCCTGCAGGATCTCGCGCGTCTGCGCGTCGAGCGCGGCGAACGGCTCGTCCATCAGCAGGATCTCGGGGTCCGCGACGAGCGCGCGCGCGAGGTTCGCGCGCTGGCGCATGCCGCCGGAGATCTGCCGCGGGAACTTCTCCGCCGCGGCGGTGAGGCCGGTCAGCTCGAGCAGCTCGTGCGCGGCCGCGCGGCGCTCGCGGCGGCCGACGCCGCGCAGCTCGAGCGGATACGCGACGTTGTCGACGACCGTGCGCCACGGCAGCAGCGAGTCGGCCTGGAAGACGAAGCCGCGCGCGCGGCTCGGCCCCTTCACCTGCTCGCCGCCCGCCAGCACCGTCCCCGCCGCGGCGGGGAGCAGGCCGTGGATCGCCCGCAGCAGCGTCGTCTTGCCGCTGCCGCTCGCGCCGACGACCGTGATGAACTCGCCGTGCTCGATCCGCAGGTCGACGCCGTCGAGGACGGGCTGCGGCTGCCCCGGGAAGCGGACGCCGAGTCCCTTGACCTCGAGCGCGGCCGCGCCGTGCCCCACCTCGGTTGTCACTGCCCCACCCGACCCCGCCACGCGCGCTGTCCCCTTCCGAGCGGATTTCGCGCGGAAGGTATCACCGCGATCGACCGCGGTCTACCCGAACAATTGCTTGCCGACAGCTAACTTTCTCGCCCCCGCGACGTCCCGCCGCGCCCGCGGCTAGAGGAGCTTCGCCACCGCGCGGTGCTCGACCACGAGCCCCGGCTCGCGCTGCATCAGCGACAGGTAGCGGCGGCCGAACGGCGTCTCCGCCTTCGGCGGCAGCAGCAGCTCGCGCGCCTCGGCGCGGACGTCGCCCTCGTGCTCGGGGTCGTCGAGGGCGAGGATCAGCGCCGTGAACGGCTTCAGCCAGCCGTAGCGCACCGGGTCGGAGACGATCTGCAGGAACTCCGCGTTCTGCAGCCGGCCGTGCACGCGCTCGAGCTGCCGCCGCTCGACGCCGAGCACGGCCTTGTGGAGCGCCAGGAGCGCGGAGCGGAGCTCGTCCACGGCTCCTCTTTACCCGAAGCCGCGCCGGCCGCGCGCCGATCGACGAGAGCGTGATCTCGGGCTTCTCGTCGTTTCGCGCGCGCGGCAGGCGCGGGCATGATTCGAGCGATGGCGACCGCCGACGCGGACGGCAAATGCAGGATCGACAAGTGGCTCTGGGCGGCGCGCTTCTTCAAGACGCGCAGCCTCGCGACGGAGGCGGTGGCCGGCGGCCACGTGCACGTCGGCGGCGCGCGCGTCAAGCCCGCACGCGAGCTGCGCGTCGGCGAGACGGTCGAGGTGACGACGGGGCCGGTGCGCAGGACCGTCGTCGTGCGCGCGCTCGCCGACCGGCGCGGCCCGGCGAAGAGCGCCGCCGGGCTGTACGAGGAGACGGAGGACTCGGTCGCGGCGCGCGAGCAGGCGGCGGCGGAGCGGCGCGCGGCGCAGCCGCTCTTCGGCGGGCGGCCGACGAAGCTCGACCGCCGCCGGCTCGAGGCGCTGCGCAAGTCGATGAATCGGCGGCCGTAGGCCGGTCAGAGCTGTGTGGACTTGCGCACGGTCGACCTGCTCGCGCGCCTGCGGCTCGCGGCCGGCGTGCGGCTCGCGCACGCGCCGTGCGAGCTCTGGGAGCTGATCGACCTCTGCGGCCTGCGGGAGCCGCTGACGCCGGAGGCGGAGCCGCCGTCAGGCGGCCGGAAGAGCGGGCGGCAGCCCGAAGAGCGGGAAGAGCGTCTCCGTGTCGAGGAAGAACGTCAGCTCGGCGACCCGCCCGTCTGACACCTCCACCACCTGCAGCGCCCAGGGCGCGTAGCCGCCCGCCGGGTCGGGCTTGTACTGGCCCCACGCCGGCAGGCCGTTGGCGCTGCGCGCGGGCACGAGCCGGGAGCCCTGGCAGCCGATGCCGGGGCCGAACCACCAGGTGAAGATGTCGTCGCGGCCGCGCAGCCAGAGGTCGTACGGCGGCATCGACTGGACCGCGTCCTCGTGCAGCAACGCCGTCAGCGCGTCGATGTCGTACGCCTCGAACGCGGCCACGTAGCGCTCGAGCAGCGCGCGCGCCTCGGCGTCGAGCTCGGCCGGCTTGCCGATGTCGGCGGTCGCGAGCGTCGCGCGGGCGCGCTGCAGCGCGCTGTTGATCGAGGCGACGCTCGTCTCGAGCAGCTCGGCTGCCTCGCTCGCCTGCCATTTCAGAACTTCGCAGAGGATGAGCGCCGCCCGTTGCTTCGCGGGCAGGTGCTGGAGCGCGGCGACGAACGCGAGCCGGAGCGTGTCGCGCTGCTCCGCGAGCTCGTCCGGCGTCGGGAGCGGAGTGACCCAGGTCACCTCCGGCAGCTCGGCGAGATTCTCGAACAGCGGCTCCTGCGCCGGCCCGAGATCCATCGGCCTAGCCCGGCGCTCCCGGCCCGAGAGCGAGTCGAAGCAGACGTTCGTCGCGATCCGGTACAGCCAGGACTTGAGCGCCGCGCGGCCTTCGAACCGGTCGAGCGACCGCCAGGCGCGCAGCATCG
>DASSSR010000075.1:0-41790 GCA_035708345.1 Gaiellaceae bacterium
TCTCGTCGGACAGACGACCGGCGACACGTACCGTCTGACCGGCGTCGAGCGCGGCACGTACGTCGACGACGCGGCGAGCGACCACTTCGTCCTCACCTACGTCAACCGCTACCACCTGATCGGGCGGGGCAGCGGCGACAACCTCGTCGTGCGCGAGACGGCGCACATCACGAGCGAAGGTGACGACGTCGTCGTCGCGTTCGACGACTACAGCATCGCGTGCAGCTAGCGCGAACGCGTCCGGGCGAAACGCGAGCGAGGGGAGGAGCTCCGTCACTCCGAGCTCCTCCCCCCTTACCCGGCGGCTCTTCTCGCCGTGAGACTCCCTGCGAGCCCCCCGGCGGCGGCCGGACGGAAGCGGACGAACGGCCTGCCGCGCACGAGCGCGCGCACGCCCGCGTCCGTGCTGAGGTCACCCCAGCCGAGGACCAGCGCGAAGAGACGTAGCCGCCGGGGATGCCGGTCTCGAAACTCGATCGCGACCGAGACGGCCTCGTCCTCCGAGAGGAAGTGCTGCTCCGGCAGGTATCGCTCGCGTCCGATCTCGATCTCCAGCGCCGGACGCGCGCGCAGGTTTCGCATCCAGTCGGTGTTCGGCCCCCAGGCCGAGCAGACGACGACCTCGCGCGTCTGCGGCTCGTAGGTCAGCGCCATCGCGACGGTCTCGCGGCGCTCGCCGGTCCTGCGGCCCTGGTGGGCGATCAGCACGAATGTGTGACCGAGGAACCTGCCCCAGCCGCGGCGATAGAGCCGTCGCGGCAGCCGCATGAACGCGAGCGCGAGGCGGCCCGGTCGCCGGCGCAAGCCGAGCAGCGGCCGGTGCCTCTGTTCGTACCGGACCGTCGTGGTCACGACTTCGTCACCGGCGGATTGAAGATCCGCGATTCGTACGCATGCGTGACCGCGGTGATGTGCTGCGAGACGTGCGCGACGACCGAGCCGACGGGGTTCACGGTCGCGAAGGTCGGGATCGAGATCAGCACGTTCCCGATTTCCGGCCGGCCGAGCCCGTCCTGCCGGTACTGCGGGTAACCCCAGTGGTAGGTCGCCGTGACGAGGAGCACCAGCGGCAGCGCCAGCGTCGTGAACCGCAGCTTGCCCTTCAGCCCCGCCACACGCCCGTTCACCAGCTTGTACGCCACGAAGCCGGGGAGGATCGTCAGCAGCAGCGTGTCGACGACGCCGTATCCCACACCGCGCCAGAGCAACTCGAACACGAAGTAGGCGCCGTGCGGCCGCGCGGTCGCGTCCGCCGTGTTGAACACGTTGAAGACGAGGAAGGCCGCCACGAGCACTCCGAGGCCGACGCTCCAGCGCCAGCCACGCCGGAAGACCTCGGCCACGTCGACATGCTCGACTCGGACGTACGCCGCGACCATGCCGATCGTGACGACGAAGTAGACGAGATAGAAGAGGTCGTGCTGCAGGTCGAGCACGGAGACGCCCACGTAGGGCACCAGGAACGCGACGACGCAGACGAAGGCGAACCAGACGAGCTGCCGGACGGCCTCCGGAGCCGCCCGTGGCACCGAATGCGTGTACGCCGACAAAGCGATCACCTCCGAAGGGAGCTACCGCGCCTTTCCCCCCGCCCTCCGCGGCCCGCATCGGCGAACTCCCGTATCGGGACCGCCTGTTCCCCGCGAGAGCCTCGACGCCGGCGGCTCGGCGACCCGGAGGGGACGCAACGTCGGCCTCTACGCCGGACGGCTCACGTCACCAGCGAACCGGCTCCGCCGGCGCCGAGGTCACGCCGCCGTGCTGGTCGACCGACACCACGAGTCGCTGCTCCGCGCGCCCCTGCGAGATCCAGCGGAGCAGCACGTACAGCGGGTGTCGGCGGTAGATCACGGCCTGCGAAGCGCTGCGGGTCTCGATCCGGAAACCCTCTGCCGCTCGACCCGCGAGGTAGGTGTCGAGCGCCGCAGCGCGTCGGTCGGCGGTCATCGTTCGAGCGCCGTGCCGAGCTCACCGCGCAGCAGCACGCTGATCGCGCAGCGCCCGAGGTGCAGGACGAGCTGGCGGTCGCTCCTCCAGAAGGCGCGCTCGAACTCGTCCGGCCGCACGACGAAGCCGTTCTGACGCGAGCCGACGTGGAAGAACAGCGTCTCGACCACGTGGTCGTCGGCGCGGAGCAGCACTTGCTCCAACCGCCGGTCGAGCTCCCCCCGGTCGAGCCGCCCGGAGATGACCCCGGAGATGAACGGCGGCTCGTCGGCGCCGGAGAACAACACGAGCACCGGCCGGCCGACGAGGCTCAGCAACGCCTCCAGCGCCTGCTCGTAGCCGAGCTCCTCGGCGCCCTCGACCCGGCCGCTCTCGAACCGCGTCACGAGTCGTCGGCATCCGGATCGCCCGCAGCCGTGCGGCGGCGCTCTGCGACCCGGGCGTCCTTCTTCGCCTGCTTCAGCTCGCGCTTCTCGCGCAGGGCCTGCTCGCGTGCACGCTTCAGCACCGACTGCGGGCTCCGCTTGCCCATTACCGCTGCCCCCGCTGCTTCGCCCGGTTGAACCAGACCATCGTTCCTTCCATACGCTCCTTTCGAGCGGCGCGAGCCGCGGACGGACGCCCGCGGCCCGCGCACGCGACTAGACGGCGACGACGCTCTTCGCCTCGGGGCCCTTCGTCCCCTCGACCGAATCGAACTGCACCTGCGCGCCTTCCGCGAGCGACTTGAAGCCCTCGCCGGCGATCGACGAATGGTGGACGAACAGATCCTTGCCACCGTCGGCAGGAGTGATGAAGCCGTACCCCTTCTCGTCGCTGAACCACTTCACGGTTCCGGTTGCCATACAAACACCTCCTCTGCCACGAAAGAACGGGCAGGGGAGGCGCACCGTGCGCGACCAGTACTCGCTCAGCTGTTGCGACGCACCGTAGCACGGTGGAGGCGAACGGCCCCGACCGCTCCGCCTAGATCCGGCGGCTCACGTACTCCGCGACGAGCACGGCGGCCATCGCCGCGGCCAGCACCCACAGGAACAGCGTCACCCGGTTGACCCGCTTGACGAGACGCCGCATCGCGACACCGTAGCCGCGAACTCGCACCGCCGCGGGCGTGCTTCACGTCAGCCTCTCCGCGAGCTCCGGGCGGCCGCCGTGACGCGCCCAGCCCGCCGCCGTGCCGCCGTGGAGGTCGTCCCGGATCGTCGGGTCGGCGCCGAGCTCGAGCAGCGTCTCGACCGCCTCGGTCTCGCCGGACTGCGCCGCGAGGTGGAGGGCGGTGACGCCCCGGCCGTGGTCGGGCCCGCCGAACGTCCCGCGCCCGTTCACGTCGGCGCCGAGCTCGACGAGGCGGCGGATCGCCGCGACGCGCCCGTTGCACGCGGCCCACGTGAGCGGCGTCCCGCGGTAGGGATCGGCGTCGACGTCCGCGCCGAGCTCGACGAGCCGGTCGACCGCCTCGACGCGGTCGCTCTTCGCCGCCCAGACGAGCGCCTCGTCGAGGATCTCCTGCGGATCGTCCGACGGCTGCCACGCCGGGAAGCCGCCGTGCGGACGGTAGAAGCCGCGGTGCGCGCCGGCCGCCGGCGTGCCGGCGAGCTCGTCGATCAGGTCGACCCGACCCAGGCCGGCCGCGACACGCAGGTTGCGTGGCTCGAGCCCGAGCAGGTCGACGACGTCCCGGTGGCCCCAGAACAGCGCCACGACCAGCGGCGTGCCGCCGTCGCCGCGCGCCGAGAGGTCGGTGCGCGCGCCGGCGGCGAGCAGGAGCTCGGCGAGCTCGCGGTCGTCGCCGTACCCGGCCTGGTGGAGCTTCGTCCAGCCGTAGTCGTTGCCGCGGTCGACGTCGGCGCCGCGCTCGAGCAGCAGCCGCGTGACGCCGACGTCGCCCGCCATCCCGAAGAGGTCGTTGCCGTTCGTGCCGCGCAGCCGCACGAGCTGCGGATGCTCGTCGAGCAGCGCGCGCAGGCGCTCGAGATCGCCGTCCTCGACCGCGCGGTAGGCGAGCATGAACGGCGTCGGCGGCTCGTCGCCGCTCTCGAGCGCGCGGACGCGGCGTCTGAGCTCCGCCCAGCTCGAGAGCCCGTGCCGCCGCGCGAGCTCGCGCCGCGCTTCCGCGAGCGAGACGCCCTTCACCGTCGCGATCCCGTACGCCCGGCCTTCGTAGTAGTCGAGGTCGGTGCGGAACGGCTGCTCCGCGAGCTCCTGCACGAGCGCGGACCAGCCGGAGTAGCCGTGCTCGCGCGCGAGCGCCAGCTGCGCGCTCGCGAGCCGCGGCGGCAGGTCGCCGAGACGCCCGAGCGCGGCGGCGTCCCCGGCGCGCGCGGCGCGCGCGAGCTCCTTGGCCTGCTTGCGAAGCTGCTCGAGATTCACCACGACCTCCTCCCACGAGAGCCCGCGGTCCGCGGCGTCGGGCGGGAAGAAGATCGAGCGGTACGGCGTGACGTTCCCGACGAGGTGGGCTCAGCCCTGCCCGCGGACCGGATGCGCCCTCGCGACGCACCCGTGACGGTACTAGATGCGCTGCCGCCAGCGGCTGAACACGTCCTCGAGCTCGGGCCGCTTGCCGTCGGGCGCGAGCACGAAGAGCACGTCCCCGGGCTGGATCGTCGTCGTGCCGCGCGGGGGGACGGCCTCGTCGCCGCGGACGACGACGGCGACGAGCGTGTCGCGCGGCAGGCCGAGCTCGCGCACGGTCGAGCCCGCGATCGCCTGGTCGGCCGCGACCGTGAACTCGACCAGGTTCAGGGAGTGCCAGTCGCGGTTGACCTCGATCGGCGGGTTCGTCCGCGCGAAGGAGACGAGCAGGCCGAGCTTCCCGGCGACCCACTCGAGCGTCGTCCCCTGCAGCACCGCCGAGACGAGCACGACGAAGAAGACGGCGTTGAAGATCGTGTCCGCGCGGCCGACGTGCGACGACAGCACGAAGGTGCCGAGCACGATCGGGACGGCGCCGCGCAGCCCGGCCCACCCGAGCAGCAGCTGCTCGCGCCGGTCGAACCTCGGCGGCACGACCGTCGACGCCCAGACGGCGACCGGGCGCGCGACGAAGATCAGGACGGCGGTCAGCCCGAGGCTCGCCAGGGCGACGTGCGGCAGCCGCGAGGGGAAGACGAGCAGGCCGAGCACGATGAACAGCGCCACCTGCGCCACGTAGGCCAGGCCGACGTGGAACGCCACGAGCTGGCCGCGGTAGCGCGACGGCGTCGAGCCAACCGCGAGGCCGACGAGGTAGACGGCGAGGAAGCCGCTGCCGTGCGCCGCGTCGGCGGCGCCGAACGCGACCGCTCCGGCCGCGACCGACGCGACCGGGACGAACGCGCCGATCGAGGACGGGATCCGCGCGAACACCCACGTCGCGAGGAGGCTCGCCGCGACGCCGATCGCGAGCCCGAGCCCGAGCTGCCGGACGAGCAGCACCGTCAGGTCGCCGGCGCCGAAGTCGCGCCGCTCGATCCAGGCGATCAGGCCGAGCGTCAGCGCGATCGCGACCGGGTCGTTCGCCCCGGACTCCGCCCCCAGCGTGCGGGCGAGGCTGCGGCGCAGGCGCGTGTGCCGCAGCGTCGCGAACACCGCGGCCGCGTCCGTCGAGGCGACGACGGCGCCGAGCAGGAGCGACTCCGCCCAGGAGAGGTCGAAGAGGCCGCGGGCGGCGGCGCCGGTGAGCCCGGCCGTGACGACGACGCCGACGGTCGAGAGCAGGACCGCGGGGACCGCGACCTCGCGCAGCCGCCGCCACGACGTCGAGAGGCCGCCCTCGTAGAGGATCGCGGCGAGCGAGACGACGCCGACCTCCCGCGCGAGGCGGGCGTCGTCGAAGGCGATCCCGCCGGGCCCGTCGGAGCCGAGCAGCATGCCGAGGCCGAGGAACGCCGCGAGCGCCGGCAGGCCCGACCGGGCGGCGCCGAGCGCCACCGCGACGCTCGCGGCCAGGACTCCCCCGACCGCGAGCATGGCCAGTCCGATGTTCAGGGTTGCCTCACCAGGTCCCGCTCGGCTGGATCATCACAGCCGCGGGCGGCCGGGGCGCATCCTCTTGCAGCCTGTGGGCGACGGGCGCCGGCCCGCCGCCCACCTGTCGGTGCGGCTCAGCCGCCCTTCGCGACGACCGACTCCAGCTGCTGCGGCGTGACGATCGACCGGGTCACGTTGTTGAGGCTCGAGTCGAAGCCGAGCATCTGGAACCCGCTGAAGACGTTGTGGTACTTGTTGAAGTCGTCGTTCCCCGACGCGCCCTGGTAGTTGATGTCCTTGCCCTTCTTGAGCAGGCGCACGCAGGACGCGTAGGTCGAGCACTGGGCGCCGGGCGGGTCGGACACCTTCACGACGTCCTTCGTCCATACCCTCGGGTTCGTCGACTTCGCCGCCGTCATCGCGAGCGACGCGATCACAACCGAGTCGTACTCGTTGAACGTCGTCGGCAGGATCGTCTTCGTCTTCCAGACCTTCCGGTAGTCGGCGAGGAAGTGGTTGAACGCGGTGCCCGAGGGCGACGCGGGCAGCGCCGCCGTCAGCTCGGTCGACGCGGTCTTGCCGAACGCCTTCGCGTAGTCGCCGTTCGGAGCGGACTGAAGGTCGTCGCCGATCCACGGGACGTTCATGTAGCCGAGCTGCTGGCCGTCCGAGAACAGCGTCGCCGCCGACTGCGAGTCCATCGAGTCGAAGATCACCTTCGGGCCCTTCGCGAACGCCTGCGCGAGCTCGGCGTTGTACGAGGACTGGCCCGGCGTGAGCGTGATGTTCGCGTCGATCTTGCCGCCCAGCTTCTTGTACGCCTTCTCGAGCGGCGGGACGAAGCCCTGGGAGTTCGCCGAGTTGTCGAAGATCAGCGACGCGGTCTTCCACCCGTGCTTGATCGCGTAGTACGCCATCGCGATCGCCTCGTTCGAGTCGGACGACGACGTGCGGAACACGTACGGGTACTTCATGTTGTCGAGCTGCGTCAGACCGCCGACCATGAAGTCGGCCACGTTGTTCGGCTGGAAGCGGTTGATCACCGCCTCGATCGTCGGCGAGAACGGGCCGACGACGAGCGTCGGATGCTTCAGCAGCAGCTTGCGATAGGCGGGCAGCGCGTCGACCGAATCGGCCGCGTCGTCGACGTAGGCCGCCTTCCACTTGTGGCCGAGCACGCCGCCGCTGTGGTTGACCTCGTAGATCCCGACCGGCACCCCGTGGGTGCCCCACTGCGAGAGCAGCGACTTCGTGCCGGTGAACGGGAAGATCCCGCCGACCACGAGCGACGAGCTCGTCGCGTGCCTCGGCGACGTGACCGCGCCGGAGGCTCCGGCAGCGGCGGTCGCCGCCGCGGCGACCGCGAGCGCGAGCGCGACCGTCGCGCTCCGCCGCAATCTGACCTTGATCATCCAGCTCCTCCTTGTGTTAGACGACTTGGACCTGGTTGTCGTGCGATCGGCCGAGGAAGATCGACGCGAGATCGAGGCCGGCGATCTCGTTCGCCGCGCCGTGGACGTGGTTGCGCCCGGCGACGAAGATGTGGACGAAGTCCGAGTGCTTGAGCGCGCGCTCGACGTTTTGCTCGACGACGAGCACCGCCGTGTCGAGGGTCGCGACGCTCGCGATCTG
This sequence comes from Gaiellaceae bacterium, assembly GCA_035708345.1. Lineage (GTDB taxonomy): Bacteria > Actinomycetota > Thermoleophilia > Gaiellales > Gaiellaceae > Palsa-739. The sequence continues at coordinate 7,531 of DASSSR010000075.1, forward strand.
TTTCCAGACGATGTCCGTGTACGCGGGCGAGAGGCCGGCGGTCGGCTCGTCGAGGATGATCACGAGCGGTTCGACCATCAACGCGCGCGCGATCGCGAGCAGGTTCTGCTGGCCGCCCGAGAGGACGCCGGCCTTCTTGTCGACCGCGACGCGGAGGTCGGTGAAGATGTCGAGCACCTCCTGCATGCGCGCGGCGGTGTCGCCCTTCGAGGCGAAGCCGCCGATCTCGAGGTTCTCGCGCACGGTCAGCCGCTTGAACACGTTGTCGTTCTGCGGCACGTACACGAGCCCGTGCCGCGGGATCTGATGGCCGGGGATCCTCGTGATGTCGATGCCGTTCACCGCGATCCGACCGGACATCGGCTTGAGGATCCCGACGAGCGTCTTCGCGAACGTCGACTTGCCGGCGCCGTTCGGGCCGATGATCGTCGTCACCGAGCCGAGGTCCGCGCCGAGGCTGACGTCGTTGATGATCGGGGCGCGGCCGTAGCCGGCCGAGACGCCCTCAGCGAGCAGAGCCGGCATCGATCACCTCACCCAGGTAGGCCTTGACGACCTCGGCGTTCTCGCGCAGCTCGCTCAGCCGCCCGGTCGCGAGCGTCCGGCCCTCCGCGAGCACGATCACGTAGTCGCAGATCTGCTCGACGACGTTCAGGTTGTGCTCGACCATCAGCACGGTGACGCCGCCCGCCTTCAGGTCGAGGATGTAGCTGCCGATCCGCTCGATCAGGGCCGGGTTGACCCCGGCCATCGGCTCGTCGAGCAGCAGGATCCGCGGCGACGCCATCACGGCACGGGCGATCTCGAGCAGCTTCTTCTGCCCGCCCGAGAGGTCGCTCGCGGCGTTGTCCCGCAGTTCGTAGAGGCCGTACCTCTCGAGTACCTCGAGCGCGCGCTCCGCGTGCGCCCGCTCCTGCCGCTTGACCAGGTCCGGGCGGAAGAAGACGTTCACGAGCGACTCGCCCGCCTGCTGCGCGGGAGCCGCGAGCAGGTTCTCGAGCACCGTCAGCCCGCCGAGCTCGCGGGAGAGCTGGAACGTCCGCATCAGGCCGAGCCGCGCGATCCGGTGGCTCGGCCAGTTGGTGACGTCGGTGTCGCCGATCAGCTCGCGGCCGCTGTCGCAGCGCATCGCGCCGGAGAGGATGTTGACGGCCGTCGTCTTGCCGGCGCCGTTCGGCCCGATCAGCGCGGTGATCCGGCCCTCGGGCACGTCGAAGGAGGCGCCGTTGACGGCGTGCACGCCCTGGAAGGCCTTCGTGATGCCCTCGCAGCGCAGCACCGGCTGCCGCTGCGTCGGCGTGACGGAGTCGAGGACGCCGGCCCCGGTCATGCCGCCGGGACGCTCGTCTCGGCGACGGCCGGCGCGCTGTGCCGGCGCTCCCCGACCCCGAAGCTCGCGGTCCGCCGCAGCCGCGCGGGCACGATGCCCTGGGGCCGGAACCAGAGCATCAGCATCAACACGACGCCGACGACGCCGTTGTCGAAGTACTCGATCAGGCCCGGGTGGCCGGGGATCTCCGGCAGGAACGCCGGCAGGTGGATCAGCAGCGTCTCCACGAGCAGCGCGCCGACGAACGCACCGATGTTGTTGCCGACGCCGCCGACGATCAGGACGGCGAAGACGACGAACGTCTCGCCCGGGAGCCAGGCCGTCGGGTTGAACGAGCCGCCGAACTGGATCAGCAGCCCGCCGCCGATGCCGGCGTAGAACGAGCCGATCAGCATCGACTTCAGCTGCATCCGGAAGACGTCCTTGCCGAGCGCGGCGGCGGCGACCTCGTCGTCGCGGATCGCGCGAAACGTGCGCCCGATCGGCGCGCGCATCACGCGGCTCATCACGAACCACAGCAGCAGCGAGATGACGCCCGCCACGCACGCGAAGAAGGGGATGAACGAGTTCGTGCTGAGGTGCAGCGACTTCGCGAACGGCTCCGGGACGTTGAACAGCCCGTCGGCGCCGTTGAAGAGCGAGACGAAGTTGTTGCAGAAGTCGTAGAGAACGAGCGACAGCGAGATCAGGACGATCGCGAGGTAGTCCGTCCGCAGGCGCCGCAGCGTGATCAGCGCGACGATGAACGCGAAGCACATCGCCGCGAGGCCGCCGAGCAGCAGGTTGATCGGGAACGGCAGCCCCAGCCCGAGGATGTAGTGCTGTCCGGTGCCGGTCGAGCTCGGCAGCGCGAAGACGCCGGTGAAGTAGGCCCCGATCGCGACGAAGCCGATGTACGCGAAGTTGAGGATCCCGGCCTCGCCGTACTGGATGTTCAGCCCCATCGCGAGGATGAAGTAGTCGAACAGGAAGAAGACGAGGGTGAAGACGTAGTAGACCATCGGCGCTACGTCGTCCCCGGGGAGGCGAAGATCCCGCTCGGGCGGACGAGCAGCGCGATGATCAGGATCACGAACGCGATGTCGAGCTTGTACGCGGGATTGATGAACGCGGCGGAGATCTCGGTCGCGAGCCCGATCAGGACCGCCCCGGCCATCGCGCCGTAGATGCTCCCGACACCGCCGACGATCACCGCGGCGAAGATGACGAAGAGGAACAGCTCGCCGGACGCCGGCGTCAGATTGCCCTCGCCGATCCCGAGCACGGTCCCCGCGACGCCGGCGAGCGTGCCGGAGAGGAACCACGTGATCGTCGTGATCCGCTTCGTGTCGATGCCGCTCGTCATCGCGAGCGTCGTGTTGTCCGACATCGCGCGCATCGACTTCCCGAGACGGGTCGTCTTCAGCATCGTGTGCACCGCGAGCATCAGGACGACCGCGATCCCCATCACGATCAGCTGGTTCCTCGTCAGCCGCAGCGGCCCGATCTGCACGGCCGTGGTGATGGGCATGTTGAAGAAGCGAACCTGCGCGCCCCAGATCGAGTACTCGACGTTGAGCATGATCAGCGAGAGGCCGAACGTCACGATCAGGACGTAGTGGCTCTTCTTGAACCGCCGCGCGAACGGCCCGAGGATCAGCCGGTTGAGGATCACGGCGAGCACGCCCATCCCGAGCGAGCCGATCACCAGCGCGATCCAGATGTCGAGATGGAAGACCTGGACGTTGACGACGTACGTGAAGAACCCGCCGAGCGCCATGAAATCGCCGTAGGCGAAGTTGACGTAGTTCGTGATCCCGAACTGGAGGCTCAGCCCGACCGCCGCGATCGCGAGCACCGACGCGGTCACGAAGCCGAAACCGACGGACAGCCAGAAGAGCTGCACGGCGCGATGGTGGCCCCGGCCCGCGGCGGCGTCCAGGATTGCCGGGATAAGCCGTACTAACCGCCGATTAGCGCGACTTTCCGATCATTTCCAATCGCGGCCCCCCGGCGGATTCCGGCGATAATCGGACGAGTGCGCATCGCGACGACGTCCGGGCGCCTGCCTCGACTCTCGACGCAGCTCCTGATCCTCGAGCTGGCGATCATCGTCCTGACGGTGGGCGTGTCGACCGTCGTCGTCTATCTGCACTCGAAGGACGACATCGCGAAGCGCGCCGGCACGGAGTCGCTCGCGATCGCGCGGACGGTCTCGACGAACCCGCAGGTCGTCGCCGCGGTCACCCGGCCGGACGGCGCGAGGGTGATCCAGCCGATCGCGGAGCGGGTCATGCGCGCCACCGGCGCGTCGTTCGTCGTCGTCGCGAACCGGCGCGGCATCCGCATGTCGCACCCGAACCCGAAGCTGATCGGCAAGTCGCTGCTCCACGATCCCGGCGAGAACCCGGCGGCGGTCTTCGCGGGCAAGACGTTCGTCGGCGAGCAGCACGGCTCGCTCGGTGCGTCGATGCGCGCGAAGGTGCCGATCCGAAACGCGCAGGGCCGCGTGGTCGGGCTCGTCTCGGTCGGCGTGCTCGAGAAGGCGATCACGAGCGAGTTCCGCGAGTCGCTGCCGGTGATCCTGATCCCGCTGCTCGTCGCGCTCTCACTCGCCGTGCTCGGCGCGTTCCTGCTCGCGCGCCGCGTGAAGCGACAGACGTTCGGGCTCGAGCCGGACGAGATCGCCGCGCTGCTCGAGCAGCGCGAAGCGATGCTGCACGGCGTTCGCGAGGGCGCGATCACGCTCGACCCCGCCGGGCACATCACGATGATCAACGACGAGGCGCAGCGGCTGCTCGGGCTCGACGACGAAGTCGTCGGCCGCAACGTGGGTGGCGTCGTCCCGGCGGGCCGCGTGCGCGAGGTGCTGATGGGACGCGTCCCCGGCCAGGACGAGGTCGTCGTCCTCGGCGAGCGGGTGCTCGTCGCCAACCGCATGTCGGTCGAGGTGCGCGGCCGACCGATCGGCGCCGTCGTGACGCTCCGCGACCGCACCGAGCTCGACGCGCTCTCGCGCGAGCTGCACGACGTGCGCAAGCTCGCCGACGCGCTGCGCGCGCAGGAGCACGAGTTCCAGCATCGCCTGCACGTGATCAGCGGGCTGATCGAGCTCGGCCGTTACGACGACGCCGTGCAGGAGATCAACCGCTCCTCGCTGCTGCACCAGGAGCTTGCCGCGTCGCTCGTCGACCGCGTCGGCGACCCGATCCTCGCCGCGCTCCTGCTCGGGAAGGCCGCGGTCGCGAGCGAGCACGGCGTCCAGCTCGACGTGCACGCGACCGAGCTGCCGAAGGAGCTGGAGGACGTGCGCGCGCTCGTCGCGATGCTCGGCAACCTGATCGACAACGCGCTCGAGTCGGCGTCCGAGGGCGGCGCCGGCGGCCACGTCGACGTCACGCTGAGCGTGGAAGCCGCGGAGCTCGTGATCGCCGTCCACGACTCCGGCCCCGGTGTCGACTCCGAACTGACAGAGGAGATCTTCGTCGACGGCTTCACGACCAAGGTCGCCCGCAACGGCCACGACAAGCGCGGGCTCGGGCTCGCGCTGGTCAGCCAGGAGGTGCGGCGCCGAAGCGGCACGATCCACGTCGACAACGTCGACGGCGCCCGCTTCACCGTGCGGCTGCCGCTCCACTCGGTCGAGAGAGCCCGGTCGTGATCCGGACGCTCGTCGTCGACGACGACTTCATGGCGGTGTCGGTGCACCGGCAGTTCCTCGAGCGCATCCACGGCTTCGAGGTCGTCGGCGAGGCGACGACCGGGCGCGACGCGCGCGCGCTCGTGGAGAAGCTCCGCCCGGATCTGCTCCTGCTCGACATCTACCTGCCGGACGAGAACGGCATCGACCTGATGCGCGCCCTGCGCGCCGCCGCCTCCCCGTCCGTGGACGTGATCGCGATCACCTCGGCCAAGGACGTCGACGTGCTGCGCGACGCGATGCACCTCGGCGTCGTCCACTACATCGTCAAGCCGTTCACCTTCGCCACGTTCCGCGAGCGGCTCGAGACGTACGCCGAGGCCCGCCGGCGGCTCGCCGAGATGCACCAGGCCGAGCAGCGCGACATCGACCGCCTGTACGGGCTGCTCCGCACGAGCAGCGAGGCGTCGCTGCCGAAGGGGATCTCGCCGCCGACGCTGACGCTCGTCGCCTCGCTGCTCAGGCGCACGGACTCCGCGCTCTCCACCGCCGAGCTGGCAGCGCAGGCCGGCATCAGCCAGGGCGTCGCGCGGCGCTACCTCCGGTTCCTCTCCGACTCCGGAGCTGTCGACTTCACGCTTCGCTACGGCGCCGCAGGGCGACCGGAGCACCTGTACCGGTGGACGGCCGCACCGCCGGTGCGCTGAGCACGCCGGCGTCGAGCAGGCGCTCGATCTCGTCCGCGCCGTAGCCGAGCGCCTCGGCGACCTCGACCGTGTGCTCGCCGAGCCGCGGCGGGTCGAGACGCCCTGGGAGGCGCCGGCCGTCGAGCTCGAGCGGGAGCGCCGGCAGCCACGTCTCCGTCCCGTCCTCGAGCGTCACGTCGACCCGAGCCTCCGGCCGCGACAGATGCGGGTCGCCGAACAGCTCGTCCGGCCGGCGGATCGGCGCGAAGCCGACGCCGGCGGCCTCGCAGACGTCGCACACCTCGGCGCCCGTGCGGCGGCCGAGCGCGTCGGCGATCTGCGGAATCAACCAGTCGCGCGCCTCGACACGCTTACGGTTCGTGGCGAGCACGTCCAGCGCGGCGAGCCCGTCCAGGTCGAACGCCGCGCAGAACGAGCGCCACTGGCCGTCGGTGACCACGGCGACGAAGACGCGCTCGCCGTCGCTCGCCTCGAACACGTCGTAGATCCCCCAGCCGAAGCTCCGCGACGGCATCGGCAGCGGCGCGTCGCCGGTGATCGCGTAGCCGGCCATGTGCTGCGCGACGAGGAAGGCGTTGTTCTCGAACAGCCCGGCCTTGACGAGCCTGCCGCGTCCCGTCCGCTCGCGCTCGTACAGCGCGGCGACCACGCCGGCGACCGCGAAGACGGCGCCCATCAGGTCGTTGACCGATGCGCCGGCCCGCAGCGGCTGCCCCGGCGGGCCGGTCATGTATGCGAGCCCGCCCAGCATCTGCACGACCTCGTCGAGCGCGACGCGGTGCTCGTACGGGCCGGCGAGGAAGCCCTTGAGCGAGCAGTAGACGAGCCGGGGGAGCTGTTGCCCGAGCGTCGCGTGGTCGAGCCCGACCCCGTCGAGCGCGCCCGGGCGGAAGTTCTCGACCAGCACGTCCGCCTCCGCTAGCAGGCGCCGGACGAAGGCGAGGCCGTCGGGCGTGCGCACGTCGACGGCGACGCTCCGCTTGTTGCGGCAGTACGTCGCGAAGATCCCTGCTGCGGTCCCGGCGAGCTGCCTCGTCTTGTCGCCGCCGTCCGGCGGCTCCACCTTGACGACGTCGGCGCCGAGATCGGCGAGCACGAGGCCGCAGCTCGGGCCCATGACGATGTGCGAGAACTCGACGACGCGGACGCCGGCGAGCGGAAGGTCGTTCACGCTGCAGCCGTCGCGGCCGCGAATCCCTTCGGCAGCCCCGCCGCGGCGAGGCGGCCGTGGAGCTCCACTCCGGGCAGCCCGGCGGCGAGGACCGCGCGCGCGGCGACCAGCCGCTCCACGTCGACGCCCGTGCGCAGCCCCATCGACTCGAGCAGGAAGACGAGATCCTCCGTGACGACGTTGCCGGTGGCGCCGGGCGCGTACGGGCAACCGCCGAGTCCCGCGTGCGACGAGTCGAAGGAGCGGACACCGACGTCGAGGGCCGCGACGACGTTCGCGAGCCCCTGTCCGCGCGTGTCGTGCAGGTGGACCCCGCTGCAGGCTTCGCCGAGCTCCGCGCGCAGGCGCGGCAGCAGCCGCCGGATCTGCGCCGGCCCGGCGAACCCGACCGTGTCGGCCGGATGGATCGACTCGACGCCGCACGCCGCGACGCGGACGGCGAGCCGGAGCACGTCGTCCTCTGGAACGGCGCCCTGGATCGTGCAGCCGAACGCCGTCGCGAGGCCGACCTCGACCTGGGTGCCCGGATGGCGCGTGTCGCGCAGCGCGACGATCGCCCGCACCTCCGCCAGAACCGCCTCGTGCGTCATCCGGACGTTCGCCAGCGAGTGGGGCTCGCTGACGGAGACCGGGATCGTCACGGCGTGCACGCCGGCCTCGAAGGCCCGCTGCGCGTAGCGCAGGTTCGGCGCGAGCACGGAGATGCGCAGCTCCGGGACGAGGAGCGCGTGCGCGACGAGGTCGGCGCAGTCGGCCATCTGGGGCAGCGCGCGCCGCGAGACGAACGACCCGACCTGGATCTGCCGCAGCCCTGCGGCGGCGAGCGAGTCGATCCAGCGGCATTTCGCCGCCGTCGGCATCGTCTGCCGCACCGACTGCAGCCCGTCGCGCGGGCCGACCTCGACGACCGTGACGTCGGTGCCGGTGCCTGACATCGCCACGGGAAAGACGCTAGCCGGAGCGGACGGCGCCGTTCGCGACCACTTATAGACGGAAAGTCGAGCCCTCGAAGCGGCGCAGCCGCAGGCTGTTGCCGACGACGAAGACGCTCGAGAAGGCCATCGCGGCGCCGGCGATCAGCGGGTTCAGGTAGCCGCTCGCCGCGAGCGGCAGCGCTGCGACGTTGTAGGCGAACGCCCAGAAGAGGTTGCCCTTGATCGTGCGGAGCGTCCTGCGGGCGAGCCGGATCGCGTCGGCGGCGGCGTGCAGGTTGCCGCTGACGAGCGTCAGGTCGCTCGCCTCGATCGCGACGTCGGTGCCCGTGCCGATCGCGAGCCCGAGGTCGGCCTGCGCGAGCGCGGGCGCGTCGTTGACGCCGTCGCCGACCATCGCGACGGTGCGCCCTTCCTGCTGGAGGCGGCGGACGACGTCGGCCTTGTCGGCGGGGAGCACCTCGGCGATCACGTCGTCGATCCCGACGTCGGCGGCGACGGCGCGCGCGGTGTGCGCGTTGTCGCCGGTGAGCAGGACCGGCCGCAGCCCGAGCCGCTTCAGCTCGGCGACCGCGGGGGCGCTGGACGGCTTCACCGTGTCGGCGACGACGAAGATCGCGCGGGCGGCGCCGTCCCAGGCGGCGGCGATCGCGGTCTGTCCTCTCTCCTGTGCGCGCTCCAGCGCCGAGCGCAGCCGCGGCGGCAGCTCGAGCCCCCACTCCGCCAGCAGCGCCGGGCGGCCGGCGACGACGGCGCGGCCGTCGACGACGCCTTCGACGCCGAGGCCGTCGCGGTTGCGGAACGACTCGACCGCGGCGAGCGGCCCCTGTTGCGACGCCGCGTCGGCGATCGCGCGTGCGATCGGATGCTCGGAGGCGTGCTCGAGCGAGCCGACCAGATGGAGCGCCTCGTCGCGGTCGACGCCGTCGGCGGTCGCGACGTCGACGAGCGACATCGTGCCGGTGGTGACCGTGCCCGTCTTGTCGAGCACGACGGTGTCGACGCGGCGGGTCGACTCGAGCACCTGCGGCCCCTTGATCAGCAGGCCGAGCTGCGCGCCGCGGCCGGTGCCGACCATCAGCGCGGTCGGCGTCGCGAGCCCGAGCGCGCACGGGCAGGCGATGATCAGGACGGCGACCGCGGCGGTGAACGCGAAGGTGGCGCCGGCGCCGTTCGCGAGCCAGAAGCCGAGCGTCGCGACGGCGAGCCCGATCACGATCGGCACGAAGACGCCGGCGATCCGGTCGGCCAGCCGCTGCACCGGCGCCTTGCCGGTCTGCGCCTCCTCGACGAGCCGCGCGATCTGCGCGAGCGCCGTGTCGGCGCCGATCTTCGCCGCGCGGACGACGAGGCCGCCGCCGGCGTTCACGGTCGCACCGGCGACGTCGGAGCCTGGGCCGACCTCGACCGGCAGCGACTCGCCGGTGAGCATGCTCATGTCCACGGCCGAGCAGCCGTCCTCGACGACGCCGTCCGTCGCGAGCTTCTCGCCGGGGCGGACGACGAAGCGGTCGCCGACCTGCAGCTGCTCGACCGGCACGCGCCGCTCGCTGCCGTCCGGATCGAGCAGCGAGACCTCCTTCGCGCCGAGCTCGAGCAGCGCCCGCAGCGCCGAGCCCGCGCGGCGCTTCGCGCGCGCCTCGACGTACCGGCCGGCGAGGATGAACGTCGTCACGACCGCGGCCGTCTCCAGGTAGATCTCGTCCGCGCCGCCGCCGACCTTCGGCAGCAGCGTGAACGTCATCTTCATCCCGTCGACGCCGGCGTCGCCGAGGAAGAGCGCGTACAGCGACCAGCCCCAGGCTGCGAGCACGCCGAGCGAGACGAGCGTGTCCATCGTCGCCGCGCCGTGCCGGACGTTCGTCCAGGCGGCGCGGTGGAACGGCCACGCGGCCCAGACGATCACCGGCGTCGCCAGCTGGAGCGCCAGCCACTGCCAGCGGTCGAACTGCAGCGCCGGGATCATCGAGACGAGCAGCACGGGCAGCGACAGCACCGCCGCCCCGAGCAGCCGCAGCCGCAACGGCCGCGTCTCGTCGAGCTCGGCCGGCGCCGTCTCCGCCGCCGGCAGCGCCGCCGAGTAGCCGGCGGCCTCGACGGCGGCGACGAGCTGCTCGGCGGCGACCGTGTCGGCGTCGTAGGCGACGCTCGCCTTCTCGGTCGCGTAGTTGACCGTGGCGGTGACGCCGTCGAGCTTGTTCAGCCTCCGCTCGATCCGGCTCGCGCACGAGGCGCAGGTCATGCCGCGGATCGGCAGCTCGATCCGCGCGGCGACGGTGCTCATCGGGACACCTCCATGGTGAACGCGGCCGTGTGGACGCGGCCGGCGACCTGGAACTGCAGGAACAGGCGGTAGCTGCCGGCGTTCGGGAACGTGGCGTCGAAGCGGAGGCTCGACGCGTCGGGGTGCACGTGCAGGAAGGCGAGATCGCCCTCGCGCAGCGCGACCAGGTGCCCCTTGGCGCCGAGGTAGTCCTGCAGCGGCACCGGCCTGCCCTCCCGGGTGACCTCGAAGGTCAGCGGCGACTCCTCGCCGGCGCGCACCGCGCCGTCGACCAGCCGGACGCGGAAGCCGTCCGTCTCGGCCGTCTTCGCCGGCGCCGGCAGCGGCCGGGAGCGGACGTCGCCGTCGACCTGGAGGTCGTCCGCGAGCGTCGTCGGCCGGCCGTCGACGGAGAAGTCGGCGAAGACGCGGTACGTGCCCGCCGCCGGCAGCGTCACCGGCGTCGTCCAGGTGCCGTCCGCGCGCAGCGTCGGGTGGAGGTGCTGGAAGCCGCTCAGGTCGCGGCGGACGAGGATCAGGTGCATCCGCTTCGTGTGCTCGAGGTCGAACGCGCGCACGGCGCGGCCGTCGGCGCCGACGATCCGGAATCGGAGCCCGAACGCGGCGGCGGCGTGCGCCGACCGGCGGGCGAGCTCGAGCGTGAGCCCGTTCTCGCTGACGGCGAGGCCGCGGATCGGGTCGGCGGCCATGTCCATCTCGCCCTTGGCCGCCGCGGCGGGGTCGTGGATGCGGCCGACGGCGCCGCCGGCCAGTGCGGCGGCGCCGAAGATCACGGCCAGGACGGCGGCGAACGCGGCGAGCTTCACCGGCGCCGTCATGCCGGCACCCGCCGGTACGAGCGGTGGTGGCAGCTGTACTCGCCGCGGCGGAGCAGCATCGCGGCGAGCATCGCCGGCAGCATCACCGCGTGCAGGATCACCATCAGCGGCCCCGCGCCCTCGACGGCGCCGAGCCCGAGCAGCGCGAGCGTGCCGAGCGTCGGCAGCACCATCGACGCGCCCATCTCGAGGCAGGGCTGCCACGCGTGGCCGCGGACGCGCATCCAGGCGACCATCGAGACGGTCATCGTGGCGCCCATCTCGACGAGCATCGGGCCGGTGCGGTGGACGTCGACGACGAGGCCGACGAGCAGGCCGAGCGCCTCCATGCCGACCACCATCACGACGACCATCTCGAGGTAGTGGAGGGCGAAGCGGCGGTCGGCGCTCATGCGCGCACCGCCTCGTACCCGGCCTCGTCGATCGCGGCGACGAGCGCGGCGTCGTCGAGATCCTCGCCGCTGATCGCGACGAGCTTCGTGTCGAGGTCGACGTCGACCGTGTCGACGCCGGCGACGGCGCCGACCTCGGCGGTGATCGCGGCGCGGCAGTGGCCGCAGCTGATGCCGGGAACGGAGTAGGTGATCGTCTGGTTCATCGTGGCCTCCCTGGTCGTGTGCGTCGGGACGAGCATGCGCCACCCGCGCCGCGGCGGCCACGTGGCGCGACCGTAGGAACAACCGCAGGGTTTCGTCAGCCCGCGGCGACCGGCGTCCCGGCCTCGGCCAGGGCGGCGGGCAACTGCGTGCGCGAGGAGACGCCGAGCTTGCGAAAGGCGTTCGAGAGGTGCATCTCGACCGTCCGCAGGGTGACGAACAGGGCCTGCGCGATCTCCCGGTTGGCGAGGCCCTCGGCGGCCATGGCGGCGATCCGGCGCTCGCTGGGAGTGAGCGCGGCGGCGCCGGTCCGGACGACGCGGCGCGGCCGGGCCCCGGTCGCGATCAGCTCCTCGTGCGCCCGTTCGGCCAGGAGCGTCGCACCGCACGCCTGCGCCAGCTCGAGCGCCTGCCGGAGCTGCTCCCGCGCCTCGGCGCGCCGGTTGGCGCGGCGCAGCGCGGCGCCGAGGTCGGCGAGGGCGGACGCGTGCTCGAGGCGCAGCGGCGAGGGCTCCAGCAGCGCGACCGCCTCGCGGCCGAGCTCGATCCCGTCGTCGCCGCCCTCGATCGGGCCGAGGATCCGGAGCGCCCGGCCCAGCGTGCCGGCGACGCCCCAGGCGCGGGCCAGCTCCACCTCCTCCCGCGCGAGCGCGCGCGCCTCGTCGACCTCTCCGAGCGCGTGGTGCTCGAGCGCAGCGAGCGAGCGCCAGGCGGGGTACGACGCCGCCGGCGCCGTGTGGCCGAACGCCGCCAGCGCCGCGCCGAGCTCCCGGGCGTGCGCCAGCGCCGCTCGATGATCGCCGCGCGCCGCCTCGACGAGCGCGCGGCCGCGCAGGAGCGGCGCGCGTGAGAAGGCGTCGGTGGCCAGCGTCGTCTCGACCGCGTCGAGGAGCGCGGCGGCCTCGTCGAGAGCGCCCCGCTCGACGAGGATCTGCGCGAGCCAGCCGTGGGCCGCCGGCCTGAACCACACCGCGCGGTCCGGGAGCGTCTCGAGCGCGGCGCGGCCGTCCGCCTCGGCCTCGCCGAGCGCGCCGCGCGCGTACTGGAAGATGGCACGGGTCATCGACAGGCTGGAGAAGTGGAAGAGGGCGCCGCGCCGGCGCGCGTCCGCGAGCGTCCGGTCGAGCAGGTGGACGCCCTCGTCGAGCCGGTCGGTGCGGAGCAGCGCATACGCGCCCGCCGTGTAGTTGCGGGCGCGCTCCTCGTCGGGCATCGCCGTCAGCGCCGCGAGCGCGGTCGCCGCCGCGTGCCCGGCGTCGCCGCCGGCCGCCGTCTCGTGGTAGGCCCGCCCGGCCAGGAGCACCCGCGCCCCCGGCCCGTCGTCGACCGAGACGTCGAGCCGCGCCAGCAGCGCCCGCGCGCGCTCGTACTGGGACGGCAGCCGGGTCGCGTTGACGACGAGCTCCGCCTCCAGCCGGTGCCGGAGCTCGACGTCGAGCTCCTGCTGACCGGCGAGGGCGCGCTCGAGCACCTCGACCCCCTGCTCCTCGTCGCCGGCCCAGTAGAGCGCGTGGCCGAGCGCCAGCGACGCCTCGGCCTTCCGGTCGGGCGCGCGCAGCAGCGTGACGGCGTCGCGGAGGTGCGCCGTGACGCTCGGCGCGCCGAGGCTCGCCTCGACGCCGGCCAGCTGGAGCAGCAGCTCCCCGCGTTCCTCGTCGGCGAGCGGCTCCTCGAGGGCCCGGGTCAGATAGCGGGCGGCGCTCTCGAGACCCGCCTCGGCGGCCGCGCGGGCCGCCGCCTCCTGCAGCAGCCCGACCGCGCCGGGCACGGTCTCGGGCGGTGCGCGGAGGAGCTGTGCCGCGACCTGCTCCGGCGGGGCCTCGAGCCCGGCGAGCAGCTCGGCCGCACGGGCGTGCTCGGCCTCGCGCTCCGACGCCGGGATGCTCTCGTAGACGGCGTTGCGGACGAGCGGGTGGACGAAGGAGAACGGCGGCTCCGGACGCAGCAGGTCGACGCGGGCGAGCGCCGCGGCCGCCGGGGCCACCTCGCGCCGCTCGAGCTCCGCGAGCGCGGCCGCCTGGTCGCGCTCGGCCCGGTCGCCGAGCACGGCGACGACCCGGGCGAGCCGCGCCGCCTCCGCCGGCAGGCGGGCGAGCCGCAGCCGCACCGACCGCGTGACCGCATCGGGCGCGAGGCGCTCGACGACCGGCGCCGACTCCGCGACCGGAGCGACGTCCTCGGCGGCGAGCGTGCGCAGCAGCTCGCGCAGCAACAGCGGGTTGCCGCCCGTCGCATGCAAGCAGGCGAGGCAGAACGCCTCCTCGGCCTCGTCGCCCAGCTCCTGCCGGACGAGCTCGGCGACCGACGGCGCGCTCAGCGCGTTCGGCCGCACGATCGCCGTGGCCGGATCGGCGAGGAGCTCGGCGAGCAGCGGATGCTCGTCCTCGACCGGGCGCAGCGTCGCGAGCACGGACACCGGGACGCCCTCGAGCCGGCGCGCGAGGTAGGCGAGCCAGCGGAGCGAGGACGGGTCCGACCACTGGACGTCGTCGACCGCCAGGGCCAGCGGCGCGCCGGCGTCGGCGAGGTTGGCCGTCAGCCAGTAGAGCCCGTGCAGCAGCGCGTAGACGTCTTCCTCGCCGCCCCCCTCGCCCGTGCCCGGCCCGAAGAGACGGCCCGCCTGCGCGGCGGCGCCGCCGAGCAGCCGCGACCGCTCCTGCTCCGGGGCGGCCGCGACCGCCGTCTCGAAGAGCTGCCGGACGACGCCGAAGGAGAACGCCGCTTCCAGCTCGCTCGCGCGCGCGGTGAGAACCGCCAGGCCGGACGCGGCGGCACGTGCCCGGGCCTCGGCGAGCAGCGCAGTCTTCCCGATCCCCGCCGGCCCCTCGATCACGACCAGCCTGCCCGCACCGCTCTGCGCGCCGGCGATCGCTTCGTCGACCGCCGCGAGCTCCTGCGCCCGCTCGAGCAGGGCCGGCTGCTCGTCGCGCCACGGCCGCGCCGCCCGCGGCTCCGCGAACGCCTCCGGCAGCCCCGCCGCCACGACCTGGAACAGCCGCTCCGGCTGCTCGAAGCCCGGCAGGCGCACCTCCCCGACCGCCCGGAAGCCGAGCCCCTCCGGCGGCTCGGCCGCGACCACCGCGTGCGTCGCGCTCGAGACGAGGATCTGCCCGCCGTGCGCGGCCTCGCAGACGCGGCGGCCCCGGTGGAGGGCGATGCCGACGTAGCCGTCGCGGCCGGGCGTCGCCTCGCCGGTGTGCAGCCCCATCCGCACGCGCACGTCGGCGTCCGCCGGCCACGCGTGCCCGCCCAGCTCCCGCTGCGCCGCCACGGCCGTCGCGACCGCCGCGCCCGCGCTCGGGAAGACGGCGAGCAGCGAGTCGCCGGTCGCGTCGACCTCCGCGCCGCCGCCCGCCTCGACCGCCTCCCGCAGCAGCTGCCGGTGCGCCTCGAGCAGCCGGCCGTACTGCTCGCGCCCGAGCCGCTCGAGCAGCCTCGTCGAGCCCTCGACGTCGGTGAAGAGGAACGTGACCGTCCCCTGCGGCAACGACCCCATCCGTTCGACCATAGCCCGAAAGCCTGCGGCTTTTCCTACGGGGCCTCCCCATCGCGGCCGCACCCCCTTCGGCGCGACCTTCTCGTCAGTCACCCACCCCGCGAGAAGGAGACGACGATGCCGCACACCGACACCCACACCGACACCCACACCGACCCTGCGCCGAAGCGCCTCCTGCCGCTGCTGCTGGTCGCGCAGCTGATGGTGATCCTCGACATCACCGCCGTGAACATCGCGATGCCGAGCCTCGCCCGCGACCTGCACATCAGCGGCGCGACGATCAGCTGGACGATCACGGCCTACTCGCTCGTGTTCGGCAGCCTGCTGCTGCTCGGCGGCCGCGCCGCCGACCTGCTCGGCCGCCGCCGCCTCTTCCTCACGGGCCTCGGCATCTTCACCGCCTCGTCCTTCGCCTCGGCGATGGCCGGCTCGGCCGCCGCGCTCTTCGCGGCGCGGGCCGGCCAGGGCCTCGGGGCGGCGATGCTCTCCCCCGCCGCCCTCTCGATCATCACCTCGACCTACCACGGGCCGGCCCGGGCGAAGGCGCTCGGCGCGTGGGGCGCGGTCGGCGGCGCCGGCGCGGCGCTCGGCGTGCTGATCGGCGGCGTGCTCACCGAGATCGGCGACTGGCGGCTGATCTTCTTCGTCAACCTCCCCGTCGCCGCAGCGCTGGCCCTCGGCGCCCGCAGGATCGTGCCCGCCGACACGGAGCGGCCGCGCTGGCGCGGCCTCGACGTCCGCGGGGCCGTGCTCGCGACCGCAGGCATGGCGGCGCTCGTCTACGCGATCACGCAGGCCGACACGGCCGGCTGGCTCTCGGCCCGGACGCTGGCGATCGGCGGCCTCGGCGCCGCCGCGCTCGCCGCCTTCGCCGTCTGCGAGCTCCGCACCGCCCAGCCGCTGCTGCGCATCGAGCGGCTCCGCGACCGCGCCGTCGGCGGCGGCCTGCTGCTGTGCCTGGTCAACGCCGGGCTGATGTTCGGGCTGTTCCTGCTCTGCTCGCTCTACCTGCAGCTGGCGCTCGGCCACGGCGCGCTGCCGACCGGGCTCGCGTTCATCCCGCTGGCCGTCGCAGCGGGGATCGGCGCGAGCGTCGCCGGCCACCTGATCAACCGCCACGGCCTGCGCTGGGCGGCCGGCCCGGCGCTCGTGCTGGCCGGCGGCGGGCTGCTGCTGCTCGCCCAGGTGCCGGCGGACGGCAGCTACCTGCGCGACCTCCTGCCCGGGATGCTGATGGCCGGCTTCGGGCTGGGCCTCTCCGGCACGGCGATGGCGGTCGGCGTCCTGACCGGCGCCCGCCACGACGAGGCCGGGATGATCTCCGGCGCCAGCGCCACCGGGCACGAGCTGGGCGGCACCTTCGGGATCGCGATCTACGCGAGCGTCGCGACCGCCGCCGCCGGCGGCAGCTTCGTCGGGCCCGCAGCGGCGGCCGGGATCGCGCACGCGTTCCTGATCGCCGCCCACGTCGCCTTCGGCGCGGGCGTCGCGGCCGCCGTCCTGCTCCCCGCCGCGAAGACGTTCCTGCCGAAGCTGCGGCTCAACCCGCAGGCGATCGCCGCCCATTGACCAGCGAAAGGAGAGACGAGATGACCACCGCAGAGCTGACACTCCCCGCTCCCGCCCAACCGGGACGCACGACGAGGATCGCCGCGATCGCCGCCGCCGTGACCGCGCTCGTGCTCGCCCTCGCCGGCGCCGCGGCGCTCGCAGGAAACGTCCTGCGCGACCGCGACGGCTACTTCGACACGCCGACCGAGACGTTCACGAGCGGCGGCCACGCGATCGCGATGAAGAGCGTCGACATCTCCGACGCGCCGCAGTGGGCGCTCGACGCCGGACTGAGCAGCGTCCGGGTCGAGGCCCACGGCGACCACAGGCTCTTCGTCGGCATCGCCCGCGCCGCCGACCTCGAGCGATACCTGCGCGGGACGGCCCACGACGACGTCGCCGGCCTGAGCTATCGCCCGTTCCGGCTCGACTACGACCACGTCGGCGGCGGTGCACCCGCGCGGGCGCCCGGCAAGGAGCCGTTCTGGGCCGAGTGGGTCGCGGGCACGGGCCGCGTCGTCCTCGACTGGAAGCCGCGGCCGGGCGACTGGCGGGCGGTCGTCATGAACGCGGACGGCTCGCGCGGCGTCGCCGCCGAGCTGCGGTTCGGCGCCCGCAGCTCGCTGCTCTGGTGGGTCGGCGCCGCACTGCTCGGCGCGGCCGTCCTCGCCGCAGCGGCCGCGGCGGCCCTCCGCTCCCGCGCCCGGGCGGCGCGGTAGGAACGGGTCGAGACTGGCGCGCGCCGCCGCCCGCGTGCAGTGTGTCGTGGCGATGGAGCTCGACAGCTACGACGTGCTGGTGCTCGGCGGCGGCGCGGCCGGCCTCAGCGCCGCGCTCGTGCTCGGCCGCGCGCGGCGGCGCGTCGCCGTCGTCGACGCGGGCGAGCCGCGCAACGGGCCCGCCGCGCACATGCACGGCTTCCTCTCGCGGGACGGGACGCCGCCCGCCGACCTGCTCGCCGCGGCGCGCGCGGAGCTGCGCGGCTACGGCGTCGAGCTGATCGAGGATCGCGTCGTCGAGGCCGCGTCGGGCTTCAGGGTCCGGCTCGCCGGCGGCGCGACCCTCGCCGCGCGGCGCCTGCTGCTCGCCACCGGCGCCGTCGACGAGCTCCCCGACCTCCCCGGCGCGCGCGAGCGCTGGGGACGCGACTTCCTCCACTGTCCCTACTGCCACGGCTGGGAGGTGCGCGACCGGCCGCTCGGCGTGCTCGGCGTCGGCGCCGGCTCCGCCGACCACGCGCAGCTGCTCCGGCAATGGTCGGACGACGTCGTCTTCTTCGTGCACACCTACCCGCTCGACGCCGGCGAGCGCGCGGCGCTCGACGCGCGCGGCGTCGCCGTCGTCGACGGGCACGTCGAGCGGCTGTCGGTCGCGGACGACCGCCTCGACGCGGTCGTGCTCGCGGACGGGCGCGCGATCCCGCGCGACGCCGTCTTCATCCGCCCGGCGCTCCGGGCGCGCGGCGACGGGCTGGCCGAGTCGCTGGGCTGCGAGACCGACGCGTCCGGGCTCGTCGTCGCCGACGCGGCGGGCCGGACGAGCGTGTCCGGCGTCTGGGCCGCCGGCAACGCCGCCGACCCGCGCGCGCAGGTGATCACCGCCGCAGGGCAGGGATCGGCCGCCGCGATCGCGATCAACACCGATCTCGTCGAGGACGACGTGCGCCGCGCCCGCTAGGACGAGCGATGCGCCAAGATGCGGCGTAAGCGACGAAGGAGCGTCATGGCCGAAGAGAAGCCGCCGCTGCCCCCGTTCACCCGCGAGACGGCGGCGCAGAAGGTGCAAGCCGCGGAGGACGCGTGGAACACGCGCGACCCCGAGCGGGTCGCGAGCGCCTACACCGTCGACTCGGTGTGGCGCAACCGCGACCGGTTCGTCACCGGGCGCGACGAGATCGTCGCGTTCCTGACGCAGAAGTGGGAGCGCGAGCTCGACTACTCGCTGCGCAAGAACCTCTGGTCGTTCGACGACGACCGGATCGCCGTGCGCTTCCAGTACGAGAGCCGCGACCGCGACGGCCGCTGGTGGCGCAGCTACGGCAACGAGCTCTGGGAGTTCGACGAGCACGGGCTGATGCGCCGCCGCGAGGCGAGCATCGACGACGTGCCGATCGAGGAGAGCGAGCGGCGGATCTTCGGGCCGCGGCCGGAGGACGAACGAGGGACCGAGCTCCCGTTGCGCTAGACCTGCAGGCCGACGGCTGCTCCTCCGAGCGCGCTCACGACGTCGCACCCGGGATCGGCGCCGAGCCGACCGTCTCCCGCGCCGCCGGGTCGGGCTCGCCGCCGCCCATGTCGAGCCGGAACGGCGGGTACTCGTCCGTCATCAGCCCGGCGTAGGCGACGACGCGCAGCCCCCAGCGGTTCATCCCGAGGACGAAGTCGAAGACGTCGCGCGGGTACCTGCCGGTGAAGAGGAGGACGACGCCGGCGATGCAGACGAGCACGGTCACGAGGCCGCCGCTCGAGCCGCCGGCGAAGATGCCGACCACAACGTAGTGCGGGATCGCGAGCAGCCACCACTTGACGAGCACCAGCCCGCGCGAGAGCCGCTCGGGATAGTCGACCTCCAGCGTCGCCGGGTAGTCCGCGGCGGGGCCGAGCGTGAAGGGCGGGTAGCGGTCGGTGCCGAGGGCGTTGAACGAGTAGAAGCTCACCCGCCACGTCCACCGGAGGACGCCGACGTTGAAGTCGAAGATCGACCGCGGGTAGCGGCCGGTGAAGAGGATCGCGAAGAACGCGACGACGGTCAGCGCGAGGAACGCGATCCACAGGCACACGAGCACGAGGTAGTGCGGGATCGCCAGCAGCCACTTGACGAGCCAGAGCCAGCGGCTCAGCGGCGCGTCGAGCGTCCCCCGGACGCGCACGGGGTAGACGGACGCAGCAGACATGGTCTCCTCCTTCTCCACGGTCAGCCGGCGGCGGGCGCCGGGGCGGCGGCGACCCGCGGCTCCTCGCGCCCACCGGCGAGGATCGGAGCCGAGGGCCTGAAACCCTTGACGGTGCAGTAGACGCCGAGCGACAGCTCCCACAGGCCCTCGGGGATCGTCGCCAGGCCTTGCAGGGTGCCGCCGGGGTGGTCGACGCCGAACATCACGGCCGTCCCGGAGGCGATGATCAGCGGCCCGCCGACGAGGCCGAGCCAGGTCAGGCGGCGCGGCACGAGCCCGGAGCGGTACATCAGGTAGCCGAGGATCAGCCCGTTCCCCCAGCCGACGACCCAGCCCGGCCCGAGCAGGAACGTCCAGTCCTTGATCGCCGCGAGCGTGTAGGCGACGGTGCCCTCCGACGCGCCGGCGGCCTCCTGCCGCAGCGTCACGATCCCGAGCACTGCGACGACGCCGACGAGGATGAACACGCACTCGAACACCCGCGCCGCCACGTAGCCGATCGCGAGCTCCTCGCTCTGCCGGCGGACGATCGGCACGATCACGACCGCGGTGCCGAGGTTGGCGACGATCAGCAGCAGCTCGAGCAGCGCGCCGAGGAAGATCCGCTTGTCGTGGCCCGCGCCCGCGATGTAGCCCACGGGGTCGTCGAGCACCGGCTGGAAGAGCAGCAGCGCGGGGATCGAGGTCGCGAAGGTGACGAGATAGAGCACGCCGAAGGCGCGCGCCCGCTTCTGGTCAAGAGACACACTGACCCCTTTCGGCGGAAGGTCGGAGCCTCGCCGCAAGGCTCGAAGATGGTGTCCGATTACACTAAACCGCACTCATGAAGTCAAGTTCCGATAACGACGCGCCCGGCTGGTCGTTCCTCACCAACCACGCGCGCGTCCTGCAGGCGATCGCGGCCGACCCGACGATCCGCCTGCGCGACATCGCCGTGCGAGCGGGGATCACCGAGCGGACGGCCGCGCAGATCGTCCGCGAGCTCGAGCGCGTCGGCTACCTCTCGAAGACGCGCACCGGCCGGCGGAACCGGTACGCGATCCACGCCGAGCTGACGCTCCGCCACCCGAGCCACCACCACCGGACGATCGGCGAGCTGATCCGCTTCCTCGAGATCCCGGACGGCGGCGCCTAGCCTGCCCGGCCGCCGCGGCGGAGCCCGGCGACCCGCGGCAGCGCCCGCAGCCCGAAGCCGACCGTCGCGCGCACCTTCGCCGGCAGCGCCGGGGCGGGGACGTCGGGGAGCTCGATCGCCAGGTCGCCGAGCTCGACGAAGAAGAGCGGCATGCTGCCGAGGCCCTCGAGCTCCTGGTCGACGCGGATGGCGCGCGCGCGGAGCTGCGGCTCCAGCCGCCGGTAGAGCGGCTCCGACATCAGGACGTACTCGGCCGCCGGAACGTCGTTCTTCAGCATCCGGTGCACGGCGATCACGTCCACGCCGACGAGCTTCTCGGTGTCGCGGATCCGTTGCGGCACGACCTCCCCGAGGTGGGCGACGAACTTGACGTGCAGCTTCCCGATCCGGCGGCAGGCGTCGCAGACGCAGAGGTTGTGCGCGACCATCCACTGCTGCTGCGTGTGGAACGCGCGGTACATCGCCAGCGCGGACGGCAGCCACGCGCGCGACTCCGGCTCCTCCGGCCCGCCGTGCGGCGCCGCGAGGAAGAGCGCGTCGCCCTCGACCTCCACGAGCCGCAGACCCGGGACGGCGTCGAGCATCGACTCGAGTAGACGCTGCGTGATCTCCTGCGAGTGCGCGAGGTTGAGCCGGTGCAGCCGCATGAACTCGGTGTAGCCGGCGATGTCCGCGAGCAGGAGGAGCGCCCGCTCGGTCATGCGGCTCGCGCGGGCGCCACTAGCTCGAACGGCCGAGCAGCGCCTCGAGCTCGGCGAGCCGCGCGCGCTGCCGCTCGGACTCCGCGAGCAGCCGCGCCCGCTCCTCCAGCAGCAGCTCCGTCTCCTGCAGCGCCTCGAGCGCCGCGATCAGCCCCTTCTGCTGCGACCCGAACGTGCGGGCCGCCGCGAGCAGCAGGCTCTCCTCCTCGGCGTCGATGTGGAAGTGCACCTGCCTGCGCGTCGTCGCGCTCGTCCGCCGTGCCCGCGTGCGAGGCCGCGCCGGCGGCGGCTGCACGGGAGCCGGAGCGGGCGCCTCGGCCGGCTGCGCCTGCGGGGCCGGCGCCTCGGCCGTCGGCCCGGGCTGCTCGTCGAAGGGGTCGGGCGACCAGGAGAGGATGCGGCGCTGCTCGCGCTCCTGGACGACGTACGGCGGCGCCTCCTGGACGTCGTCGTCGCGCGCCGGCTCGGCGGCGGCCGGCTCGGGCGCCGGCTCCTCTTCCGGCTGCGGCTCCGGCTCCCGCTCCGGCGGCGGGGCGACCTTCGCCGCCGGCGGCGGATCCGGCTGCGGCTCCGGCCGGGGCTCCGGCTGGGGCTCCGGCCGGGGCTGCTGCGCCGCGGCCTCGGGCGACGGCGTCGGGCGCGCCGGCGGCGCGGCCACCGCACGCCGGAAGCGCGTCTCGTACCAGACGGCGCCGGCGGCGCTCCGCTCCCAGCCGAGCGCCTCGAGCTCGGAGAGGAGGACGGCGTACGCGTCGGCCGCCGCGCCGTCGGCCGGCGGCGGCTCGGCACGGCGCCACTTGAACGAGGGCGACTCGACGACGGGCGACCCGTCGGCCGCGACCGCGACGAACGACGAGGAGACATACCCGCGCCACCGAGCGACGGCGCACTCCTCGTAGACGACCTCTCGCCGATCGTCCGCGGCCATCGGACAAAGCGTACGAGCGCGACGGGATCCTGTCGAGGCGGCGGGAGCGGACGGCCTCGTCAGGCGAGGTCGAGCGCGAGCTCGCGCCGCAGCCAGCGCCGCCCGGCGCTCGTCACCGCGAGCGCGCGCCCGCCCGGCAGCCGCTCGACGAAGCGGCGGGCGACGAACGCGTCGGCGAGCCCCGCGCCGAGCGCGCCGGCCAGGTGCGGTCGGCGCTCCGTCCAGTCGACGCACTCGCGCGCGAACGCGCGTCGACGCTCACGCACCTGCTCGACGTCGACGCCGAGCTGCCCGAACCACGACACGCCCGCGGCCGGCACGTCGAACGCGCCGTCGCCGGCGCGCAGCAGCTTCCGCTCGACGAGCGCGTCGGTGACGGCGACGCCGAGCTCGCCGGCGAGATGGTCGTAGCACGTGCGCGCGCGCCGCAGGGCGTCGTCGGCCGCCGACTGCCGCAGCGTCCGCACCGGCGGCCGCGGCGCGATGCGCGCGAGCGCCTCCAGCGCCGCGGCGGTCTCGTCGTTCGCGAGGCGGACGAGCAGCCGCCGCCCGGATCGCTCGCAGGTGACGAGCCCGCCGTCGCGCAGACGGCGGATGTGCGCGGTCGCGCCCGACGGCGAGACGCCGCCGATCTCGGCCAGTCGGCCGGCGGAGAGCGCGTCGCCGCCGAGCAGCGCGAGCAGCATCTGCGCCCGCGCGCCGTCCCCGAGCAGCGAGCCGACGGAGGCGATGTCGGGGTCGGAGGTCACGCCCGGAGCATAGGCGGCGGGTAGTTCAGTCGAGGATGAACGATTTGCGGCCGTCCGCAGCGGCTACGGTCGGTGGTGGATGGACTGGGGCTCGAGCTGGAGGCGCCGCGGCGCCCGCCCGCTCGCCGTCGACCTCGGCACGGCCAACACGGTCGTGTTCCGGCGCGGTGACGGGATCGTCGTCTTCGAGCCGTCGGTGGTCGCGATCGACGAGCTGAACGGCCGCGTGGTCGCGGTCGGCGCCGACGCGCGGCGAATGATCGGGCGCACGCCCGCGCACATCCGGGCGACGCGTCCGCTCCGGCACGGGGTGATCACCGACTTCGAGACGACCGAGGCGATGCTGCGGCACTTCATCCGCCAGGGCGCCGAGCGCTCGCTGCGCAAGCCGGACGTGATCGTGTGCATCCCGAGCGGCGTCACGCAGGTCGAGCGGTCTGCGGTGGAGGAGGCGACGCTCGCGGCGGGCGCCGCGCACGCGTTCCTGATCGAGGAGCCGCTCGCAGCCGCGGTCGGCGCCGGGCTGCCGGTGGCCGAGCCGGTCGGCTCGCTCGTCGTCGACATCGGCGGCGGCACGTCCGAGATGGCCGTCACCGCGCTCGGCGGCCTCGTCGTCTCGCAGTCGATCCGCGTCGGCGGCTACGACCTCGACGACGCGATCGTGCGCCTGCTGCAGCAGGAGGAGCGGCTGCTGATCGGCCAGGAGCAGGCCGAGGCGCTGAAGCTCGAGCTCGGCTCGGCCCTCCCCGGCTTCGCGCGGGTCGCCACCGGGGAGGTGGCGGGGCGCGACCTGACGACCGGGCTCCTGCGCCGGGCGACGGTCGGCGAGGACGCGGTGCGGGCGGCGCTGTCCCGTCCGCTCGCCGAGATCACCCGCGCGGTGCGCGACCTGCTCGAGCAGACGCCGGCCGAGCTGGCGGCCGACCTCGGCCGCCGGGGGCTGATGCTCGTCGGCGGCGGCGCGCTGCTGCCGGGGCTGGACGAGCTGCTCGGAGAGCAGACGCGGCTCCACGTCGCCGTCGACGGCGAGCCGCTGACCACCGTCGCCCGCGGCGCCGGCCGCGCGCTCGAGGAGATGAGCTACCTCCGCTCGCGCTGAGCCGCCGCGGGACTCGCCGGAGGCGCCGGTCCGTCCGAGCCGGCGCGATACTCCTCGAGCGGGACGTCTCCGTCCTCCCAGGCGGCGAGCACGGGCGCGACGACCCGCCACGCCTGCTCGGCCTCGTCGCCGCCGACCGCGAGCTCGTCGGTGCCGGCGAGGACGTCGAGGAGGACGTGCGCGTACGGCGGCAGCCCCTCGCCCGGCGTCGGTGCACGCAGCTCGAGCGGCCCGGTGCCGGCGACCCGGAGGACGACGTCGTCGGGGCCGTCGATGCCGAGCTCGAGCTCACCGCCGCCGCGGAAGCGGAGCAGCACGAGCTTCCGCCGCTCACGCAGGTGACGGCGCTCGACGACGCGCGCGGTCGGCTCGACGCGGTGACCCTCACCGGCGCGGGCGGCGACGAGGAGGTACCGGCCCGGGCGCTCTTCCTCTGCATCGGCGGCCGGCCGCACACCGGGTGGGCGGGCGGCGTCGGCGTGCGCGTCAACGAGGCCGGCTACGTGCTCACCGGCCCCGACCTGCTCGTCGCCGGCGCGCGGCCCGAGGGCTGGCCGCTCGCGCGCGACCCCTTCGCGCTCGAGACGAGCGTGCCCGGCCTCTTCGCCGCCGGCGACATGCGCAGCGGCTCGACGAAGCGGGTCGCCGCGGCGGTCGGCGAGGGCGGCAGTGCCGTCGCGCTCGTGCACCGCCGGCTCGAGGAGCTCCGCTCCTCGCGCTGAGCGTCTACGAGCTCGACCCGGACCGGAGCGCGGCGGCCTCGAGCGACGATCTCGGACCGGCGTCCTCCTGCGGGACGCCGGCGGCCGCGTACGCGTCCGCCTCGTCGAGCGTCTCGTGCTCGAGCAGCGCCTCCGCGAGCGAGTCGAGCTTGCTCCGGTGCTCGCGCAGGAGCGCGGCCACCTCCCGGTCCGCCTCCTCGACGATCCGGCGCGCCTCGTCGTCGACCAGCTGCTGGGTGCGCGGCGAGATCTCCGGGAACGACGGGCCGCGGTCCTCCGGCGGCAGGACGGTCAGCTTGCCGATCGCGTCGCTCATCCCCCAGCGTCCGACCATGCGGCGCGCGATCTGCGTCACCTGCTCGAAGTCCGACTCCGCGCCGGTGGTCGGCTGGTCGAAGACGAGCTCCTCGGCGGCACGTCCGCCGAGCGCGACCTTGATCCGCGCCAGCAGCTCCTCGCGGTCGTAGCTGAAGCGGTCGTCCTCGGGCGCGGAGAAGGTGACGCCGAGCGCGCGCCCGCGCGGGATGATCGAGATCTTCCGCACCGGGTCGGCGCCCGGCGTCAGCATGCCGACGATCGCGTGACCGCCCTCGTGGTAGGCGGTGCGGCGGCGGTCCTCCGCGCTCAGCATCACCTTCCGCTCGGCCCCGAGCACGATGCGCTCGAGCGCGTCGGCGAACTCCGCCTCGTGCACCTGCTCGAGCCCGCGGCGCGCCGCGAGCAGCGCGGCCTCGTTGGCGAGGTTCGCGAGGTCGGCGCCGACCATCCCGGGCGTGATCGCCGCGATGCGCGCGAGCTCGACGTCGGGCGCGAGCGGCACCTTGCGCACGTGCACGCGGAGGATCGCCTCCCGGCCGGCGCGGTCGGGCGGGTTGATCGCGACGCGCCGGTCGAAGCGCCCCGGGCGCAGCAGCGCCTGGTCGAGCACGTCGGGCCGGTTCGTCGCCGCGAGCACGATCACGCCGGTGGTCGCGTCGAAGCCGTCCATCTCGGTGAGGATCTGGTTCAGCGTCTGCTCGCGCTCGTCGTTGCCGCCGCTGAAGCCGGCGACGCCGGAGGTGCGCGTGCGCCCGATCGCGTCGAGCTCGTCGATGAACACGATCGACGGCTGCGCCGCCTTCGCGTCCTTGAACAGGTCGCGGACGCGCGCGGCGCCGACGCCGACGATCGCCTCGACGAACTCCGACGCGGCCATGGAGAAGAACGGCACGTGCGCCTCGCCGGCGACCGCGCGCGCCAGCAGCGTCTTGCCCGTGCCGGGCGGCCCCGAGAGGAGGACGCCGCGCGGGATGCGCGCGCCGAGCCGCCGGTAGCGGCCTGGGTTGCGCAGGAAGTCGACGACCTCCGCGAGCTCGGCCTCGGCCTCGTCGATGCCGGCGACGTCGGCGAAGCTCACCTGCTCGTCCGTCGCGGTGTACCGCCGCGCCCGCGACCGGCCGAAGCTGCCGAGCATGTTCTGCGCGCTGCCGGCGCGGCGCATCAGCCAGAAGAGCAGGAAGACGAACAGGAGCGTCGGCCCGAAGCCGACGAGCAGCGTCTCCCACCACGGTGCGCCCGTGTCGAGCGGCTCCGCGTTGACGACGACCTTCTTGCTCACGAGCAGCTGCGAGAGGCGGTTCGAGTCGGCGAAGCTCGGGATCTCCGTCTCGAACTTCGTCGTCGCCTTCGACTTCTCGTAGCTGCGCTTCTGCTTGAACGTCCCCTGGATCGCCGTGCCCCGCGACGTGATCTCGGCGACGTTCCCCGACCGCACCTGCTGCAGGAAGAAGGGGCTGTACGGGACGCGGACGCGCGCCGGGCCCTCGGTCGCGCGCGACCCGGCCCAGTAGTTGACGGCGAAGAGCGCGACGACGAAGACGATCCACCACGGCGCGATCCTGAACCGCGGCTTCTCGGGCGGCTTGTTCGTCCCCTGGTCCGGCACGGCGGCTCCTAGCTCGCGTCGTCGGGTCGACGGTACACCGTTCCGCCGCGCATGACGAAGTCGACGCTCGCCGTCGCCGCGATGTCCTCGAGCGGGTCGCCCCGCATCGCGACGACGTCCGCGCACGCGCCGGGCCGGAGCACGCCGAGGTCGTCGCGGGCGAGCAGCTCGGCGGCGACCGAGGTGCCGGCCTTCAGGGCGCGGAGCGGGCTCAGCCCGGCGGCGACCATCGCCTGGAACTCGAGGATGCCGTGGCTGAACGGGAACATGCCGCAGTCCGTCCCGAACGCGATCTTCACGTCGCTGCCGGCGA
This sequence comes from Gaiellaceae bacterium, assembly GCA_035708345.1. Classification (GTDB taxonomy): domain Bacteria; phylum Actinomycetota; class Thermoleophilia; order Gaiellales; family Gaiellaceae; genus Palsa-739. Next base: position 34,499 of record DASSSR010000075.1, read on the forward strand.
GGAGCCGCTGCGCGTCGACGATCTGCCGGTTGTCGCGGCTGAACTTCCAGACCGCCTGGCATGGCAGCGTGCCGGCCTGCAGGGCGCCGATGTCCTCCTGGGTCATCTGCATCGTCGGCACGACGAAGGTGTCGAGGCGGACGGCCAGGTCGACGGCCTCCTCGTCGATCAGGTACGCGTGCTCGAGGCTGCGGGCGCCGCAGCGGATCGCCTGCTTGCACGCCTCGGCGGCGCCGGTGTGCACGGCGACCGGCATCCCGAGCAGCTCCGCGGCCGAGCAGAGCGCCTCCAGCTCGTCGTCGAACCAGGTCGGCTTCGCCGGGTCGTCGCCGGGGCTGAAGTAGCCGCCCGCGTTGCTCGTCTTGATCCAGTCGGAGCCGTACGCGTGCTCGCGCCGCACGAGCCGGCGGATCTCGTCCGCCCCGTCGGCGATCGCCGAGACGGGCAGGTCCCACCGGGACGGGTAGAAGCCGCGCAGGTCGCCGTGGCCGGCCGAGGCGCTGATGATGTGCCCGGCGACGACGAGCCGCGGGCCCGGCACGACCCCGGCGGCGAGCGCGTCGCGCAGGTCGACGGTCGGGAACTCCGGGTCCATGCTGCCGAGGTCGCGCAGCGTCGTGAAGCCGTAGCGCAGATACTCCTGCGCGAGGCCGAGCCCCTTCAGGGCCTTCGTCGCCGTCGACTCGAGCGTCTGCCGGGCGAGGTCGGAGGCGTCCATCGTCAGGTGCACGTGCGTGTCGATGAACCCGGGGCCGACCGTGCGCTCCGAGAGGTCGATCACCTCGGCGCCCTCCGGGCGCCGCACCGAAGCGCCGATCTCCGCGATCCGGCCGTCGCGCACGAGGATCTCGGTCGCGCCTCCGAGGCCGTCGGAGACACCGTCGAACACCGCGCCGCACACCAGCACCGAGGCGCTCACACGCTCCCGGTACCCGGTCCGCGAGCGGTCAGTCGCGCTCCGGCCGCGGCGCCCGCGGCACGTTCAGGTCGAAGCGGATGCCGGCGACCCGGATCAGGAAGCAGACGGCGGCGCCGACGAGCGGGAAGGCGAGGTTGTGGCTGCCGCCCTTGCCGGCGCCGACGACCACCGCGGCGCCGATCAGCGCGGGAATCGCGTAGAGGCCGGTGCGGAGCACGACCGGGATCTCGCGGATGAGGATGTCGCGCAGCACGCCGCCGCCGACGCCGGTGATCGCACCGAGCACGACCGCCTCGACCGTGCCCACGTGATGGTCGAGCGCGGTGCTCGCGCCGGTGACGCAGAAGAGCGCGAGCCCGGCGGCGTCGAGGACGAGGATCGGCCCCTCGAGCCGCTCCAGCACGGGGTGCGCGAGGAAGGTGACGAGGCCGGCGCCGCCGGCGACGGCGAGATAGCGCCAGTCGCGGAACGTCTGCGGCGGGATCCCGATCAGCACGTCGCGCGTGATCCCGCCCGCGAGCCCGACGACGACCGCCAGCACGACGACGCCGAAGGCGTCCAGCCGCTTCTGCACGCCGGCGAGGCCGCCGCTCAGCCCGAAGACGAACGTCCCCGCCAGGTTGAGGACGAGCAGCAGCGTCGGGTCGAAGCCGTGGAGCGGCGAGGTCACGACCCGTCACGATCTCACGAGGCGCCGAGCCACGCTGCCGCAGCCGCGAGCAGCGTCTCCACCCCGGTCTCGAGCGTCGGGTGGATGACCGGCGCGAAGCGCGGGTTGTGGTTCGTCGGCAGCTCGGCGAGCCTGCCCTCCTCCTTCGCCCTCGCATACGTGTCGCGGTCGGTGCCGCCGACGGTCCAGAAGACGGAGGGCGCGTGCCACTCGCTGCCGAACGAGCCGAAGTCCTCGCTCGCCGAGATCGGCGGGATGTCGACGACGCCACCCTCGCCGAAGTGCGCCTCGAAGGCGCTGCGCACGCGCGCGGCGGCGTCGGGGTCGTTGCGGACGAGCTGGTACCGGTCGAGCGTCGTGAACTCCGGCGGCTTCGGCGCGCCCGAGGCCTGCGCCTCGGCGTCGACGATCCGCTTGATCGCGTCGAGCACGTGCGTGCGGACGCCCTCGTCGAACGTGCGCACGTTCAGCTTGATCACCGCCTCGTCCGGGATCACGTTCTCCTTCGTCCCGGCCTGCAGCGCGCCGACGGTGACGACCGCCGACTGCGCCGCCGCGACCTCGCGCGAGACGATCGTCTGCAGGCGCAGCACCGTCGCCGCCGACATCACGACCGGGTCGACGCTCGCCTCCGGCATCGAGCCGTGCGCGCCGCGGCCGAACATGCGGATCTCGAAGCTGTCCGCCGCCGAGGTCATCACGCCCGAGCGGGTGCCGATGCTGCCGGCGGGCGCGGGCATCACGTGCTGGCCGAGCACGACGTCGGGCTTCGGGAAGCGGTCGAAGAGGCCGTCGTCGATCATCGCCTGCGCGCCCGCCGCCGTCTCCTCCGCCGGCTGGAAGACGGCGAGCAGCGTCCCGTGCCAGTCGCCGCGCGCGCCCGCGAGCAGCGCCGCGGCGCCTGCGAGCCACGCGACGTGCATGTCGTGGCCGCACGCGTGCATGACGCCGTCGGTCGTGCTCGCGTAGTCGAGGCCGGTCTGCTCCTGCACGGGAAGGGCGTCCATGTCCGCGCGCAGCATCACCGTCGGCCCGTCGCCGTTGCGCAGCAGGCCGACGACGCCCGTCTTGCCGACGCCCGTCGTCACCTCGAAGCCGGCCCGCTGCAGCCGCTCGGCCGCGAGCCCGGCCGTGCGCTCCTCCTGCATCGACAGCTCGGGGTGGCGGTGCACGTCCTTGTACAGCGCCTCCAGGTCGTCGAGCACCGCCCCGACGCCGCCGAAGATCGACCCGTTGCCCTGCTCGGCCATGGCTCCAGCTCCTCCTTCGCGGACCTGCCGAGGCCCCGGACGCCCGCTGCGCCCGCGGAAGACTCGGCGCTACCGGCTCTATCGCCGGATCGGGCGCCCGGGAATCCAAGGACATCGCCGCGGGCCGTGTCGCGACGGGCGGCTCCGGGTATCGAGGGCTCACCCGAGAAACGGAGGAGCCATGGCGACCCAGCTCGAGACGGACCAGGGCATCGTCAGAGTCCCGACCGGCACGTGGACCGTCGACCGCGCGCACTCGTCGGTCGACTTCCGCGTCAAGCACATGATGGTCTCGACCGTCCGAGGCCATTTCGGCGCCTTCGAAGGGACGATCGAGGCGGCCGAGGACTACCGCGACTCGAAGGTGCGCGGCACCGTCGAGGCCGCGTCGATCGACACCAACGAGCCGCGCCGCGACGCGCACCTCCGCTCGGAGGACTTCTTCGACGCGGAGCACCATCCGTCGATCTCGTTCGAGTCGACGCGGATCGAGCACGTGGACGGCGGCGACTATCGCGTCACCGGCGAGCTGACGCTGCGGGGCGAGACGCGGCCCGTCACGCTCGACGTCACCGTGCACGGCGCGATGCACGACGGCGACGGCCAGGACCGGGTCGGGCTCGAGGTGCGCGGGACGATCAGCCGCAGCGACTTCGGCCTCAACTGGCAACGGGTGCTGGAGGCCGGCGGCGTCATGGTCGGCGACGAGGTGCGGATCTCCGCCGACATCTCCGCGACCTGCACGCGCAGGGACGGCTGAGGATGGGCTTCGACCAGTACCACGAGCCGGCCGACGAGCTGCCCGCCGCCACGCGCACGTTCGCGCGCCTCTGCGCGTCGCTGACCGAGGAGGCGGAGGCGATCGGCTGGTACGAGCAGCGGCTCGCGCTCGAGCCTGACCGCGAGGCGCGCGCGATCATGCGCGACGCGCAGGGCGAGGAGTTCAAGCACTTCTGCATGGACCTCGAGTTCCTGCTGCGGCGCACGCCGCTCTGGCGCGAGATCGCGGCCGGGATCCTCCTCCGGGAGGGCGACATCGTCGAGCGAGGCGAGCAGGCCGAGGAGGCGGCGGTCGAAGGCGAGGCGGAGCGCGGCGCGCCGGTCGTCGGCAGCGTCTCGCTCGGGATCGGCAGCCTCCGGGAGGCGACCTCGTGAGCCATCTGCTCCGCGAGCACGCGCCGATCAGCGACCACGGCTGGAAGCTGATCGACGAGGAGGCGCGCGAGCGGCTGACGCCGAAGCTCGCGGCCCGCCGGCTCGTCGCGTTCGCCGGGCCGCACGGCTGGGAGCGCTCGGCCGTCGACCGCGGCCGCATCCACCGGCTGCCCGACGTGCCGTGGGAAGGGCTGTGGGCGGCGCAGCGGCAGGTGCTGCCGCTGGTCGAGCTGCACGCACCCTTCACCGTCGCCCGCGCCGAGCTGCAGGACGCGGACCGCGGCGCGCTCGACGTCGACCTCGGCGCGCTCGACGAGGCGGCGCACCGGCTCGCCGTCGCCGAGAACGGCGTCGTCTTCCACGGCTTCGAGCAGGCCGCGATCACCGGCATCCTCGCGGGGGCCAAGCACGACCCGATCGTCCTCGGCGAGCATTGCGAGCGGTACCCGCGCCACGTGGCGATGGCGGTCGAGCGGCTGCTCCGCGCCGGCATCGACGGGCCCTACGGGCTCGCGCTCGGCCCCGAGCCGTACACGCGCGTGCTCGAGACGAGCGAGCACGGCGGCTACCCGCTGCTCGACCACCTGCGCCAGATCCTCGGCGGCCCGCTCGTCTGGGCGCCCGGCGTCACCGGCGGCGGCGTCGTCAGCCTCCGCGGCGGCGACTTCCTCTTCGACTGCGGCGAGGACGTCTCCGTCGGCTACGACCGGCACGACGCCGACACCGTGCACCTGTACCTCGTCGAGAGCTTCGCCTTCCGCGTCGTGACCCCCGAGGCGGCGGTGGCGCTGACGCCGTGAGGCTTCAGGCGCCGACCGACGGGTACCAGCGCAGCAGATGAGCGCCGTCGCCTGCTCCCATCTCGACCAGATCGCGGTCGTCGAGCCGCCCGGGCGGATCGACGGCTGCGAGGAGTGCCTGAAGATCGGCAGCGGCTGGGTGCACCTGCGCATGTGCCAGATCTGCGGCAAGATCGGCTGCTGCGACTCCTCGCCGAACCGGCACGCGAGCCGGCACGCGCACGAGGCCTCCCACCCGATCGCACGCTCCGTCGAGCCCGGCGAGGACTGGAGCTGGTGCTACGTCGACGACCTGATGTTCGTCGTCTCCCCGGGCTGAGCCCGGGCCCGCACGCGGGCTCGTCGCCCCCGTCAAAATCCGCAGGTGGAGAGCGAGCCGATCGCCGGCGCGACGAGCGTCCGCACGCACCGGGCGTGGCTCTTCCTGGGGCCGGCGTTCGTCGCGGCGGTCGCCTACGTCGATCCGGGCAACTTCGCGACGAACATCCAGGCCGGCGCGGAGGTGGGGTACCGCCTCGTCTGGGTCGTCGTCGCCGCGAACGTCGCCGCGATGGTGATCCAGACGCAGTCGGCGAAGCTCGGGCTCGTCACCGGGCGGAACCTGCCCGAGCACATCCGCGACCGGGCGCCGCGCCGGCTCGTGCTCGCCGCCTGGCTCGGGGCGGAGGTCGTCGCGATGGCGACCGATCTCGCCGAGCTGCTCGGCGCCGGGCTCGGGCTGAAGCTGCTGACGGGGCTCGCGCTCTTCCCGGCGACGGTCGTCGCCGCCGCCGGCACCGTCCTCCTGCTCGGGCTGCAGCGGCGCGGGATGCCGTTCTTCGAGGCCGTGATCGCGGCGCTGATCGGCGTGATCGCCGTCAGCTACGTCGCCGAGACGGCCCTCGGCAAGCCCGACTTCGGTGCGCTCGGGCGGAGCTTCGCGCCGCCGCGGCTCGGCGGGCAGGAGTCGGTGCTGCTCGCGACCGGCATCCTCGGTGCGACCGTGATGCCGCACGTGATCTATCTGCACTCGGCGTTGATGCAGGACCGCGGGCGCGTCGACGCGCCGCGGCTGCGGCGGATGCTCCGCGCGCAGCGGGCCGACGTCGCGATCGCGCTCAGCCTCGCCGGCGTGATCAACGTGCTGATGGTGATGCTCGCCGCCGCCACCTTCCACGCGCAGGGGCTCGTCCACGTCTCCGGGATCGAGGAGGCGCACCGGACGCTGACGCCGATCCTCGGCTCCGCGTCCAGCGCGGTCTTCGCGATCTCGCTGCTCGCGTCCGGGCTCTCCGCCTCCGCCGTCGGCACGTTCGCCGGCCAGGTGATCATGCGCGGCTTCCTGCACCGGGCGATCCCGCTCTCGGTGCGCCGGCTCGCGACGATGCTGCCCGCGCTCGTGATCGCGGGCGCCGGCGCGAACGCGACGCGCGCGCTCGTGCTCAGCCAGGTCGTGCTCTCGTTCGGGATCCCGCAGGCGCTCGTCCCGCTCGCCTGGCTGACGGGTAGAGAGGACGTGATGGGCGAGTTCCGCAACCCGCTGCGCGTCGCCCTCCCCCTCTGGGGGCTCGTGCTGCTGATCGCCGCGCTCAACGCGTTCCTGCTCCTGCGAGTCTTCGGGCTGTGACGCCGCGCCGCATCCTCGTCCCGCTCGACGGCTCCGCGCTCGCCGAGGCGGCCCTGCCGCCCGCGCGGTCGTTCGCGGAGCGGCTCGGCGCCACGCTCGTCCTCCTGCACGTGCTCGAGCGCGAGCCCCCGCGCGAGGTGCACGGCGAGCCGCACCTGGCGACCGCGGCGGACGCGACCGCCTACGTCGAGCGCCGGGCGGCGAGCCTGCGCGAGGCGGGCGTCGAGGTCGTGGTGGACGTGCACGAGCGGCCGGTCTCCGACGTCGCCGCCGCGATCGACCAGCACGCGCACGAGCACGACGCCGACCTGATCGCGATGTGCGCGCACGGGCGCAGCAACCTGCGCGACCGCCTGCTCGGCTCGATCGCCGAGCGCATCCTCCGCGGCGGCAGCATCCCGATCCTGCTGCGGACTGTCCGCCGCGCCGATCCGCGCGAGTTCCGCCTCCACGACGTGATCGTGCCGCTCGACTTCGACCACGACGTCGAGCGGGCGCTCGACGCCGCCCGCGCGATCGCCCCCGCGTACGGTGCCGGCGTGACGCTGCTCTCGGTGGCGGAGCCGTCCTCCTCGCCGGCGAGCCGGCTGCTGCCGGCGAGCACGGCGCTCGCCCGCGAGTTCGCGACGGAGGAGGTGCGCCGCCGGCTGGAGGCGCTCGCGGACGGGTTGCGCCCGCAGCTGGAGCACGTGCGCGTGATCGCCTCGGCGGGCCGGCCGGCGGCGGCCATCCTCGACCTGACCCGCACGCTGCCCGACAGCCTCGTCGTGCTGGTCACCGACGCGCACGGCGGGCTCTCGAGCTGGTACGACCCGTCCACGGGCCGGCAGCTGCTGGCGCGGGCGAATCTGACGCTGCTGCTGATCAAGGAGCCGTGAGCCGCGTCCGCCGG